>NZ_JBTMUR010000005.1:0-278412 GCF_054473855.1 Stenotrophomonas genospecies 3
AGGTCTGAGCCCGGTAAAGTACCGGGAGCAGGCCCAATCGGCCGCCTGACCCCGTCCAAGTCTCGGGGGTCACTTCAAAGTCGCGGTATTCCGCGCTGCGCGCCTGCTCGGGGTCGACGAACAGGGAGTGATGCTTGCCCTGGATCTCCTCCAGCCGGTAACCCATCGCCTGCAGGAAATTGTCATTGGCCCGCAGGATGGTGCCGTCGAGAGCGAACTCGATGACGGCCTGCACGCGATGCAGCGCGGCCACCTGCGCTTCCAGCTCGGTGCGGTCGGTCATCGCCGCCTCTGTGCTGGTGCGTTGCTGCGGCGCCAGCACGCCAAGCAGCGCACGCCAGGGCGACCAACGGGGATGCAGCTCGGCCGGCGCCTGCGCGCCTGCCGTGAAGCCTGGAATGAGCATTGTCTGATCCTCGGTGTCCGGTAAGCGGTTGTGACCCGACGGGCGGGATGCCCGGCGGCAACATCAGTTGCCAGGGACTACAGGTGCCAACGGGCACCTCTCGAGCGACTGCCAAGAACGTCTGCTGCGGGTGCGATCGGCATCTGGAAACGGCGGAACACACTGCGCGGACCACCCGTCGGGGGCAGCCTGGGGTCCTGCGGCGGGTGACTGGAGCGGGATCCAGAGGGAGTATCGGCGACGCCGTCGGCCGCTTTAGCGGGATTCCGCGACGTCCGTCGCAACTCTGTGCATTGCAGCCGGAATGCGGTAGACGATTGCCGTGTACTTCACGCCCTGCTCACATGCCACAGCCTGCCCACCAAGGGACTCAGCCAGTGCACGGCTGGACCGGTTCCGTTCCGCCACCGGGTAGCGGAACGCAGCACAGCGCAGGCGCCCGGAGGCCGCCGACCACACCGCCGCCACTGCCTCGCGGCCATAGCCGTGCCCATGCATCACTTCTGCGATCCAGATGCCCAGTTCGGGTTCTGCTTCACGGGCTCGATGCAGGCCTGCCAGGCCAAGGAATACCCCATCCCCGCGCCTGCGGATCACCAACGTGATGTCGGTCCCGTCGGCGATGGTAAGCAGCCACGCCCGCCAGACGCCAGCAAACGCCTCCTTCGAGGGTGGGGGCTCGAACGCCATATAGCGGGTCAGCCCGGGTGTGATTGCCACAAATGCCTCGTCGGCATCACCGGGCGTGAATGGCCGGAGGTGCAGCCGCGGACTGTCGATGGTCCAGTCGTCCAATGTCATCTTCTGCATCGCCTGGGCATTGCGTACAGCATCGCTCAGCAGAAGGATGCAGCTCAAGGCAGAAAGGTTTACATGACCAATGCGGGATTCCCCAGCAGGAGAAAATGACCAGCATGCGCAGGATGCTTATCGACATGGAGATCGCATGTTCCCTCGCTTTGCCAGCCTTCTCTTCCTGGCCCTGTGCAGCAGCAGCGCGCTGGCCAACGACGCCGCCTATCGACCCGCCTTCCACCCCGACCAGCTGAAGGGACCACCCGCAGGACGCCCGAACGAAGTGCTGGTGCTGGGCAGCCCGCACCTGTCCAGCCTGCCGGAGACCTTCACGCCGGCGATGCTGGAACCTCTGCTGCAGCGCCTGGAAGCCTGGCGGCCAACCGCGATCGCGGTGGAGAACCTGTCCGGCCTGCAGTGTGACTTCATGCGCCGCAATCCGGCCCGATACGCGGAGAGCGTAGCGGACTACTGCGTCGACCCGGCACCGGCGCAGGCCGCCACCGGCCTGGACGTGCCCAGCGCCAACGTGGAGATGGAACGCCTGCTTGCGGATTGGCCGAAGGCGCCGACCGCTGCCCAGCGGCGCCGATTGGCCGCCGTGTTCCTGGCCGCGGGCGAAAGCAGCTCGGCAGTCGTCCAATGGCTGCGGCTGTCCAGGGAAGAGCGACGTGCTTCGGACAGCCTGACACCGGAGCTGGTGCAGTTCCTCGACACGCGCATGGCCCGCCGCAACGAGGCCGGACTGGTGGCCGGCGTACTTGCGGCACGCCTGGGGCTGGAGCGCCTGTGGTCGGTCGACGACCACACTGCAGATTCGCCAACACCGGAATCGCAGCAGAAGGCCTACGCTGCCGCCATACGCGGTGCCTGGGACAATTCCTTCGTCAAAGCGCGCAGGGCGGCCGATGAACGACTGGAGGCCAATCTTGCTCAACCGGATGGATTGCTCGCAATGTATCGCGCCTACAACGCCCCCGCAGCCGCGATGGTGGCCTTCAACAGCGATTTCGGCGCGACCCTCGTCGAGCCCTCGCCGGAAGGCTTCGGCCGCAACTACGTGGGCTACTGGGAAACCCGCAACCTGCGCATGGTCGCCAACATGCGCGACATCCTGGGCCAGCATCCAGGCACCCGCATGCTGACCATCGTCGGTGCCTCGCACAAGGGCTACTACGAGGCTTACCTCAACCTGATGCATGACGTGCAGCTGGTCAGTTCGGATGAAGTACTGCGCTGACGCAACATGACGTGGAGGAAGCGGTGACCATCCACCGCATCACTCCACCGCGTTCCCGCCCGTCCGCCACAGCACGATGCTGGCGGCACCGATACAGGACAGCGTGAACACCAGCAGGGCGACCGCGCCGCCCTGCAGTACCGGCAGCAGGGCCTGCGCGTGAAGGTCGCCGCGCAGCTGTTCCGCACGCAGGCAGGCGGCCAGCGCGAGGCACCAGCCAACCATCGCCGGGGCGTAGGCCCGCATCGCAACCGGGTTCCAGACCTTCATGGGATCACCTGCATGAGTGGATGTGCGCGCAGTATTCGCGCACGCCCTCTCACAGGCTGAGATCAGCCTTCGGCGGCTTCGGAATCATCGCCGGGCAGCTCACTGGCCTCGCCCTGCACCTGTACGTTGTTGCGACCCATTGCCTTGGCCCGGTAGCACTGGGCATCAGCCGCTGCCACGGCCTGGTCCACGCTCATCCCACCCGCCAATGGCGCGATACCGATGCTGGCACCCACATGCAGGCGGTCCCGGTCCCACGGAATCGACAGCGATGCCAGGGTGTGCAGCAGTTCACCGCCGATGCGCGCGGCACGACGCGGCGTGCAGCCGGACAGGATCACTGCGAATTCGTCGCCGCCCAGACGCGCCACTACGTCCGAATCACGCACACCGTGGCGCAGCACGCTGGCCACCGCCCACAGCACGGCATCGCCAGCCAGATGGCCCCAGGTGTCGTTGACCGGCTTGAAGCGGTCCAGGTCGATGTACATCAACGACGCGGCCTGGCCAGTTCGCTCGACGCGGGTGATCGCCTGCTGCAGGTGCACCTCGAAGCCGCGACGGTTGCTCAGCTCGGTCAGCGGATCGATCTCGGCCAGATGGCGCGCTTCGCGCTGGCGCGCGCGCTGCTGGGTGTCATCGCGCAGTACCCACACTGCACCGCGTACATGACCTTCATCATCACGCAGCCAGGCACGGGTCAGGTCGACCGGGATCGTGGCCGCGCCCAGGCGCAGCAGAAGATCGGCGTGCAGGTCCACCGCATTGCTTTCCGGGTCCAGCAGGACCGACACATCCAGTACCGAGCCGGGCGCATATTCGGTGGTCAGTGCCAGCACGTCCTGCACCTTGTGCCCGGCCAGCGACAGCGCGCCATCACCCGCCAGGGTGCGTACTGCGGCGGCATTGGCGTAGTCGATACGGCCATCCAGGCTGACACTGAGCACCAGGTCGGCAACCGCATCAAGCGTGATACGGCTGCGCTGCTCGCTCTCGAACAGGCGCTGCTCGCTGCTGCGCTGGGCGCTGATGTCCTGGATCTGCGACACGAAATGCAGCGGTTCACCGTGCTCGGTGCGCACCAGCGACACCGACAGCCGCGCCCAGATCACCTTGCCGTCGCGATCGAGATAGCGCTTTTCCAGGTGGTAGTGGCTGCGCCGCCCGGCCAGCAGATCCTGCACCAGGGCCAGGTCGGTCTGCAGGTCATCGGGGTGGGTCAGGCGCTGGAAATCAACCTGCAGCAGTTCTTCGCGGGGGTAGCCCAGGATCCGGCACAGTGCGTCATTGACGTCCAGCCAGCGTCCTTCCAGCGACACCAGCGCCATGCCCAGCGCCGCCGACGTGAACGCACCGGCGAATTTCTCTGCCGACAGGCGTGCTTCGGCGCGCGCCTGCAGGATCTCGGTGATGTCGATGGACATGCCGACATAGCCGATCCGCGCGCCGCCGGCACCATCCATGCGGCTGATCGACAAGCGCACCTGGCGTGGCTGGCCATCCTTGCGCCGCAGTGTCCACTGCCGTGAATAGGTCTGCTCATCGGCGCGGGCGCTGAGTGCTTCAAACGCGCCCGGCAGGCTTCCGTCCGCAGCCGCCAGCGGACGCAGCCAGGCCGCCAGCTCGTCCGGATCGTGGAAATCACCCAGTCGCCGCTGGCCGACCACTTCTTCCGCGCTGTAACCCAGCAGGCGTTCCGCGCCGGTATTGAACAGGGTGATGGTCCCTTCGGTATCGGTCGCGATCACCGCCACCTCATCGGACGCGTCGACCACGGCCTGCAATCGCTGTCGGCTCTCGGCCGCATCCTGCCGCGCCTGCTGCAGCTCGGTCACGTCGGCGTGCGCACCGGCCATCCACAGCGGTCGTCCCTGCCCGTCCCATTCGAACACGCGGCCACGATCGTGGATCCATATCCACTGGCCATTCTTGTGGCGCATGCGCAGCAGGCAGACATAGTTGTCGCTGCGGCCTTCGAAGTGATCCTCGAGTGCCGCGTCGGACAGGACGATGTCGTCGGGGTGGACCAGCTTCAGGAACGTCTTCTGGCACACCGGCTCAAGCTCTTCCAGCCGATAGCCGACAATCTCCGCCCAGCGCGCATTGACCCGCATTTCGCCGGTCTGCACGTTCCATTCCCAGGTACCGGCAGCGGTGCCGTCGATGATCATGGCCAGGCGCCGGCGCTCCTCTGCCAGTTCCTGCAGGCGCCGCTCGAGCAGCCCGTTGCCGTTGTTTCCCTGGCCCGCCATCAATCCGGTCCCCGGCCCGCACAGGCGGGCAGCAGCCGCAGCACAACGCTGCAGCCCTCAACGAAGACAACGGGTCCTGCTGGCGTCATGGCCCTCCCCAGCGACAGCGGGGAGGCCAAACGCCCCCCTCAGGCGCAAGTGTGCGCAATCACGGGGAAAATCGACAAGTCCCCCGCCACGAATCAAGCGTGACGGGGGACACGGTCCTCAACTGCGCTTGGCGCGGGCGAAGGCCTCCGCCAGGGCGTTGTTGGCCGGGGGCGCGGACTGAGCGGGACGGCCGCCATTGCCCTGGCCCCGGTTTGGCCCGCGGTTCTGGCCGCCTGCGTCGCGGCGCGGCCCCTGCCCCTGGCCGCGGTCATCGCGCTGGCCCGGGCGGCTGGTGGCCTGGCCCGGGGTATCGTCCAGGCGCCGGGTCAGGGCGATGCGCTTGCGCGCCACGTCCACCTCCAGCACCTTCACCTTGACGATATCGCCGGCCTTGACCACGTCGCGCGGGTCCTTCACGAACGTATCGGAGAGCGCCGAAATGTGGATCAGGCCATCCTGGTGCACGCCGATATCGACGAAGGCGCCGAAGGCGGCCACGTTGCTGACCACACCTTCCAGCACCATGCCCTCGCGCAGGTCCTTGATGTCCTCGACGCCCTCGGCGAAGCGCGCGGCCTTGAACTCCGGACGCGGGTCACGGCCCGGCTTTTCCAGTTCCTTCAGGATGTCGCGCACGGTCGGCACGCCGAAGGTGTCGTCGGTGAACTGTTCTGCCTTCAAGCCGCGCAGGAAGCTGCCATCACCGATCAGCGCCTTGATCGGGCGCGCGGTGCTGGCCACGATGCGCTCGACCACCGGGTAGGCTTCGGGGTGCACCGCCGAGGCGTCCAGCGGCTGGTCACCATCGGCGATACGCAGGAAGCCGGCGCACTGCTCGAAGGTCTTCTCGCCCAGGCGCGCGACCTTCAGCAGGTCCTTGCGGCGCTTGAACGGGCCATTGTCGTCACGATGGCGCACGATGTTCTCGGCCACCGTGGACGACAGGCCGGACACGCGCGACAGCAGCGCGGCCGAAGCGGTGTTCACGTACACGCCCACGGCATTCACGCAGTCCTCGACCCGCGCATCCAGCGCCCGTGCCAGGCGGTACTGGTCCACGTCGTGCTGGTACTGGCCGACACCGATCGCCTTGGGTTCGATCTTGACCAGTTCGGCCAGCGGATCCTGCAGGCGGCGCGCGATGGACACCGCGCCACGCAGCGACACGTCCAGCCCCGGGAATTCCTTGGCCGCGAACTCGGACGCCGAGTACACCGACGCGCCCGCCTCGCTGACCACCACCTTCTGCAGCTTCGGGTTGGCGGCAGCCTTGATCGCTTCGCCGGCCAGCTTGTCGGTTTCGCGGCTGGCGGTGCCGTTGCCGATCGCGATCAGTTCCACGTTGTGCTTGGCGCACAGCTGCTTGATCGTCTGCAGCGACTGGTCCCACTGGCGGCGCGGCTCGTGCGGGTAGATGGTCTCGGTGGCGACCAGCTTGCCGGTGGCATCGACCACGGCAATCTTGCAGCCGGTGCGGATGCCCGGGTCCAGCCCGAGTACAGTCTTCGGGCCCGCCGGAGCCGCCAGCAGCAGGTCCTTCAGGTTGTCGCCGAACACTGCGATGGCTTCGGCCTCGGCCTTTTCGCGAGCCTGGTTGAACAGGTCCAGCAGCAGATGGGTGTGCAGCTTGGCACGCCAGGTCAGGCGGCAGGCATCCAGCAGCCAGCGGTCGGCGGCGCGGCCCTGATCGGCGATGCCGGCCTTGCGCGCCACGCGTCCTTCGGCGTACTGGTGGCCGGCCTCGGCCTCGCTGCCCGGGTCCAGTTCCAGGAACAGGATCTCCTCGCGGCGCGCACGGAACAGCGCCAGCAAGCGGTGCGAGGGAATCTTCGCCAGCGCCTCGGCATGCTCGAAATAATCGCGGTACTTGGCGCCTTCGGTTTCCTTGCCCTCGGCCACGCGGGCACGGATCACGCCGGTCTCGCCCAGCCAGGTGCGCAGCTCACCGACCAGCGCGGCATCTTCGCCCCAGCGCTCCATCAGGATCGCGCGTGCACCTTCCAACGCAGCCTTGGTGTCGGCCACGCCCTTGTCGGTGTCGACGAAGGAAGCCGCGAAGACCTGAGGGTCCTGCGTCGGGTCGGCCAGCAGGCCATCAGCCAGCGGTTCCAGACCGGCCTCGCGGGCGATCTGGGCGCGGGTACGGCGCTTGGGCTTGTACGGCAGGTACAGGTCTTCCAGTCGGCTCTTGGTGTCGGCGGCCAGGATGTCGTTGCGCAGGTCGTCGCTGAGCTTGCCCTGCTCGCCGATGCTGGCCAGCACCGCCGCGCGCCGGTCTTCCAGTTCGCGCAGGTAAGTCAGGCGCACTTCCAGGTTGCGCAGCTGGGTGTCGTCCAGGCCCCCGGTCACTTCCTTGCGGTAGCGCGCGATGAACGGAACGCTGGCGCCCTCGTCGAGCAGGCCGACGGCGGCACGTACCTGGGCGGACTGGGCACCGATCTCGTCGGCGATGGTCTGGGCGATCTGCTGGGCGAGCGCGCTCTGGGCGTTCTTGGCGTCGTGCATTGCTTCAGGTCTGTGCCGCGTTACGGGAAGACCCCATTCTGGCAATCCACGACGGAGCCGGACAAGGCATTGACAGGGGGCGAGGTTCAGCAGCGAGGCCGGAGTGGACGCCGGCATCCTGGCGGAGAGAGGGCTCGGACTGGCCCTGGGCTGGGATGCCGGCGCGGGCGCACGATGGTGGGCGCGCCCTGCCGCGTGTTGCGGAGGTCAGCGGTAGTGGCGGGCGGCGCGCTGCATGACGATCTCGTCACGCATGCCTTCCAGGGCCATCAGGCGGACCTTGCCGACACCCTGCAGTTCCATGAACCGCTCCGTGTAGAACTCCGGCCCCAGCGCGGTGTCGGCGCGGGATTTGCTGAAGCCGTAGGGCACCACGCCCTTCTCGCCATCCTTGCTACCACCGACATAAAGAACGATTGCCATGTGATGTATTCCTCCAAATTGCTACTGCGTACTGCACTCGATGAGCGATGCTGCGAGCTCATCGAGGGAGAGCTTACCGCGTCGAACCTGACTGGAACGTCACGAAGGCTAATGACGATCGGTTGCATGCAGATGACTGCGGGATCGCAGCAGAATGCTTACGGATCTTTAACTTCCGGCTAACGAATCCGTGGGGGATTCCCGCCAACGGCGCAGCCCCTCGTGGGTGGTTTGGTTGTTCGCGGAAAGCTGGTTTCCCGGGGGCTGGCCGGGAGGGTGGGTAGTGCGGGGACGCCGTGAACCCGTCCCTGAAGTGCCCCCCGGGGCTTGGCCGCGGCATCCATGCCGCGGACACCCCGCCCCACCCACCCTCCCGGCCGCTGACAGGTTCCTGATGCCTGCCTCCCCCCACGGAAAAGAAAAAAGAAGATCAAAAGCAAAAACAGCTTGGCCGGCTGATTTGTTGCTTCCTGTAGAGCCAAGCCAAGCCAAGCCATGCCCCGCTCGCGAGCAAGCGCAGCGCGCGACCCGCTTCTGCTGTTCTATTTCTTCTCCGTGGCTGGACGCGCACGGAAACTGTCAGGGGCCGGGCGGGGTGGGTTCGCGGGACCGTTGGCGCCATGGATGGCGCCATCGAGCCCCCAGGGACGGGTTTACGGCGTGTCCCGCGAACCCACCCCGCCCGGCCCAATCGCATGAACGCATTCCGCGACCACCCACGAGGGGCTGCGCCGTTGGCTGGAAACTACGGCCACCAGCCACGCCCGAACCGGGCGAAATGATCGGCCGCGCGCTCGAACGGATTGCGCGCACTCACCCCACCACACAGCAGGTACACCGGCAGGTACAGCGGCCCCAGCACCATGTATTGGTAGACGTGCGCGCGTTCGTGGTCATCCAGCCGGATCAGCGGCTCCACGCCCCACCCTGCCTGGTGCGCATAGGTGCGGCAGGAAATGCCCAGGTCATGCCCGGTGTGCAGGATCACATTGCCCAGGGTGATCGCCCCACCCGGCCCCCACGGCCAGCGATCGAACACCAACGCGCTGTCACGGCCGCTCCAGCGCAGCGTCGCGCCGCCGAGCATGCCGGCCAGTCCACCGATCAGGCCGAGCAGGGAATTGGGGGACGTCCACACCGCGCCCAGCACCTGCAGCGCGCGCAGCCAGATCGGCCAGGGCGTCACGGGAGTCTTCAATCGGCCTCGTTGGGAATCAGCAGCCACAGGATCAGGTAGACCAGGATGCCGGGGAAGGCCGCCGAGCCGATCGAGACCAGCACGAACACGATCCGTACCAGGGTGGCATTCCAGCCGAAGCGATGGGCAATGCCGCCCATCACGCCGGCAATCATGCGGTCGTTCAATGAACGCGACAGCGTGCGCGGCGTGGTGTTCATGGCGGTTCTCCTGGGCTACGGGAAAAAGCAGTCGAGATGGCTCGACTCTACACCGCCCCTATGTCTACGGCGTGCGGTGGCGCAGGGCCTGCAGGCGGGCGCCGAACCAGGCGGCCGCGGTCTGTTCAGGCTGCCCCGGGCATTGGATGCGATAGGGCTTGCCGCTCATGCTGCTCTGGCTGGCGGCGCGCTCGATGAACTGCTCTGCGCTGTCCACCATGTCCTTCTTCAGCAGGTAGTCGTACTTGCGCTGCAGGTGCGCGCGCGCATCGCTGCTGTCGTACCAGCTGCCATTGCGCTGGAACCGGCACTGGGAGCCGTCCAGGCTGGAGATCAGCTGGGCGATCTCCCGGCGTGCATCCGTACTGGGTGCGGCGTGAGCAACAGGTGCTGCCAGCAGCAGCGTGGCAAGCAGCAGCGTGAACCGTTGCGACATCATTATTCTCCAAGGCAGTCGAGCAAGCTCGACTCTACAAAAGCGAAGCAGGCCTTACACGTCGCGCGCCTTCAACCAGCCATCGATCGTGGCGGGCACTTCGCGCTGCGCGCGACCGGACACGTAGATGCCGATATGGCCGCCACGGAAACTGGACTCAGTGTAATCCTCGGTGCCCAGGCGTCCACGCATTGCGCGCGAGGCATCCGGCGGCACCAGATGGTCCTGCTCGGCGTAGATGTTCAGTACCGGCAGGGTCACCTTCGACAGATCCACCGCCTCTTCGCCGATCCGCACCGTGCCGTTCATCAACCCGTTGCCCTGGTAGAACTGCTTGATGAAGTCGCGGAACGCCTCGCCGGCCAGGTCCGGTGAATCGAAGATCCACTTCTCCATCCGCAGGAAATCCTCCAGCGCAGCCTTGTCATCGAGGATGTCGAGCAGGCCGACGTACTTCTGCACGTTCAGGCGGAACGGCTTGAGCATCAGGTAACTGGCATTCATCAGGTCGGCCGGGATGTTGCCCAGCGTGTCGACCAGCAGGTCCACATCCACCTGCCGCGCCCAGTGCGAGAGCATGTTGTCGGCGGTGTGGAAATCGACCGGGGTGACCATGGTGATCAGCTTGCCCAGCTTCTGCCGGCGCAGCGCGGCGTAGCACAGCGCGAACACGCCGCCCTGGCAGATGCCGAGCAGGTCGACCGGTCCACCACCGCGCGCGCGCAGCGCATCGACCGCGCCATCGATGTAGCGCAGCAGGTAGTCCTCCAGGGTCTGGAAGCGCTCCGAGCGATCCGGGTAACCCCAGTCCAGCACGTAGACGTCCTGCCCCAGCGCCAGCAGCTTCTGTACCAGTGAGCGATCGGCCTGCAGGTCGACCATGTACGGCCGGTTGACCAGCGCGTAGACGATCAGCAACGGCGTGCGGCGGGTCGGTGCCTGTTCGCCGACGAAGCGGTACAGCACCACCTTGTCGTCGCGCCAGACTTCCTCGCGCGCGGTCACGCCGTAGTCCACGTCTTCCACCTGCGGCAGCAGCTTCAGCCCTTCCATCAGCTTGCGCTGCATGGCCAGGGTTTCCTGCATCAGGTCATCGGCGTTGAAGCCCAGCGGTCCTTTCATCGGTCACGCGTCCGCGTGGAAGTACGGGGCGCTGCCTTTGGTGCAGCCCTTTTCGCAGGCGCCTTTTTCGCAGCCGCCTTCTTTGCCGGCGCGGCCTTCTTCGCGGCCTTGCGCGCGACCGGCTTCACCTTCGCCGGCGCCGGCTGTGCCACCGGATCGACCTCGCCCGCACCGGCCATGGCCGCCACCTGTGCCTGCAGGCGGCGCAGGCTGCGCTCCAGCTCGGCGATGCGGCGGTGCGCGGCGTCCATCTCACTGCGGGTCGGCAGGCCGATCCGTTCACTCATCTGTTCCACCTCGCGCTGCAGGCCGGCGCGCAGGCGCATCTGAGCGTTGCCCAGCGCGGCATACACCTGCTGGAACGGTTCGGACATGGCGACCTTGGCGTAGGCCTCCTCGGCCACTTCAATCCACAGGTCGAACATCGCGCGGGCGCTGGTCAGCTGGCTGCCCGGCTGCTCGTGCTCGGCCAGGCGCTGCTCGAACAGCGCGAAGGCCTCGTCCAGTGCCTGCTTGATTTGATCGACGTAGGCGCGCGAATGCTGCTGGTATTCCTCCTGCGCCCGCAGCAGCGCCTGCCAGCGCGCCTGGTGCTCGCGGCCGGGCCCGAACGCCGGGCTCTGCAGCCACGGACCGGCCTGCAGCTGGAACTGCTGCAGCCAGGCGGCAAACTCCGGTACAGCGGCGCCAGCGTGGGTGCTGCCACGGGCGCCCTGCAGCATCCACTGCAGCATGCCGTCGCCCTGCCCCTGCACCGCCTCGCGCCAGGCTTGTGCCACGTCGGCACTGCTGGCGTCGCGGCCGGCGAAACGCGCGGCCACTTCCTGCATGGTTCCGTACCAGCTGCCCGCCTGTTCGCGGAAGCGGCGCACGGCATCTTCCGGCGCGCCCTGCCCCTGCTCGGGCAACAGCTGGCCCCACCAGTCGAACAGCCGTTGCCAGCTGCCGGGGTCGTCACCTGCCGGCGCACCGGGCGTGCTGGCGTGGCGCAGGGCATCGCCCCAGGCGCCGAAGTACTGCCGGGCCAGGGTCTCGAAATCGCTGCTGCCGGCGTCGTGGGCCGAGCTGGTCATCGCAGGCCTCCGCAGGGCTGGCTCATGGCTTGGGAATGCGCAGGGTCTTGCTGATCATCAGCGACCCGGACAAGGCGAACAACAACACCATCGGGTGCAGCTGCCACGGGCCGATCTGCCACTGGCCGAACCAGATGTTCTGGCCGATGGCATCGGTACCGGCGGCGATCGCCAGCACAATCACCAGCACCAGGCTGGTCGGGATCGGGGTGCCCTCGAAATACGCGACCTTGCCCTCGTCGCCGGCCAGCGCCTCTGCGGTGACGTTGTAGCGCGCCAGGCGGCTGACGCCGCAGCAGACGAAATAGCTCAGCACCAGCCAGTCCCAGCCGCCCTGCATGCCGCAGGCGTAGGCCAGCGCCGCCGGGGCCACACCGAAGGAGATCACGTCGGACAGCGAGTCCAGCTCGCGGCCCAGGGTGGAGCTGGACTTGCGCCAGCGCGCGATGCGCCCATCGAGGGCGTCGAAAATGAAAGCCAGCGGGATCAACGCCATGCCGAACAGCAGGTAGCCGCGCTCGCCGTCCTGCAGGAAGCGCATTGCGGCAAAGACCGCACCGGTGCCGCAGAAAGCATTGGCCAGGGTGAACCAGTCGGCCAGCTGGAATTCGCGCAGCATCGAGAAGTGACGTTTCATGGGGTCTCACGGAGCATCAAGGCCCACAGGTTACCGCGAGCGCCGCCACTGGCGACAGCGCTGGCAGGCCCCAGCCTTCACCGCTCCCTCACCTGTCCTCACCGGCGGTGAATTTTTCGCCACCCATCTTGACAGCCTAGGGGGGTGGCGCCTGTCGCGGCTTATCCACAAAGTTGCCCACGCGTAATCCACACCCCCTGTGGACAACCAGATCTCACCGACTGCGACGCTGGACATTTCCTCATCACCCCGAAGCGGGGTTTCCCTACTTCCCAAGCCACAAGGTCGGCGCTATGGTCACCGGCGGACCCGCCGCCGCCACGTCCGAAACTCTGCAACGGACGATGATGATGCTGGATGCTCCCACTCTGGCCGCACAGCTGCGGCAGCCCCATGGCGAGGCCGCGCTGGCGGTGGCCGACTCGATGAACCGCAGCAACGGCGCACTCAACCTGGCCGCGATCGGGCTGCTGGCCGTCGGCACTGGCGAACGGGTCCTGGAGATCGGCCCCGGCAATGCGGCCTTCGCGCCGCTGATGCTGCGGGCCACCGACAGCCACTATCTGGGTATTGAGCTGTCCACCGCCATGGTCGAGGCCGGCAACCAGCGCCTGGCCAGCGCCGGGTTGGCCGAGCGTGCCGCGATGCGACACGGCGACGCTCATGCGCTGCCGGTCGCCGATGCCGCGATGGATGCCGCGCTGGCGGTCAACACCCTGTACTTCTGGCCGAACCTGGCGCCGGTGCTGGACGAGCTGGCGCGGGTGCTGCGCCGGGGCGGCCGCCTGTGCCTGGCCTTTGGCGACGCCAGCTTCATGCGCAGCCTGCCATTTGCTGCCGACTTCCAACTGCATGAGCTGGACGCGGTGGAGCTGGCGCTGCGTGTGTCGGGCTTCCGCGTCTCGGCCTGGCGCAGCCACCGGGAATCCGCAGCCGGCAATGACGGCCAGATCCGCGAAAAGCACTTCCATCTGCTGCTGGCACAGCGGCGCTGAAGTGGTAGAGCCGGCCGCTGGCCGGCTGCCGCGGCATTCCGGATTGCCGGCCAGCGGCCGGCACTACCCAGCCTGTACCCGCCGCCAGCGAGCAACACAGAACACCTGCATCACCAGTGGCCGACCCACCGCAGCCGCCGCAACGACTGTGATCCGAACGCGTGGTAGAGCCGGCCGCTGGCCGGCTGCCCCGGCCGTTCCGCGTTGCCGGCCAGCGGCCGGCACTACCCAGCCTGCACCCGGCGCCAGCGAGCGAAACAGAACACCCGCATCACCAGTGGTCGGCCCACCGCAGCCGCCGCAACGACGGTGATCCGACCGCGTGGTAGAGCCGGCCGCTGGCCGGCTGCCGCGGCATTCCGGATTGCCGGCCAGCGGCCGGCACTACCCAGCCCGCACCCGCCGCCAGCGAGCAACACAGAACACCCGCATCACCAGTGGTCGGCCCACCGCAGCCGCCGCAACGACGGTGATCCGACCGCGTGGTAGAGCCGGCCGCTGGCCGGCTGCCCCGACCGTTCCGCGTTGCCGGCCAGCGGTCGGCACTACCCGGCCTGCTCCCGCCGCCGCCAATGCGCGAAGCAGAACACCTGCATCACCAGCATCGCCAGCAACCCCAGCGGCCACGCGCACCACAGGCCGGCCAGCCCATGCCGCGCCTGCAACCACATCGCCAACGGCAGCTCCAGCAGCAGTACCGCTGCCATGCCCAGCAACGCTGGCAACATCACCGTGCCACTGCCTCGCATCACTCCGACCAGCACCGCGCTGCCTCCCATCGCCAGCACGCCCCATACCACCGTGCGCAGCTGCGATGCGGCCAATTCGCGCACCTCTGCGGCCGCAAGAATCAGCCCGGTCAGCCAGGGCGCCAGCGCCATCACCAGCAGCACCACCACGCTCAGCATCGCCAGCCCAAGCAGCACACCGGTGCGAGCGATGGCGGGCAGCCGTGCCGTACGCCCCGCGCCCATCGCGTGCGCCGCGAGGATGGTGGCGGTGATCCCCAGCGACATCGCCGGCAGTTGCACCCAGCTCATCAACTGGTTGACCGCACCGTAGGCGGCCGTGGCCGTGTAGCCGTAGCGGTTGATCCAGCCCAGCAACACGATTTCGGCAATGGCCAGGCTAAGCATCTGCAGCGATGACGGTACGCCGATGCGCAGCATCGCGCGGATGAGCACGCCATCGAAACGGATGGCACGCAGCAGCTCACGTCCCGGCGCCAACGGGTGCCCCATCCTCTGCCACCGCCACATAAGCCAGGCCAGGGCCAGCAGCGAGGCAAACGCCGCGGAGACTGCCGCACTGGCCGAACCCAGCTGCGGCAGGCCGGCCCAGCCGAGGATCAGCAGCGGCGTGCACAGCAGGCCGACCACCGTTGCCAGCAGCAGCGCATCCAGCGGTGTCTTCGCATCGCCCACCGCGCGGCTCACCGCAGTGGCCAGCCACAGCAGGAAGAACACCGGTGCCGTCAGCAACAGCACGCGTGCGTAGACAATGGACTCACTGAGGACCGCTGCCGGCGTGCCCAACGCCACCAGCAGTTGTGGCGCGAAGCCGCCGCCCACAGTCATCACCAGCACCGACAGCAGCAGGATCAGCGCCACCGCGCTGCCAGCCACGGCGCGTGCCTGCTGCGGGCGGCCCGCGCCCCAGGCCTGGCCGATCAGCACCATCGCACCGGTCGCCAGGCCCATTACCAGGGCCAACAGCAGGAAGAAGACGGGGAAGAACGCAGCCGCTGCGGCCACTGCCTGTGTGCCAAGCAGATGGCCGAGGTAGATGTTGTCCAGCGTGCCTGCGGCCAGCTGCAGCGCATTGGTCAGCAGCATCGGCAGCAGCAGGGTCAGATAGGTGCGCCACAGCGGGGGTGCTGCCGGAGGTATCGGATGTACAGGGGTGCTCATGGGGTTCTCTGGGCAAGGCGCCGCCCTGCCCGGCGTTTCCGCCAGCAAAGCAAGCACAGGGAAAGCAGGCCGTGGCCCGTGGTCAGGTGGCGCCGTCGCTCAGCAACGGCGCGATGGCTCAGCCGTCGATGTGGTCCGCAGGATCGTCGAAGGCCAGGCGCAGAGCGTGGGCGCGCACATCCGCGGGCCAACTCCGCAACGCCGCTTCCAGGCCCGCGCGGTCATGCGCGAACAGGACGCGGATGGCTTCCTCGAAACCCGGCAGGTCACCGGCGATGGTCTGCAGGAAGTGATAGGCACGCTCGCTGTCACGACGCTGGCGGTCCTTGTCAGCACCGGCACGGCTGGCCGCCTCCACCAGCTTGCGCAGCACCACCGAGGCACCGCCAGGCTGCTCGGCAAGCCACGCCCAATCGCGCGGCAGCAAGGTCACTTCTCGGGCGACCACACCCAGCTTGGGGCGGCCACGGCCACGTGGGGTTGCGGGCGCCTCTTCGGCAGTGACGTCGGCATCCGTCCCCACGGCGGCGGGAAACGCTTCGTTTACCCGCGCCAGGAGTTCTGCGTCGCTGCCACGCGTATCGAAATCACGGGTGCGGCCGGTGGCGTTGTCGAACACCAGCAGCGGACCGGCAGCGTTGTCGACACGCAGCTGCTTCAACGCCAGCGCGGCCACTTCCGGCGTACCGGAAGCGACCAGGCGATGGCCGTCGAAACAACTGAAGGGAGGAAGTCGGGACGCAGGCATGGCAACGGCATCAGAGGCGATGCGCGAATATTGCCCGGGTAATTCTCTCCCGTCAATATTGCCCGGGTATTAATTTGCCAGAAGAGCGTGCCGACCAAAGGTTGGCAGCTACCCGATTTCCCGGCTCACAGGCGGCTGAAGGACCAGCTCACCATGCGCCCGTCCTTGTACGGCATCACGCCGTGGAACGGGCGCGGGTCGGCGTCGAACACCAGCGGCAGGAAGTTGCGGTCGCCCTCCCACATCGGCAGGGTGTCCAGCTTGTCCAGGTCCACCCACTCCAGCGTGCCTTCGTGGTTGCCGCCGTGCGGGGTGCCCTCGAATCCATCGATGACGAACACGAAACCCAGCCAATCCTCGCCGTGCTTGCCGAAGCCCGGCCAGCTGATGGTGCCGCGCAGGCGCATGCCGGTGCAGTCGATGCCGGCTTCCTCGGCGATCTCGCGGCGCATGCTGGCCGCCACATCCTCGTCCGCTTCGATCTTGCCGCCCAGGCCGTTGTACTTGCCCAGGTGGTGGTCACCGGGACGGGTATTGCGGTGGATCATCAGCACCTGGCGACGATCAGGCGACAGCACATAGCCCAGGGTGGCGACGATCGGGGTGTACGGCATGGGGCAGCATCCAGCGGCAGGTCAGCCGTGGATTATGGCCGATCAGCGCACCAGCGACAGGCGGCGCTCGGCAGGTGTGCCAGCACCGTCGGGATCGCGGCGCAGGGTGGCCACGCCGTGGCCGCGCTCGGCCAGGTATTCCAGCCACTTGCCGAGGAAGGTGTTCATCCGCATGCGGTGGCTGATCAGCTCCGCCGGCGGCGGATACAGGCCCATCGTGTCCTGCCAGCGGCGGCCTACGTAGCAATGGGTGGTCTCGGCCTGGCGCGCGTCACGGTACAGACGCACATAGGCCGACGGATCCGGCTCACCGGTGACCGGGTCGGCCAGGTCGTAGGTCAGGCGCAGTTCCACCGTGTAGCGGTGGCACTCGATCACGTCCAGGCGGACATCCAGGCCGTCGCCGATCGAGGAAATGTAGCTGCCCGCCACCAGTCCGGCCGGTTCGAACAGACGCACCAGATGGCGGTAGTTTTCCGCGTACAGGCCCATGAGCCAGCTCAGCCGGCTCAGGCGGGGAATGCGTTCGGTGCGGGGCAAGGCTCGGGCCATGGGTCGATCCTACACGTTGGTGCTTCAACGTGGGGGCGCGCACGTGCAAGCCAACCCCTGGGTAGTGCCGGCCGCTGGCCGGCAGCCCCGCATCACGGCCGAGGGTGCATCGACCAGCCGGCCAGCGGCCGGCTCTACCAGACGAGGATCAATACAGCTCGCGCTGCAGCCCCAGCGTGGCCAGCACCTTGCTGGAAATCTCCTCGATCGAGGTATGGGTGGTGCTCAGGGTCGGGATCCGCTCCATCTGGAACATCACCTCGGCCGCAGCCACCTCGCGCTTGCAGGTGTCCAGGTTTGCGTAGCGCGAGTTCGGGCGGCGCTCCTGGCGGATCTGCTGCAGCCGGTCCGGGTCGATGGTCAGGCCGAACAGCTTGCGCCGGTAGTTGCGCAGGCGTGGCGGCAGGCGGTCGCTTTCCAGGTCTTCGTCGGTCAGCGGGTAATTGGCCGCGCGCACCCCATAGTGCAGGGCCAGGTAGATGCAGGTGGGCGTCTTGCCGGCGCGCGACACCGCCACCAGGATCACGTCGGCATCGTCGTAGTTCACCGCGATGCCATCGTCATGGGTCAGGGCGAAGTTCATCGCGTTGATGCGGCGGTGGTAGGTGTCGAAATCCACCATGCCGTGCGCCTGGCCGACCCGGGCCAGGCGCGGACTGGCCAGTTCACGCTCCAATGGCTCGATGAACGGCGCGAACACATCGAGCATCAGCGCGCCGCTGTCGGCCAGGATCAGGCTCAGGCTCTGGTCCACGCAGGAGTTCACCACGATCGGCCGGACCTGGTACCGCTCCCCTGCCGCCTGGATCCGGGCACAGGCTTCACGCGCTTTTTCGGGGTCGTCGACAAACGACATGCGATCGGTAATGAAGCTGAACCCGGAGAACTGGGTAAGCAGGCTATGCCCAATGGTTTCAGCGGTGATACCGGTTCCATCGGAAACGTAGAACACCGGACGGATGGTCGACATGCGCGCTTTTACCCCCTACGAAGCCTAAAAAGGCCGCCAGCACAAGCTTGTGCCGACGGTACTCTGCCCGGCATCATATCGGCTTCTTCCTACGGACGCGGCCATTCCAGCCCGCCTCGGGCGATGGCCAAACGGAGCATCGCGCTTGAACGAGAACATCCTGTGGTTGCACGAACTGCGTCTGGCCGATCTGGCCCGCGTAGGCGGCAAGAATTCGTCGCTGGGCGAGATGATCGGCAACCTGGCCGGTCTGGGCGTTTCGGTGCCGGGCGGTTATGCCACCACCGCTGAAGCCTTCAAGGACTTCATCGCGCACAACGATCTGTCCAAGCGCATCTTCGACAAGCTGGCCACGCTGGACGTCGAGGACGTCAACGCGCTGACCGCAGCGGGCAAGGAAATCCGCACCTGGGTGATCGATGCCCCGCTGCAGCCGCAGCTGGACCAGGACATCCGCACTGCCTACGCCCAGCTGAGCGCCGACAATGGCGGCGGCGACGTGGCCGTGGCCGTGCGTTCGTCGGCCACCGCCGAGGATCTGCCGGATGCCTCCTTCGCCGGCCAGCAGGAAACCTTCCTCAACGTCACCGGCGCCGACGACGTCGTGCACAAGGTCAAGGAAGTGTTCGCCTCGCTGTACAACGACCGTGCCATCGCCTACCGCGTGCACCACGGCTTCAAGCATGAAGACGTGTTCCTGTCCGCCGGCGTGCAGCTGATGGTGCGTTCGGGCGTCGGTTCCTCCGGCGTGCTGTTCACCCTGGACACCGAGTCCGGCTTCCGCGATGTGGTGTTCGTCACCTCGTCCTTCGGCCTGGGCGAAATGGTCGTGCAGGGCGCGGTCAACCCGGACGAGTACTACGTCTACAAGCCCACCCTGCAGGCCGGCAAGCCGGCGATCCTGCGCCGCTCGCTCGGCAGCAAGGCCATCCGCATGGTGTATTCGGATGTTCCGGGTGAGCGCGTCAGGATCGAGGACACCCCGGCTGAACTGCGCAACACCTTCTCGATCAGCGACGAGGACGTGCAGGAACTGTCCAAGCAGGCGCTGGTCATCGAAAAGCACTACGGCCGCCCGATGGACATCGAGTGGGCCAAGGACGGTGTCAGCGGCAAGCTGTTCATCGTGCAGGCGCGCCCGGAAACGGTGAAGTCGCGCAGCCATGCCACCCAGATCGAGCGCTTCGCGCTGACCGAAAAGGGCGGCAACGTGCTGGCCGAGGGCCGCGCCGTCGGTGCCAAGATCGGTTCGGGCGTCGCCCGCGTGGTCAAGACGCTGGACGACATGAACCGCGTGCAGCCGGGCGACGTGCTGATCGCCGACATGACCGACCCGGACTGGGAACCGGTGATGAAGCGCGCTTCGGCCATCGTCACCAACCGTGGCGGCCGCACCTGCCACGCCGCGATCATCGCGCGCGAACTGGGCGTGCCGGCCGTGGTCGGTTCGGGCAACGCCACCAAGGTGATCGAAGATGGCCAGCTGGTCACCGTCAGCTGCGCTGAAGGCGATACCGGCTTCATCTACGAAGGCAAGCTCGGCTTCGAGCGCACCACCACCGATCTGGGCAACATGCCGCCGGCACCGCTGAAGATCATGATGAACGTGGCCAACCCGGAACGTGCCTTCGACTTCGGCCAGCTGCCGAACGCCGGCATCGGCCTGGCCCGCCTGGAAATGATCATCGCCAGCCACATCGGCATCCACCCGAACGCGCTGCTGGAATACGACCGCCAGGACGCAGCGACGAAGAAGAAGATCGACGAGAAGATCGCCGGCTATGGTGATCCGGTCAGCTTCTACGTGGACCGCCTGGCGGAAGGCATCGCCACCCTCACCGCCTCGGTCGCACCGAACGCCGTGATCGTGCGCCTGTCGGACTTCAAGTCCAACGAGTACGCCAACCTGATCGGCGGCAGCAACTACGAGCCGCACGAAGAGAACCCGATGATCGGCTTCCGCGGCGCCAGCCGTTACGTCGACCCGAGCTTCTCGGCCGCCTTCGCGCTGGAGTGCAAGGCCGTGCTGCGCGTGCGCAACGAAATGGGCCTGGACAACCTGTGGGTCATGATTCCGTTCGTGCGCACCCTGGAAGAAGGCCGCAAGGTCATCGAGGTGCTGGAACAGAACGGCCTGAAGCAGGGCGAGAACGGCCTGAAGATCATCATGATGTGCGAAGTGCCGTCCAACGCACTGCTCGCCGATGAGTTCCTGGAGATCTTCGACGGCTTCTCGATCGGCTCCAACGACCTGACCCAGCTCAGCCTGGGCCTGGACCGCGATTCGTCGATCGTCGCGCACCTGTTCGACGAACGTAACCCGGCAGTGAAGAAGCTGCTGTCGATGGCGATCAAGTCGGCACGTGCCAAGGGCAAGTACGTCGGCATCTGCGGCCAGGGCCCGTCCGATCACCCGGATCTGGCCGAGTGGCTGATGCAGGAAGGCATCGAGTCGGTGTCGCTGAACCCGGACACCGTGGTCGATACCTGGCTGCGCCTGGCCAAGCTGAAGGCCAACGGCTGAGACCGTGATTGCTGAGGGCTGACGTCGCTTTCATCGGCGCCGGCCCATACTTCAGCTGCATGCAAGCCCCGCCTCTGCGGGGCTTGTTGTTTCTGGCGTCTGCGCGCGCCACCTCCCCCGCTGCAAAGGAGCCCGCATGCTCGGCACTGCCCCACCCGCCCCCGCCGCAACACCCTGGTTCCACTCGCTCGATTGGGAACGCCTGCTGGAGACCTACGGCGTGCCATTGCTGGCCGCGATCGTGGTGCTGCTGGTCGGCATATGGGTGGCGCGACGCCTGTCCAACGCGATGCCACGCGCCACCGCGCGCATGGGCGTGGACCCGATGCTGGGCAACTTCCTGCGCAACGTGGTGTACGCCGCGTCGCTGGTGATCGTGGTGGTACTGGCGATCGGCACGTTGGGCGTGCAGATCACCCCGCTGCTGGCTGTGCTCGGCACCGCCGGCCTGGCGGTTGGCCTGGCACTGAAGGATTCGCTGTCCAACATCGCCTCGGGCGTGATGCTGGTGACGCTGCGCCCGTTCCGCGTCGGTGATGTAGTGACGGTGGCCGGACAGACCGGCACGGTGCGCGAAGTGCGCATCTTCCAGACCGTCATCACCGGTGCCGACAATCAGCACACCACCATTCCGAACACGCTGATCACCGCTGCGCCGATCATCAACCTGACCGCCGAGCCGACCCGCCGCGTCGAACTGGTGGTGGGCATCGGCTATGAAGACAACATCCAGCTGGCGCGCGACACCGCGCTGGCGCTGATGAAGGCCGACCCGCGCGTGTTGCAGACGCCCGCACCGGACGTGGTGGTGTACGAACTGGGCGCGCACGCGATCAATCTTGGCATCCGCTGCTACGTGAAGTCGGCCGACTGGTTCGGTACCAAGGTCACGCTGTTGGAGCAGCTCAAGCTGGGCTTCGACAAGGCCGGCATCAACATCCCGTATCCGCAGCAGGACATGCACCTGTACCTGCACGGCAAGGATGGCGGCGTGGTCGAGGCCGACGCGCTGGTGCGCGACAAGCCCTGATCCCAAACAGAAATGCCGGCCAGCGGCCGGCACTACCCTGCCCCGCGCACCCTGGTAGTGCCGGCCGCTGGCCGGCACCCACCCCATCTCCATACATCGGTAGTGCCGTCCGCTGGCCGGCAGCCTCCGGGATCAGGCGGCGACGCTTTCTTTCAGCGTCGCGTAATCGGTGAACCCGACCGCACCACCGCCGAAGAACGTTGCGCGATCCGGCGGGTTCAGCTCCGCCCCCAGACGCAGGCGCTCGGGCAGGTCCGGGTTGGCGATGAACGGGCGACCGAAGCCGATCAGGTCGGCCCAACCTTCAGCCAGTGCCTGCTCGGCGCGCTCGGCGGTGTACTTGCCGGCGTAGATCAGGGTGCCCGGGTAGACCATGCGCAGCGCCTGCTTGAACGCCACTGGCATCAGCGGTGCGTCATCCCAGTCGGCCTCGGCGATGTGCAGGTAGCCCACGCCCAGCTCGCCCAGCAGGTGTGCCGCCGCCAGGTAGGTGGCCTGCGGCGTATCGTCCACCGCGCCCTGCAACGTCGTCAGCGGCGCCAGGCGCACGCCAACGCGCTCACCACCGGCTTCTGCAGTCACCGCCTGCACGACCTCGCGCAGGAAACGCAGCCGGTTCTGCAACGAGCCGCCATAGCCGTCGCTGCGCTGGTTGGCCTGCGAGTCGATGAACTGGTTGATCAGATAGCCATTTGCACCGTGAAGCTCGACACCATCGAAGCCGGCGGCCAGCGCATTACGCGTGGCCTGCGCGTAGTCGGCGATGATACCCGGAATCTCGGCCTCGGCCAGCGCGCGCGGCATCGAGTGCTGGATCATCTCGCCCACGCCCGCTTCCGGGCCGGCGCCGGTGGGGTCGACAAACACCTTCACGCCCTCGGCCAGCAGCGCCGACGACGACACCGGCGCGGCACCGCCGGGCTGCAGCGCCACGTGCGAGACCCGACCCACATGCCACAACTGGGCGTAGATGCGACCGCCTGCAGCGTGCACGGCATCTGTCACCTGTCGCCAGCCCTGCACCTGTTCCGGGCTGTGGATGCCCGGCGTCCAGGCATAGCCCTGGCCCTGCGGGCTGATCTGGGTACCTTCGCTGACGATCAGGCCCGCGCTGGCCCGCTGCGCGTAGTAGGCGGCCATTTCCGCGGTGGCAACGTTGCCGTCGGCGGCACGCGAGCGGGTCATCGGCGGCATCACGATACGGTTGGGCAGGGCCAACAGGCCCAGACGGTGGGAAGTGAACAACATGGCAGCGATCTCTTGCGGGGGGACTGACCGCAAGGATGGGGATGGATGCCGCAGTGCAACAGGCGGATCGTGGCAAAACAGTTGTGCCTGGCAGGCAAGGGTGGCGTGGCCATTGGTCAGAGCCCCTTCCTGCGGAACGGGATCCGACCCCGCGCGCAACCGAGGTCGGATCCCTTTGCAACGCAAAGGGCTCTGACCCCGAAGCGGGTTACAACGTGGGCTCGATCAACGCCCCGCCATGCGCCACGCGGTCATAGCACGTGCGCACCACGTCTTCGCCGTACTTGCGCTCCAACCGGCGCACGATGAAGTGGCCGCGGGCCATGTCCTGGTAGTAATCGGTGAACATCGTATTGAGCGTCGCACCGGCAGCGGCACCCACGATCGGCACCGCCTGTGCGGCGAATTTCTCGGTGACCACCACGCCGAAGCGCGCGGCTACCTTCTCCACCATCTTCGCCAGCAGCTTGCCGGCTTCCTTCGGCGCTACGCCCAGGGTGAGATCGCGGCCGGTCACCACGCGCCCGGCCAGCTCGGCCGACAGATGGCGCATCACATCGGTGGTGAAGCCGCGGGCCAGGTAATAGCCCGTCTCGCTGGCGTCATCGCGCGGCGAGTTGCCGCCCAGCGCGAACACCTCCAGGCAGGCCTGGCGGGTACTGAACTCGGACAGGTCGAAGCCTTCGCTGCGAGCCACGTCGGCCACCGCGCGCATCATGATGGTGGTCGACACCGGCAGCTCGATGAACAGCGCGGCAAAGCCAAAGGCGCCGCCCACCGCACCGGAGGTCGCTGCGGCCAGCTTGTGCCAGCGGGTGGACGCCCCCTTGCCGGGGGTGTTGTCCATGCTCCACAGCGCCGCCTGCGCCGACTTGGTCAGCGCCGCCTGCACCGCGCCGTGGATGCGATTGGAGACCGAGCTGGGCAGCGCCTTCACCGCGAACTCCAGCGGCGTGCCGACCAGATTGGCCATGCGCGCGGTCAGGGTCGGCGCTTCCAGCAGGGCCACCGCCCGCTGCAGGTCAGACCAGTCGCGGGCGTCATGGGCAATGTCGCGGGGAAGCAGGATGGGCTCGTTCATGGCGCTGATCTTAGCGCCAGGGAGTTGAACGGAGGGTGGTGCCGGCCGCTGGCCGGCAACCTGATACACGTCACGAAGGCCGCTGAATTGCCGGCCAGCGGCCGGCACTACCAGTTCGCGTGTCACCCGGTAGCGCCGGGCCATGCCCGGCGTCGTTGTTCAGGCCGTGGGCAACCCCGACAGCGCGCCCATGAACTGGCGGTAGTGACGCAGCTCGGCGATGGAGTCATGCACATCGCTCAGCGCGGTGTGGTTGCTGTTCTTGCCGACGCCAGCGGCCACGCTCGGCGCCCAGCGCTTGGCCAGCTCCTTCACCGTGGACACGTCCAGGTTGCGGTAGTGGAAGTACTTCTCCAGGCGCGGCATCTGGCGGTGCAGGAAGCGGCGGTCCTGGCAGATGGAGTTGCCGCACATCGGCGAGAGGCCGGCCGGGATCCACTGCGCCAGGAAATTCACCGTCTGCGCTTCAGCCTGGGCAAGGGTCACCGTGCTGTCCACCACACGCTGCCACAGGCCCGAACGGCGGTGCTGGTTGCGGTTCCACTCGTCCATCGCTTCCAGCGTTTCCAGCGGATGGTGGATGGCGAATTCCGGACCTTCGGCCAGCACGTTGAGCTGGGCGTCAGTGACTACGGTGGCGATCTCGATGATCGAATCGTTGTCGGTATCCAACCCGGTCATTTCCAGGTCGATCCAGATCAGTCGTTCGTTGGCCGCGCCGTTGTCCGCCATGTGTCGCCTCGTTGCTGGGCAGGCGCGCGGCCTACCGGTGAAGGAAAGAGGCGCCCATCATACCCGTTCGCCCTTCAGCCCTCGCCGACGTGGTCTTCCAGCAGCAGCGGCGGCTTGCCACGCTTGGCGCGGAAATAGTTGGTCAGGCGCATGCTGGCTTCCTTGGCCAGTACCCCACCGTGGATCTCCACCCGGTGGTTGTGGCGGGCATCGCCAATGAGGTCGAACACGCTGCCGCAGGCACCGGTCTTGGGGTCGCTGGCACCGTAGACCAACCGTGCAACGCGCGCGTGCACGATCGCCATTGCGCACATCGCACACGGCTCCAGGGTCACATACAGCGTGCTGCCAAGCAGGCGATGGTTCGCCAGCAGTTTTCCGCCCGCCCGCATGGCCACGATCTCGGCGTGTGCGCTGGGGTCATGCGAGGCGATGTTGAGGTTCCAGCCCTCGCCCAGCAGTTGGCCGTCGGCACCGACCAGCACTGCACCCACCGGGATCTCGTCGAACTCGCGTTGTGCGCGCTCAGCCAGCGCCAGCGCGTGGCGCATCCAGTGTTCGTCGGTGTCGTGCACCGGCACACCCAGGGCGTCGGTCATGGCGGTTCTCGCGTGTCTGCAGGGCCAGGATGGCCGCCGGGGCCGCATTGTACGCCCGCAGCCGTGCAGGCGCCGCTAGCGCGCGTCGAAGCGCTCGCGGGCAGCGTCCAGCGCCGGGAAATTGTGCTCGGCCCAACGGTCCAACGCGGTCAGGGTGTCTACCAGACTGCGCGCAACCTCGGTCAACCGGTACTCCACGTGCAGTGGCTTGCCGCCCAGATCGCAGCGCTCGATCAGACCGTTGCGCTCCAGCTGTCGCAGGGTCTGGGTCAGCACCTTCTGCGAGATGCCTTCGATCTTCCGCAGCAGCGCACCATTGCGTTGCGGGCCCTCGGCCAATGCCGGCAGCAGCAGCATCACCCACTTGCCGGAGATCAGTGCCAGCGCATCGCGCGCCGAGCAGTCGGCGGCATAGACATCACCGGGAAAGGCCATGGTTACCTCAAAGTGCGTAATTGCCGGGGCATGCCGGCACCGCGAGGATGGTCGCACATCCCAATACGCCCCTCCCTCATGCGCGCTCTGATCCTGCTGGCCCACCCCGAACCCCGTTCCTTCAATGCCCACCTGGCCATGCAGGCGGCCGAGCAGCTGCGGCACGACCATCTGCAGGTGGACATGGTCGACCTGTATGCAGAAGGCTTCGATCCGCTGGAAGCGGCCTGGCACCATCCACGGCGCCTGCAGCCCGAGCGCTTCGATGCCCAGCGCGAACAGCGCTACAGCGCCGAACACGACCAGTTGCCCGCCGATGTGCGGCATCACCTGCAGCTGCTGCAGGCCGCGGACCTGGTGATCCTGCAGTTCCCACTGTGGTGGTTTGCGGCGCCGGCCATCCTCAAGGGCTGGCTGGACCGCGTGCTGGTTTACGGACCGATGTACAACAGCCGGCAGCGCCACGAGCGCGGCGTGATGCGCGGCAAGCGTGCGCTGCTGAGCGTCACCACCGGCTCATCAGCACGGGCGTGCGCGCTTGATGGCCGCGAGGGTGACACCCGGTTGCTGCTGTGGCCGTTGATGTACAGCCTGCGCTACGTCGGCTTCGAGGTGATGGAACCGCATGTGGTGCATGGCGTGCGCTCAGGGCTTGCAGCGGAACGCGTGCAGGCCCACGACGAAGCATTGGTTGCAGCCACCCTTTCCTACCGCGAGCGACTGTCGCGATGGCGGCAGTGGCCGACCGTGCCCTTCAACAACAGTGAGGACTTCGAGGATGGTGTGGCGCTGCGCGCGGAAGCGACTGCCTACAGTCCCTTCATCGGCCATCGCAACGCCGGATGAATCCGCACCTGCAAGCACGGCCGGAAAGCTTCATACTGCGCATTCCTGCAAGCACCTTGGTGAACATATGACCACCCTCCGTCTCTCTCGCGCTGACGACGGCGCCGCCCTTGTCGATCTCTGGCGCCGCGCCGTCGACGCCACCCACGACTTCCTCAGCACTGAAGATCGCCTGGCGATCGATGCCGAAGTCGCCGGTTTCCTGCCGCAGGCGCCGATGACCGTTGCTGTCGATGCACAGGATCGGCCGCTGGGCTTCATGCTGATCGACGGCACCCACATGGAAGCACTGTTCATCGATCCGGACGTGCGCGGCACCGGTATCGGTCGGCAGCTGCTGCAGCACGCACTGGCCCTGCACCCGCAGCTGAGCACCGACGTCAACGCACAGAACGCGCAGGCCGTGGGCTTCTACCTGCGCATGGGCTTTGTCGAAACCGGTCGTTCGCCGCTGGATTCGCAGGGCCGCCCGTATCCGCTGATCCACCTTCGGCATAAGGCCTGACATCCGTTGGCAGCAGCTGCGTGTTAGCGTGGCTGCTTTCGATCAAGGAATGCCGTACATGGATGGTGCAAAAGCCCTGTTGACCCTGTTTGCGCTGGGCATCAGCCTGGTCTGGATCCTGGTGCCGTTCGCCATCTTCGCCGTGCGCAACCTGCTGCGTGAGGTACTGATCGAGCAGCGTCGTACCAATGAACTTCTCGAGCATATCGGCGGCTACCGCATTCCGAAACCGCAACCCGAACCGACCGTCTGGCGCGCGCCCTGAGCGGGCGCACGCCCGCCGTGGCTCAGGCTGTCGCCTCGAAGGCCGGTGAGTACTGCACCTCGCCCTGAGCCAGCGGAGGCTGCAGGCAAAGCGCCTGGAAGTACTCCGCCGGCACGCCCGGCAACACCAGGCCCGGCTCGGCACGGAAGCCGAAGCGCCCGTAATAGGCCGGCTCGCCCAGCAATACACAGCCATGCGCACCCTGCTGACGCAGTGCTTCAAGTGCGGCGCGCATCAGGGCCGCACCGATGCCCTGCCCCTGCCACGCGGGCAATACCGAGATCGGGCCCAGACCAAACCAGCCCGTGCTTCCATCGCTGACCGTCACCGGCGACAGGGCAATGTGACCGACCACCTGACCCTGAGTTTCGGCGACCAGCGAAATGCTCAACTCCCCGCGGGTGCGCAGGGCGTCGACGATGAACTGCTCGGTGTGGCTGCTGTGCGGGGCTTCGCGGAAGGCGGCCTCGGTGAGTGCATGGATGGCGGCGTGGTCGGCCGTGGTTTCGGTGCGGATCATGCAGTTCAAGAGAACGCCTTTGATAACGTGATGAATGCGTGAATTATTGATTTACGTCGCAGATTCAACCGCGAACAGGCCCTGCCAGCAAGGCCAACGCGACACCCGAATCCCCTGTGCTGCAGTCGATTCGCCGGAATACACCGCATCGGGCGCGTCAAAAAGCCGTCGCGGCGGTGGCGCTGCGTTCCTGACACGCTCCATAATCGAGAAACCTGTCACCCAGGAAGGATATATGGACATGGACGCACGATGCAGGATCAGGCCATGGGAGTAGCGCTCCCTGAAAGGAAAAGGCAGCCGCTGCTGGCGTTGCTCGCCCTTATCCCACTGGCCGCATGCTCGCCCTATGCTGATGCCGAGCGCGACGTCGCCGCTGGTGGGCGCGGCCTGGCCAAACTCAACCCATCACCGGAGCAAGGCTACGAGCTGGTGCTGACACTGAAGGATGCCCCCGGTCCCTTCGCGGTGGTCGAGGGCGTTGCCCAGTACGACGCACGCAACTACGCAGCATGTGGGCGGATCGTACCTGCAACGGGCACTGCGGGCCGCATCACCAGTCAGGAACCTATCGCACTGCGCCAGGTGGGCGAGAACGAATACCGCGGCACGTTCTACCTCGACCGAATGCAGGACGAGGATTACTACGGGCGTGGTGTCTGCCATTGGGCGCTGACGGGAGTCGGTGCGATGTTGCGCGCTACGACCGGCGAGGCGGATACGCGATTCCTGACGTTCATCGACAAGGAGCGCATGGAGAACGAGTCTCCTCTGACGCTCTACTACCCAAAGTTGATCTATCCACTCGCCGCCACCGTCGCCAACTATGGCGCCAGTGGCGAGGAGAATCCATCAGAGTACAGCGAAGATCTGCGCGACGCGCTGTTCTCGACCACCACCACTGTGCAGAAACTCGCGCCATGAGCTGCCAGTTCAACCATTCCTACCCCCAAGGAGGCCGACATTGCGCCACAAGATGATCCCGTGCCTTGCTCTGCTTCTATTGACCGCCTGCAATCCGGAGACCGCCATGAACCAGGAACGTGCCGCTGCTGAAGCCGATGTCGCCCAGGGTGGGCGTGGCCTCGCCAAGCTCAACCCCAGCCCGCGCAAGGCCTATGAACTGGTGCTGCGCCTGAAGGATGCCCCCGGTGATTTCGCGCTGGTTGAAGGTGTCGCGCAGTACGACGTGACCAACGAAGACCAGTGCGGGCACATCGAACCGGCCACCGGTACCGCCGCACGCATCACCAGCCAGGAGCCGGTGGAGCTGCGCAAGGTCGCCGACGGCGAATACCGCGGCACCGTGTACCTCGACCGGATGCTGGATGAGGACTACTACGGTCGTGGCGTCTGCAAGTGGGAATTCAGCGGCGCCGGCGCGATGCTGAAAGCCACCGGCGCCGAGGGTGAAACGCGCTTCCTGTCGTTCATTGAGGCAGCGCCGTTCGTCAAAGGCGAGACCGAAACTCGCCACTATCCTCGCGCAGACTATCCGCGTGTGAACGAGATTCCTGATTACGGCGCAAGCGGCCAGAAAGATCCCACCAAGTTCCGGCCTGAACTGCAGAATGCGCTGTTCTCCGCTTCGCTTGAAGCCAGTGAGGTGCGCCAATGAGCCTCAACAGCCAGGACTATGCTGCACTATCCGAAGATGCATACAAGGATTATGCGGTCGGTCGTCGTGCACCTGGTCAAGAAGAGATCGTCCCGATCAACGGCCACAAGTACAAGATTCTTGAGCATGTTGATAATCGACTGAACGGCTATCAGGGAACGATCTACCAGCGAGTCGACACCAATGAAATTGTCGTCGCACATCGCGGCACCGAACAGATCGCACGCGATGCAATTCTGACCGATGGTGGCATGGTCGTCGCCCGCACCAACGTGCAGGCTCCGGACGCCATCGCGCTGACTCAACGCGCCCTCGCCTACGCCAAGAAGGAAGGGCAGGATCTCGGACAACGTCCGCCCGAAGTTACCGTCACAGGCCACTCCCTCGGCGGCGCCCTGGCCCAGATCACCTCGCACCACTTCAACGTCAAGGGCGAGACCTTCAACGCCTACGGCGCGGTCAGCCTCAGCTACCGCATTCCGGAAGGCGGCAACACCATGATCAACCACGTCATGGCCTCCGATCCGGTCAGCGCTGCCTCGCCGCACTTCGGCCAGGTCCGCATCTACGCCAAGCCCGACGAGATCAAGACGCTGGCAGCGAACGGCTTCAGCAATCACGCCCTGCGTGATCTGATTCCAGACCGTCCGATCATCGCGGCCACCAGCTCATTCGGCGCGCACAAACTGGGCAACTTCCTCAACGAAGGCTCGGTGCTGAAGCACCCGGAAACGCAGAAACTGGCGAAAGACAACGCCAAGATGATCGAGGAGTACCGCGACGACGTCGAATCACTGCGCCGCGGTGTTACCCGTGCAGCACGCGGCATCCCGGGCGGCGCCATCGATCTGTACGACCACCTCCGTGGCCCGCTGCAACCCGGTGAGCCGGCCCGTCGCGAGGCGGAGAAGAACGGCCATCACACCAGCATGCTGCGCATGGACGATGCCAATCACCTGGGCAACCCGCTGTTCAACGACGCGATCCGTGGCGTGCATGCGCAGGACGTTCGCGTCGGCCGCGTGCCGGACGTGATGAGTACGCAGTTGGCCGGTAGCCTGGCGGCGGAGATGCACGCTGCAGGCGGCAAGCGCATCGACGAGGTGGTGATGAATGCCGACGCCTCGCGCAGCTTCGCGGTGCAGGGCCTGGGCGGCGACCCGGCGCATCTGCGCGTGTCGGTGGACACGGCCGTGGCGATGAACACCCCGCTGGAGCAGAGCAGCCAGCGGATTGATCAGCAAGCTGCGGGACAGCGCCTGGCACAGGACCGCGATCAACAACTGGAACAACAGCAGAACCAGACCCGCAGCATGCAGGCCTGATGAACAGCGCGGGAACCGGTCAATCCGGCTCCCGCGTCACTTCGGCCCTCTGCCTCAGGGGCTGGAGGCCGCGACCGGCGCGGACGCACTGGCGGTCACGAACAGATCCGGCCCGGAATCCGGGAAGCCACCACAGGCGCGATCACCCGGCGCTACCGGATCACAGGGCCACTGCGCCCGCGCGACCTTTTCGCGCAGCTCGAAGCGATCCCCAGTCCAGACCACGAAGGCCAGGTGCTCGCGGTTCCAGTCACTGTAGGCACGCGGACCGACCTGATGCGCCGTCTCCGGGTACTGCACGAACCAGCGCATGGCCGGGCCATACTGCAACTTGCTGTGGTCCAGGCTGATCCGGCCCTCGCGCGACAGCTGCCGTGCACGATCGGCCTCCGTCACCTGGGGCATGGCCGGCATGGCGTCGGCGGTCACATCCCTCGGCGCGGCATCCCCGCGAACCTGGTACACACGCTGGGCCACATAGGCCTCGCGGCAGTCACCCGCTGGCACACGTACCGGCTCCGCGCCGTACTCATCGCGGTTGGCGACCCGGTCGCTGCAGGTGAACGGTGCCGACACCAGGTAGAACGTGCTGTCGGCGTCGCGTCCTTCCAGCGAGCGCACCCAGATGTCGCCCATCCGCGCGATGAAGTCCGGGCGCTGGCCGTAGCCCGGCACCGCCTTGAACCAAACCTTCTGTTGCACCTCACGCTCGCGCCAGCTGCGCGGCAGGTGGATGTCCTGCTGGGGCAGCGCGACCAGCAGCGCGGCCAGATGCGCCGGCATCGTGCCCTGGCAGGCGCCGATCAGCAGCTCGCCCTGGGCCGCCAGCCGCCCAGCAAGATCCACCGGGCAGCGGGCACCAAGCGCACGCTCGGTCGCCTGCTCGGGCGGCAACGGCACGATGGCCAATGCGGGCGGTGCGGGCGCTACCGCCGGAGCGGCTGGCTCGGCGGCGGCTGGCTGTGCAGCTACTGGGGCCGTCCCTACAGCCGTCGCGGGCGGGGGCGTCGGGTTTGCAACGGGCTCCGGTTGTGCGTCCACCACGGGTGTTGCAGGGGCTGGCGCGGCAGCGGGTACATCGGAAGCCGGCGCCGCGACAACGGCATCGGTCGCCGCGGGCGCTGCAACAGACGCCGTCCCTGCAGGCACGTCAACGGTCGGCTCGGCAGCCGGGGGCGCCTCCACGACGGGCGCCGCTGTCTCCTGAGCTTGAGCCTGTGCCGACGCTGCGGCAAGTCCAAGTGACAGCAGCCAGAGCGGCGGCAGGCGGCGCGCGGATGCATCGCAGCGGGCAGCGGCGTGCCGGGCATTCGAGGGAACGATTCGCATGTGGTGTCCTTCCGAGTGGGTTTCCATGTCGGCGCCACAGGGCGCCACGCGTCGTACGTAAAGCGCCGGCGGGTCCCCTGCCCGCCGGCATCAGGTGTTACAGGGATCGAGAACGCTGCTCCTGCTCGCGGGCGAGCGCGGCCGCCGGGTCCTGCTGGGCGACACTGGCAGCCAACTGCTGGCTGCTCTGCGCCAGCGGCTGCTGGGCGGCCTGCTCCCGGTCAACGGACGCACGCAGCATCGCCGGATCTCCCAGCGTGCCCTGCACCGCAAACAGCGTGCGCCCGTCGTTGCCCGCCAGCAGATGATCGATACGCGACAGGCCGGCCTTCTGCGCGCTCAACGCCAGCGCGCCGGCGGCGTTGTCCAGTTCCTGTTCACTGCGCAGTCCGCTCTGCACCCCCATCTGCTGCAGGTGCTGGCGTGCCCCCTGGAACAGGGCGTGTCCCGGCTCGCCCGGCTGCGACATGTCGCGCAGGGTGGCCTGCTGCGCCGGCGCCCCTACTTCGCCCCGCTCCAGCCGCGCCATCACATCAGGCGTCAGCTTCTGCTGCCACGCATCGAATCGCTGCTGGCGGGCCTCGATGCCGTTAAGGCCACCATTGATCGCGCGCGTCGCTTCGCGCACATCCTCGCGCGCCGCCTCCGGCACGCGCGTTTGCCACTGCCACACCGCAATACGGCCCGCATGCTCAGGCTGCGCGGCCAGTTCCGGTTGATTCACCAGATCCAGATCCAGCGCCTTGCCGGCACGCTCGTAATTCTCTTTGCCGACCAGCGGCAGATAGCCGCGACCGTGATACTTCAATGCTTCGCCGGGCGCATCATTGCCCATGCGCCCGCCGTACATCAGCTCGGCCAGATTCTCCGGACGGCCGCGCAACGCGTCCTGGCGGGCGTCCTCAAGCGCGCCATTGCCATTGCGCCACGCCGCTTCCACCGGGATCTGCGAGATACCCCGGGTGAAGTTGAAACTTTCATTGAGCCGGCTCAGGCCACGGGACTCGTGCCCGGCCTGCGCCATGAAGTTGGCCAGTTCCCGGGACGAGGTGATGCCGGCCTCCGTGGCCTGCCGCAGCAACTGCGACTCTCTATCCTGCGACACGGTGAAACTCCTGCTCGATCATCGTTGGGTACTCCCGCCTCCTCACAGGCATGGCACTCAGGGCAAGCTCACGTCGGCGACAACGGACGGATCGAAATCCTCGAACCGCACCCGACCAAGTTCGGCCGCCGAGAAATCGCGTGTATGACTGGCCTCGGTCTCGGTGTCGACCACCCTGCGCTGCACGCCATGCACCCAACAGGCCTCGTCGGCCGGAACGTAGCGGAACGTGTAGATGCTGCTCCAGCGCTCACGGCTCCCGCCGTTGGTGATCACACTGAACGCGCCATCCTCGATGGTCACGTACGCGAAGGGGTCGCCGGCAATGCCCCCACGGGTGGAGCACGGCACCAGCTTGTCGTTGCGCGCGGCCAACTGCCATCGGCCCGCGGCGTCACCCAGCAGCAGCAACAACACCCGGTTAGGACCGTGCTCGCCGGGCACCAAGCCGTCGGGTGCCGGTTGATCGATCACCAGCAACTGGTCGTCGATCCCGTTGCCGGTGAGATCGCCGCGTACCGCCTCCAGCAGGTTCGCGCCGGACGGAACGAACGCCAAGGCATTGTCCATGTGTACGCCACTCCCCTTCTGCATCCCCTGCAACTCCTTCAATCCCGTCCTGCCAGTATCCGAGCGGAGGCCGGAACCGGCGCCATGCACCACGCGCGCCCAGCGTCCGCCATGCCGGATGATAGCCCTGAGCCCACGGCGACCGCGACGGTGGCAAGCGTCATCCGCAACGCGGGTGATCAGAGTCCTCATGGACGGAAAAGCTCCTGCGTTCGATGGCACCGATGCGTCGGGATTTTGACGCGCACGCAGCTTACTTCGAGGAGGCGGGGCTCGTCGAAGGGGGCTTGGGATGAAAAGCGCACTTGATCACAGAAAAAGCGCGGTTAACGTGAATGGTGGCTTATCCGACAAACAGATCCGCGTTGGATGGCGCCGGGGATGCATCGCCTCCCGCAGCCCCGCCGGCCTGAGGTTGCGCGGAAAGCGTGCGCTGCTTATCGCGCCCGAACATGCCCATGCTGGTGGCAACGGCCACAATCAACGCTGCGCGCGCCATGTTGGTTACCAGGACCATCATCGAGTCGCGGCTGCGGCCGGTGATTATCCGGTAGTCTTGCGGCCCTTTTCCACAGCGCAGCAAACGGGCATCCCCCCCCTAAGAAAGATGCGCCTTTCGCATCGCATTCTGGATGCCGTCGTTCTCGATCAAACTTCTCGGCGTGCAGCTTCTTCAGCCGCAGGCTCTCACCCCAGACTCTCGAGTCGCTTGGTGCCAAGTGCTTTCATGCCACCAAATTTCCTCACCGCAGGTCGGAACGACGCCTTTTCACGTCCAATCCCCTTGCCATTGAGGATTGGTCTCCAAGCCGCCTCGCACTCAATCCCGGGGCGATGCGAGATCCAGCATCTGATCCGCTGTCACTCATCCTTCCGCCACCACGCACCCGAGTTACGGAAGCCGATTCGCCTCTACACCAAACGCCCGAGCCAGCGCGCAACTACCGGGCACCTCACCATTTCGACCTGCCTGACATTCAATCTTCCGGATTCTTTCCATAAAGGACTGTGCCAGGACGCCAGTCGGACGACCACAGACTCGCTATTGGATTTTTAGAATTCCTCGAAGATCGGCTCAGAGCAAGCGGAGTAGACGGCAGCACAATCGCTCCCTCCTTTCGAGGCACAGAGGCGGGAGGCAAACTCCGTGGCACTCTCGATCGTTGCACCTGTACCAAACTGCGTGGTTCCACCTGTGCCCGAGCTGGCGACAACGGCGGCCACGCATTGATTCTTATATGTAATTGTAACCTTACATCCCACTCCGCCGGATTCAGCACACTTCCTCTGCGCCTCTTCAACGGCCTCCGTCTTCCGTACCCGCCCTGTTGAGGAGCCAGAGGCGCCCGACGGCGCCAATGATATTGCGCCCCAAGTCTTGATCCATTTACCCGTCGCTCTGGGCCCACTGGTAGCTGCACCTTCGCCTCCAGGAATCGGGGCGCAACCACCGACTCCCTTCCCTCCGATCGGGTACTGCCCAGGAGGACATCGCCCCTCAGCCCGAGCCTCAAGGGCCGATGTGGCGAACATGAACACCAACGGCGCTAGCAAATGGATCATTCTCATCAGGCAACTCTCCTTACACAGACAACGCGCATCTCCGCGGGCTAAATAGGTGCCTTGGCAAATCGGCCTGTATCCGACGGCCTATCGGCAACATGTGGAGATCCAGTTGATCTACCCATCTGCCCCACGCCGCTTGCTCCATGCCCGGTGCTCCCCTTCTCTGGAGCCGGAGGCGTGTAGTAACTACCCGGCGGCTGCCCGCTCGGGCCCGGCGCCTGCGCAACCGGGCTGCCACCTATCTGCGAATATGCCATGAAGCTACCCAAGGTGCCTCGGAAGTACATGGCCGCCATTGGCAACAGTCAGAATCGTGTTCGCCAGGATCAAGCCCATGCCGCGCTACTGCGCCGTGAGCGTCGCCCGCAATACTCGCCCTCAGAGCCGTCAACGACGAAAAAGTTCCTGCGTCTGAGGGGCTGATGCGTCAACATTTTTGACGCGAACGCACCCTACTTCGAGGAGGGATTGCTCGCCTAACGGAACTTGGATTGAGAGGCGCTCTTGATTGAAAAAAGCGCAATCACCATGAGTGGCTACCTACGTGACTCAAGCGCCAAGCAGCAGTCTCACCTAGAGACAGATACCACTACTATGCCAGAATGCGATAGACGCTGGACGTCGGATGTATCAACGCAGCTCCATCGAGCAATCAGAATTCTTGGAAGATCGGCTCACTGCAATCGGTGTACTTGATCGTGCACTGCCCACCGCCGTGAGCAGCACAGTACTTCAGAACCTCAGTGGAAGCAGCCTCTCTCGTTGGGCCGCCGGCCATTGAAATCAAGCCTTTAGAGCCCGGAGCCGGATCCGCGTAAGCGACGCACTGGTTCTTATACGTTATCCCTACAGTGCAATCCTTCGCACCATATGTCGCACACCTGGACTGAGCCTCAGCGACAGCCTCGGCCTTTGATCTCTTTCCAACCGAAGCTCCCACATCACCGGTCGCAACAGAACGGGATATGGCTCCCCAGGTTTTGATCCACTTACCTATCGCACGCGGCCCGGAACTCCCCTCACCCTGAGAGGCTGGAATCGGGGCACAGCCACCCGCACCCTGCCCGCCAACCGGATACTGACCTGGCGGGCAGCGCCCCTCCCCATAAGTAACTAGTGGGGCAAGAGTCAGGAGAATCAGCAATAGAAAATTATTCATTCTCATAAGAAGCGACTCGACAGCAGATCAAGAATTTTTGCCAACTTGCGGCGACGCATCAAGTTAACGATTCACCCCGCGAAGGCCCGTGTCGTGAATCGTCGGCGCTGAGTTCTGTGGCAAGGTCATGCGAGCTGTCCCGGAAGCCGCGTCCTGACCCGCCGTCGGAGCCTCAGTACTGCTAGAAGGCTTCGGCGGAGCGTAATAGCTCCCTGCCGGCTGGCCATTCGGACCAGGCGACACAGCCCCAGCACTGCCACCTATCTGCGAATATGCCATGAAGCTACCCAAGGTGTCTTGGAAAAGCATGGCCACCATAAGCGGAAACTTGCTTACCGGCTCATTGCTTATAGAACGAAGCCGAAGCACGAGTCATCGCTTCTTACACAAGGGCAAGTCATTTCCCACGCCCAAATGGCTAGCTGCCGGACGCAACACTATCATCTGATTCGATCGCCCCAGTACAGTAAGAAGAGGCAAAGTGTGAATTTTCGGCAGCCCTCTTACACCGCATGCCAAGCAAAGACGGCTGCAATGATCGCAGGACATTGAGTTGGCAAGAAAAGCATGAGAGCAGGTAAACCTAAACTCTTCCAGCCGTTCCAACCTGCGCCGCCTCGTTGACGACCACTCAGAACGACTCGAATTCCGGTTCGCTGCACGCCGAGTAGATCACCACACAACCCTCACTGCCGCGCTTCGTGCAGAGCCCCATCGCCAACGAAGTCGCGGCAGAGACAGATTCAGCGCGTCCAAACGTGGAGCCTCCGAATGCGCTAGTTCGAGGAGAGACCAAGGCGACGCACTGATTCTTGTAAGTCTGAGTAACCTTGCAGTCCGACGCCCCGTGCTGACTGCAATTGGCCAAGGCCTCATTTGAGGCGTCAGCCTTTCTCACTTTTCCGACTGACACGCCAACATCGCCATTGGATGCCATGGCGATCGCGCCCCATGTCTTATTCCAGCGTCCCGTTTGGATAGGACCCGTCTGACCCGTGCCCGCATCCCCTCCTGGGATCGGCGCACACCCACCGACACCCTGACCTCCGATTGGATACTGACCTGGCGGGCAACGTCCTTCAGCGCCAACAACGGGCGCGAAGCCAAAAAATAGCATGCAAATTGCAGCGCCGAAGATAAGCGCAGATCGGCGGCCAAATATCGAGACCATATCGTTAGACCCTCAAACTTCCCATCAGCCGTTGTTCTTTGCAAGACCAAGACGCCCGGAGTCCACCACCGCCGAACCCGGCGATGAACTACCACCAGTCACTCGCGAACCAACAACCTGCTCGGTAGTGGCATTATGCGTCCCACCCTTCTCTGGAGCCGGAGGTGTGTAGAAGCTACCCGGCGGCTGCCCACTCGGGCCCGGCGCCTGTGCCACCGGGCTGCCACCTATCTGCGAATATGCCATGAAGCTACCCAAGGTGCCCTGGAAGAACATGGCCGCCATTGGGGGCGCAGTCAGAATCAGGGTCGTCAGGATCAATCCCATGCCGCCCTGCTGCATCGCCTGACTGGTCATGCCGTCGCTGGACGCTCCCATCAGCGGGAACTTGTTCACCAGCGCCGTCACCCAGAACGAGGCGGACACGCGAATTACCATGTCCAGTGCGATCGACACCATTGCCGCCAGCACCGCCATCGAGAACATGGTTCCGATGCCATAGAACAACCATCGCTGGAACAACTGCTTGGTCTGGTCGAACAGAAGGCAAAGAATGAACAACGGCCCGAATCCGATGAACAACGCCATTGCTACTTCGTAGAGCAGAAGCATTGAACCCGCAGTTACCGCTGGACCACCTGTGCCGAGGCCGATGAACCACATGGCCCGGGTCTTGTCTTCCTGCAATCCAGGGTCATTCAGAATCTTGATGCCATCAATGCTGGACAGCGCCACCTGCATCCAAGCCAGACTCTTGTCGATCTGCTCTTCCGGCTTCTGATCCTTGCCAGTGACAACATGGGTGATCAGCCCCTTCACGTCCTCGGTCAGGAACTCATGAAGATCGCGCCCGAACATGCCCATGCTGGTGGCAACGGCAACAATCAACGCTGCGCGCGCCATGTTGGTTACCAGGACCATCATCGAATCGCGGCTGCGGCCTGTAACGATTCGATAGCCTTGGATCAGCACCCACAAGGTCATGAGGGTCAGCGCGATGCCGCCCACCCACGCCATCATGTTGTCCATCAGGTCGAAGCCGAACTTGCCGATCCTGTCCCGCAGGTAGTCCAGGATCAGCTTGAAGAACACGAAATCGCCAATCGACTGGACACGCGCGACGTGCCCCATCAGATCCTGGAATCCGCCCGAAAAATCAAAGTTGGCAATCGACCTGATCGTCATACCCACATTCCCTTGGTAATACTGCAATCACATGAGGGGCGACGCAGACGCGCGCACCCTTGGTGCTCCATTCCATGCATCAGTCGATGGACAGCGCTGCCTTCAGCGCCGCCGTCTTGACCAGATCACTGGCAATGGTCTTCATCGGGTCGCCCTTCAGCGCTGCCTGTGCAACGACCTTCTGATTGGCTTCCATCACCTCGATGTAGGCATCGTAGGCCTTCTGCTGTGCCTCGAAGGACTTTGCCTTGGCTGCCATGTCGTTCGCGGTGCGCAACGTGTCGTTCTGCGTTGCGTTGACGTTGCCGAGCAGATTGCTGACATTTCGCTGCTTCTCGATTGCATCGAGGCTATCGAAGAACGACGGCATCGTCTTGAGCATGAAGTCCACCGCATCGTTGTACTTGCGGTTCTGCATCATCCGGATGTTCACGCAGATCTGTTGCTGCTGATCTTTCCAATCGCCCTTGAAATTGAAAACGACCCGGGTCGCGAGAGTCTTCAGGTCGGTGCCGATTCCGCAGGTCTCGGCAACCAGATAATTGGGTGGCACCGGCGTCAGCGGGGCGGAATCCGGCAACCCGAAGGAATTCACGATGCCCTGGATCTGGACCATCGTCTCCTGGTACTCCTTGATCGTCTGCGCCCAGTCCCGTGCCCACTGGGTGTTCTCCTTGACGAACTGGTACTTCTCCTGGAAACGGGCCTGGTACGTATTGATCTGATTGAGGATGTGCTGCCACAGCGCAGGACCCGTTTCCTGCACCGGGCCGATGGCGCCCGCATTGGTCGCTGAGAGGGCCAAGGCAACGCCGAGCACCTTGGCCATCGGCTTGAGTACCTTGCGGGCGCTGGCCCGACGCTTGACGTTGTTCATGGGAAAACTCCTGTTGTTCTGATTGACGTCCACTTGCCTGTCTCCTGCTCGCACGGCCATCAGGCCGCGTCGGACCGGGGTTCCTTTCCCGACCCCTTCCGGTTCTTGTAGAAATCTTCCAGCCACTGCTCCGGGCTGAGCTCGTCTACAGTGACGCGATTGCGGACCGCGGCCGTCTGCAGAACCCGATGCATGACATCGATGTTGTCGGTCGAAGCCGAGATCACCGACAGGATGTCGTCCATGCCGCGCAGGTTGAGCTGGCACACGCTGGAGGCATGGCCCTGCTTGACCAGGAAGCAGCGCGAGCGCTCGTCCAGTGCAGTCACCACCCTGAACTCGGCCTCGGTCAGCTTCAGGCCGTCCATGTAGTCGCTCTTGCTGGCATTCGGGTTCGGCAGCAGGATCAGGGTAGCGGTCTGCTCGATCAGGGCGGCGGAGATATCGCTCTTCAGCGCATCTTCCGGGCTCTGCGTAGCGAAGATGCCGAGACCGTTCTGCTTACGGATGGTCTTCTGCTTGTTCTTCGCGAACTCCTTCAGGCCACCTTCGCCGTCCAGGATCTTCCAGAATTCGTCCATCACATAGATCAGCGGACGACCGTCGATCAGCGACTCCAAGCGGTGCAGCAGGTAATTGATCACCGGCACGCGCACTTCAGGATTGTCGATGATGTCGGTGTAGTCGAAGCCGATGATGTTGGCCTTGCTCAGGTCAACGGTATCGATCGGATTATCGAACACCCAGCCCAGCGAGTTGCCCGAGGTCCAGCGGCGCATGCGCGCGTAGAGGCCATCGTCGCCCATATTGGGCAGGCTCTTCTGGAAGTTGGTCATGCTGCGCAGGTGCATCGGCGTATCGAGCATGCTCTCCACCGCGCGGTAGATATCCTCTTCCTCACGGGCGCTGTACTCGCGCTTGCCGGCCAGCACCTTGATCAGGTCAGCCAGGAACTGCAGGTTGGCTTCGTTGTTCTCGCACTGGAACGGGTTGAAGCCGGTCGGTGCGCCGTTCTCCAGGGCCAGATAGTTGCCACCGCAGGCGCGCACGAAGATCTCCGCGCCGCGATCCTTGTCGAAGAAGAAGATGGTCGGCGACGGCTCGTACTTCTGCACCTGGCTGAGCAGGAAGTTGATCAGCGCGGTTTTACCGGTACCGGACTTGCCGATCACCATGGTATTGGCGATCGCCTTCTCACCCAGCGAATTCTCCGAGGGATGGGTCGCATGGAAATTGAAGTAGTACGGCTGGCCATTGGTGGTCTGCAGCGTGGTGACGCAGTCGCCCCACGGGTTGTTGTGCTGCTTACCGGTGGCGAAGTTGTGCAGCGGCGACAGGCCCAGGAAGTTCAGCGAGCTGACATTGGCCAGGCGTGTGCGATAGCGCCAGTTGCCCGGCAGCTGCGAATAGAACGACGAGGTAACCGCCAGGTCTTCCTTGGTCGATACGAACCCGGCGTTGGACAGCTCGGCGCGGGTCGAGGCGACGTTCTGCGAAAGCTTGGCCTGCGTGTCGCCGTAGACCGCCATGATGAAGTGGTATTCACCCAGCACGAAGTTGCCCGACGACAGCTGATCCATGGCCTGGTCCAGCTCGACGATCTGGCTGACCGCCTTGTCGCCGGAGGAGATCATCATGCCCTTGGTGCGGTCGAGCACCTTCAGCGCATCCTGGCGCCCCATCGGGCTGAACGAATGGGTGATGACGTATTCGTAGTCGAGGTACTTCAGGCCGTTGAGGATGCCCGGGTAAGTCCCCTCGGCATACTCCTTGATGTTCAGAATGGCGCCGTAGTGATTGGCACCGTTGGGAGTATTGATCGCAAAATCGCCGGTCTTGGCCGAGAACATGTGGCGACTGACCGGCAGGTAATCCTTGATCGGTGCCGACAGCACCGGCACCGGCTCGTCGATGCGATTGATCAGGTAACCGAACAGCTCCAGCGTTTCCGAGAACACCACGCCATTCTTGGCTTCGTACATACCCAGGCGATACGGCGCGTAGTCGCGGATCACGGCCTCGACGTTGCCGGCCAGTTCCATCAACTTCTCGACCGCCTGCTCCTGCTCGGCGCGCAGCTTCTCCACGTTCGCCGACTTTTCGACGAAGCGTTTGCCCGCCACCACCGGGCGATAGATCATGGTCAGGTACAGCTCGTTCTGCATGATGCGCTGCGAGGACAGCATGCCCATGTACTGGTCGGAAACGTCCTGGTTGAAGCGCTGCCTGTAGTTGCTCTTGCCCTTCAACGTGCGACGGCGACGGATGTCGTGCACCCAGAAGGCTACGTTGACAAAGTCAGGCGCGCGCAACGTCTGCAGCAGACGGTTGAACGTGTTGTGGCGATGCTCGAGCTCCCACTCCTCTCGGCCGACAAACGGCAGCCCTTCCAGATGCCAGGTCAGCAGGTAGTCGCCGCCCGTGGTCTTGACCACGTTCGGGGCGACATGCGACGACAACGGGATGAACTCACTGATGGAGGTGTCAGGGCTGAACATACGACTGCTTCCAAAGAGGTACTGCCAAGAAGTTTCAAGAGACCTGGCGGGCGCGGATGCCCGCCAGGCCGGATCCGGACCTCAATCCATTCGGGCCGGCTTGTTGCGGTAATGGTTGGGGTTGAGCACCCACATGCCATCGTGCTCCTGCACGTTGCGCACCTTCAGCTTGAACATCAGGCGCAGGCCCAGCAGACGGAAGATCATCTCGTCACGCTTGGCCATGTGCCGCATGATGAAGACCGCCACCGGAATGGTGAGCAGGAACCAGAAGTTCGTGTACATGCTGAGCAGCAACAGCCCGCCTGCCACCATGAAGAATGGCAGGTAGGGAACGCCCAGGAACATCGCTGGACGCGTGCAGCCGCGGAACACGACGTTCTTATGCACTGTAGTACTGGATCACGTGGTTGATCAGGTAGGAGGTGCTGGTGCCACCACCGCACTTGCCGTCGCTGCCATCACCCAGCAGCATGCGCGCGATCTGGCCTGCGGCGCCGATCAGCACGCCACCGATCAGGATCGGGGCGACGTCAGCGATGCGCTTGTGCGCGAAGGCGATCTGGTAACCAGCGAAGATCACCGCGATGGTGACCACGGCGATCGAGGCGATGTTCAGCAGGCCGTTGATGTTGTTGAAGAAGCTGCAGACCTTCTTGTCGGTGCCGCCAAAGTCGGTGGCGCCGTTGGCGAAGACTTGCGGGGCAAACAGTGCGCCGACGAACAGAGTGGCCATCAGCAGGGTCTTCAGCGTGCGCTGGGCCTGGACGAGGTCGAGATTGGATCGCTTCATGGATTGATTTCCTTGTTGATGGACTAACACAACTGAATCGACCAGCCGGGGGACTGGCCGTACCACGACTTCGTCAGAACACGAAGGCCGCATCCCCTGCGGGAATCTGCTGCACCGGTGCGGACTGTGCCGGTGCGTTATATGAACTGCCATTGCCGGCCACTGGCTGATTGCGCTCATTCCAGGGCCGCAACATCACAGGGCCCTCGTTGCTGCCACCTGCAGCACCTGGCAACTGCTGCGGCATGGCCATCGCCTGCGCCGGACCCTGCTGAGGCAGCTGCTGCGGCATGCCACCGGCCTGTTGCTGCGGATAGGCGGCCCCTTGGGTGGGCTGCGCCTGCGGCTGCATCATCCGATCCACCGAGCCCAGTACCACTTTGGAAAGCGCCTGGTCGGCGATGTTCAGCAGGCTGCCCCGCGCCATTGCACCGGTGGACGGATACACGACATACGCACGTGCCGGGTCTTCCGACGGCACGTACACCGGGCCACTCGCCTGCGCAACGATGCGCGCCTGCGCCGGGGAAGCGAGCTGCGGGTGATGCTCGACCTTCACGCTGCGGCGTTCGCCGCGACTCACCACGTCGATCGGTGCAACACCATTGCTGGCAAGCTGCTGCCCACGGCGCATCGAGTCATAGACCTTCTGCACATAGCCATGGCGGAAGCCAGTCTCGAAATTGCCCGAGTAGTAGCAACTGAATGACTTGCCCCAGTCACCACCGGAGCGCTTGTAGCACTCGGCGAGGATCCGAGAACCCGCTTGCAGGTTCGGGCATTGCTGGAAAGCCTTCTCGTAGGAATCCAGACCGTACTTGCCCAGGTTATAGCGGTTGACCTGGGCCAGCCCGATGGAGAAGTTGTAGCCTTTCTCTTCCAGCATCCGAACCGTCGCCAGTGCCTCGTCCAGCGCCTTGGGCTGGCGCACCAGAGCGCCACCGACTACGCCGATGGCATAAGGGTTGCGTGACGATTCAACGTTGATGACGTGCTGCATCACGTCCATCGACACCGCCATCTCCGGGCACGCCATCATCTCCAGTCCTGGCAGCATCCTTCAGCCCTCCTGCCCCTGGGCACGCCCAGGATTGAAATCGATACCGGTGATGTAGCGCGAACCGGCGTGCGCCTTGATATGCACGACGATGTCGATGGTCATCATCAACAGTCGCTTGATCACGTTGAACTCCAGGCCCGAACCTTCGGTGGAGGCCTTCACCATGAGGGCCAACTGGTCCCAGGTCTGTTCCGGACTGCCTGCATGGCAGCTGGTGATCGAACCCGGGTGGCCCGATGCGCAGTTGCGGATGAAGTAGAACGCCTCGTCACCGCGCAGCTCGGCCAGGATGATGCGCTCGGGCTTCATGCGCAGGCAGGCTTCCATGCAGCTCTTGGCACTGACATTGCTGGTGCTCTGCCCACCCTTGGAGTACAGCAGGTGCACCACATTGGGTTGGGTCAGAAACAGCTCGCGCGCGTCCTCGATCGTGACCAGGCGTTCGTTGTCCGGAATATGATTGACCAGCGCTTTCATGAAGGTGGTCTTGCCGCTACCGGTCGCACCGGATACCACGATGTTCTTGCGGTACATCACCGCACGCCGGAAGAACTCTGCGTACTCGCGCTGCTGACGCAGCTCCAGCAGCTCGCGATCCTGCTCGCTGATGCTGCCATCGCTTTCCAGGATCTGGTTGAAGAACCCATCTTCGTGATACTGGCTGAGCGACTTGGTGTGCTTGGACGGCAGACGGATGGTGATCGACACCTTGCCTGCATCGCACGCCGGCGGAATCACGAACTGGGCACGCTGGCCGGTGGGAAACGTGAGCGAGACCACCGGATCGGCATCGGTGATGCGCTGGCCGGTGTTGCTCTCGTTCACCACCGCCGTGCAGAACTGCCGGGCCCGCTCGAAGGTCAGGCTCGGCACATCCACCCGCTGCCACCCCGCCCGGGTTTCCAGGTACAGCTCACCGGGACGGTTGATGCAGATTTCCGTCACTTCCGGGGAAGTCATGTACTCGGCGATGCCCAGCACTTCGTACTGATAGCGCAGGAAATCGCTGGAGACGAGGGCAAGGGGTGACACTTCAGCGTCCATGATCGTTCGTTGGGTTACCGGCGAGGATGCAGCACGCTCGTGAAGTCGACGTCCTTGGCGACGTACACATTCACGATGGTGCCTTGGTTGATGGTCACGGTCGGCGGGCGACGTTGGCTGAGCGACTCGTTGGCCAGGCGTTCCATGGTGCGCGCGGTGGCGCTCTCATAGGGCGACTGGATGGTCATGCCGTTGTTGGCCACCGTGGTGGTCTCCGGGCCATGTTCGGCGGCGGCATACTTGAACGCATCAGCCAGCAAGCTGATCATCAGCGCCGAGGCGATACGACTACCCCAGTGCGCGCTGTACTGGCCCGGATGACCGGCGCCACCCAGCTGATCCACGCCCGGGCTGGACATGGCCACGTCAATACCGTTCGGCGTGGTGATGCGGTCCCAGATCACTTCCACCCGCTTGCCGGTAGGACCACCGCCATAGGCGCCATAGATCTTGGAGCCCTTCGGCAGCAGCAGATTGCGGCCGTTGATCGAGTACACCGGCTCTGTCACCAGGCACGAGGTGTAGCCCGCGATATCAGTGATGATGCGGGTTTCCAGTACACAGCGCAGATAGGTTCCTCGCACCAGCAGCGCATCGGGGCTGCGGATGTAGCTGGCATTGGACACGTCATCCACGTCGGGGCCACGACGCACGCGCGCTGGCGCTGCATTCTGCTGCCCGTTCATCTGCTGCAGCATTGCCCGCGTGTATTCGTCCATGCCCGCCTGCTGCGAGCGCTCCTCATCCTGTGAACTGCCATTGCCAACGAAACCGTCGGCACTGGCACCCATCCGACGTTCGGCAAGCGTCGGACCACGAGGGCCCGCGGAGCGATCTTCCAACGTCACTGGCGGCTCAGGGCGACTCGGCCCCAATGGGGGCGGCGGCAACATCGGAATCGGATCAACGGGCTGCATTGCCTGCGCCGGACCCGGATCGGTCTGGACAGCATCCGGCAGTGTTGGCGTGCTCGCGCGCGCAACATCCGGCACCTTCGGCGCATCGTCCTTGTCTTGGCCCTTGCGGAACAGCAGGAAGCCCATGGCAACAAGCAGCACCACGATACCGCCCAGGAACAGCAGCGCCTTGCGGTTCAATCGCTGCTCTTCAGCCGAGCGCAGCTGCGGCGCGGCCGCGTCCAGATCCGGTGCAGGCTCAGCCTGGGTCGTGCCGAAGTACGGATTCGTCTGCGCCTCCGGAGCAGCCTGTGCACCGTACGGGCTCTGGCTCTCGTCGCGTCCGTTGTTCGGGTCGTTTCCGGGAGTGTTCTGCTGGCTCATTTCTTCACGTTCCTTCGCAGGCCGACGACGAAGTCGCCGTGGCGGATGACCAGGTACGGGTGCGTCCCGTGCACGATCAGCGTATTGCCTTCAACCGTGGTGTTGACCACGAAGTCTTCACCGTATTCCGTTTCGCGACCGAAAACCGCCGGGAAGATGCCGGTCTTGTACTCCGGCGAATTCGGCAGTTTCAGGTAGGTGAAACGACCATCGTCATAGGCGTTGACCGGGATCAGCCATCCCATCTTCTTCGCCTTGCTGGTCGAATAGGAGTAGTTGAAGTTGTACTGGCGGTCCTTGGCCAGTTCAGAGCTCAACAATGGCTTGGCCTCTTCTTCGACCGCTTCCTGGGCGACGCCGAACACGGTGTCGTTCGGGTAGGTGAAGGCGATCTTGTACTGCACGCCAGCACGACGGGCCTGTTCCAGCTGGCGCCAGTCAGTGGCCACCACCTTCAGCTCGAAGATGTAGGAATGGGTCTCGGTGCGCACCATCATGTTGGTGTCGACGTCGACGTTCTTCGGCTTGAGATAGAACACGTTCTCGCGACGGGTCAGTTCCCAGCCGCTGCTGAAGCCGGTGCTGTAGTCGAGGATCTTCTCGTTCGGGCTCAACTCGATCTGGGTGGTCAGGCCCAGGCCGGTGCGAACCGGATAGATGCGGTCCTTCTCGTACTCGTAATGGTCCACCGCCTGCGCCATCGCCGCTGCTGAAAACAACAGCGACAACATCGACAGCAGCGCCAGTGCGCTTCCCCTGATATTTCGACTACTCATCGGTTGCTTGCTCCATCAGCAGTTCCGGTGGAATTGTTCTTCGCCGGCCTCATGGCCGGCTGTCCGGGCATGGCCTGCCCCGGCATTGCTTGCCCCTGCACCGGCTGACCCGGCACCGGCTGACCCGGCATCGGCTGGCCCGGCGTCGGGCCATTGGCCGGGACGGCGACCGGCTGGCCGGTGGCCGGATCGATCATCGTGGCCGCGGCCGGGTTGTTGGGATCGTAGACACCCTGGGCCTGCTGCGCGGCCTGTGCAGCCTGCTGCGCCTGCGCCTGCATGGCGCCGTCATCCGGCACCGGGACGCCACGGGAATAGTCGTTGTCGACGCGATACTCGGTGACCTGGAAGGCCAGCGGATTGAGGATGCGATCCTGCTCGGACAGCGCCAGGTTCTGGTTGTAGCCGAAGCGCATCGTTACCAGCTGGTTGTCCAGGTAGGTGGCAACGCCAGTGCGCTTATCCAGCAGGCTGCGCTGGATGCGCACCGAAGCGCCGCGGAAGCTGCCGTTCGCTTCGGCGCCCAGCGGCGTGATGCTGAGGATCTTGACCCGGATGGCACGCTCGCGGCCATACATCACGAACGGGTTCTGCGGGTTGTTGCCGGCATAGCGCACGCGCATGGACTGCGCCACCGGATCGGTGGACATCACGAACACCAGTTCCCAATCGCGCAGGCCCATCACCGCCGAGTCGTACGACTCGCGCGCCAGTACGTACTGGGCCACATTGCTGCGATTGATCGCTTCGTTGCTGGTAATCGTCTCGCCCTGGAAGGTCCCGCTCAGGCGTGCGACCGTCGCGGTACCCGTGTACGCATCGGCCATCACCAGGAACGGCACCTTCTCCTTCAGCGGCAGCATGTAGTAGTAGCCGCCCGCCAGTGCGAGCGACATCAGCAACGAGCCCGTGGCGACCCACCAGGCACGGCGCTCGCTGCGACGCGCCATGTCGGCCACGGTGATCTCGTAGCTGACCGCCTTGGCGACCGACTGCTCGACCTTGGGACTGTTGCCGGGATCCTTCTTGCGGAACATGGATTCTTCCGTACTGCTGAAACATCAATGGGCATGGAGCCCCTGCGACAGGCGCGGGGAGCGGCACGTTCGATGGTTTCGAGGTGGACTCAGGTGCCGCTGTTGGAATCAGCGCCCTGCGCCGACGCGGTGGGCGTCGAGCCTGCGCTCTGCACAACGATCTGGTTGCCAACAATGGAGACGGAGATGCCTTGCGCCGAATACGCCGAAGTCAGATCGATCACGGCCTGCTGCGCATTGGTGGTGTCGATCTTCGAGACCGCGCCATACAGCGTGAAGTCCGAGCTGAGGCGGTAGTCCAGTGTTCGTCCGGAATCCTTGGCCCAGCGCTCGAGCATGGCTTTGAGCGTGCCATCCATCGGCGAGGCCTGGTAGACGTAGCTGGAGTACAGCGGGATCTCGGTTGTGGCCGCGGCGAAGCGGTTGACCGGCTTCCAGCGGCCGCCGAAATCGGGGGCCGGCTTGGTGGCACACCCTGCCACCATCAGCGCCGCGACTGCGGCGATGGAGATTTTCGCGATAAACGCCTGATTCATACGGGCTTCACTTTGACGTACGAAAAAGCAGTCCCGAGCGTTGGTTCCCTGGCCGTCCGGCGCTGCATGGCGCACGCCGGAATCGGGGAGACGCGCTGGCATGCAGCACACCTGCCCCGGCTCCCCTGCAGCCCGAAAGCTGCCAACCAGGTCGCGGGGCCGCCAGACGTTGCCGACAACACACCCGCACACCCTCACCAACGTCGAAACCATCCTTGTTTCCATGGCACAAACTCCTGGCCACCCTGCGCTACAACTTTTGCCATCCAGCACACACTTCTGGATGACGCACACAGAGTTACACAACCACGCGTCAATTCCATGTCAGACAAGTCTGAAAATCTATGAACAGATGCCGAATTTTTGACTCAGCTCACGGTTTCACGTCGGTGAATATGAATCTACGTCACAAATTTAGCGACGTGAATTAGACGTTAAGCATCGGAACGTCGACCTTCGGCAGCAGCCGCGATGTGAAATAGCGATCCTTGTAATAGCGGATCTTGTCGCACTTCACCGGATGCGGTATGCCCTCGTAGAGGAATACTTCCTTGTCCGGCCCCATCGCCTTCAGCTCCTGCGGCAGCATCAGTGCACGCCGCTCTTCGGTGAAGTTGTGAGTCTTCTCACGGGCATGGGTGACGTTCTTCTTGCGGACGGTGGTGTAGCCCAGCATGTCCGAGTAGTCGTTGGCGTCCTGCTGCTCGCGCGGCGCGTACAGGATCTGCAGTGCGTGGTTGGTGATGATCGTGCGTGACACTTCCCGGCCGTAGGTGGCATCAAGCTGGGACATGCTCTGGATGATCGGCAGCAGGCGGATGTTGTAACCGGCCATGTAGGACACCGCCGAGGCGATGATCTCGACCTTGCCGATCGAGGTGAATTCGTCCATCAACAGCAGGCACTGGTACTTCAGGTCCGGGTTGGACTTGGGCAGTTCCTTGGTGTTGAGGTTGATCAACTGGCTGAAGAACAGGTTGATGATCAGCCGGCTCTCGGCCAGCTTGTTCGGCTGGATGCCGATGTAGATGGTCATCTTCTTCCTGCGCACGTCGGTCAGCAGGAAGTCGTTGCTGCTGGTGGCCTTGTCCAGCACCGGATTGATCCAGGGATTGAGCGGCTCCTTGAAGGTGCCCAGGATCGAGGCGAAGGTCTCATCGGCCTGGGACAGCATGTTGGCGAATGCCGAACGTGCGTTGCCACTGAGGAACGACCGCTCCGACAAGGCCTTGAGGTACTTCTTCAGATCGGTGCCGTCGCCCGATGACAACCGGTAGACAGCGCCCAGCGTCGGCGTGCCCGAGCCGCCCGGGAATCCGCTGCTGCGCTCGTCATCCCAGTTCTCGAACAGATACAGGGTGAAGGCCATGAACGCATTGCGCGCCTGGCTGACCCAGAATTTCTGGTCCTCGGCCCCGTCCGGATACAACATTGCGGCGATGCTCATCAGGTCCGAGACACGGAACGCCGGGTCATCGGACACATAGCTGAGCGGGTTCCAGCGGTGCGTTCGCCGATCTTCGGCGAAAGGATTGAACAGGTAGATCTCCTGCCCTTGGCTGGCACGCCAGCCACTGGTCAGGTCGAAGTTCTCCTGCTTGATGTCCAGCACCACCAGCGATTCGCCGTACTCCAGCAGGTTCGGGATGACGACGCCCACGCCCTTGCCTGAACGGGTGGGCGCTGCAAGGATCACGAACTGCTGGCCGTCCAGCCGCACCAGCTTGCCGCCATGGCTGCCAACCACGATGCTCTGGCCGGTTTTCTTGAACATGCCGTGCTTGGACAGGTCGGCGCCGGTGGCAAAGCGCGCGTCGCCGTGCAATGAGCGCTTGTCCTTTTTCAGAAGCACCACCAGGCCGGTCACCAGCAGCACCAGCAGCGGCAGACCGAAACCGAGATAACCGGCCCACTTGATCTTGCCCACGAAGGGCGCGACCTGTGGCTGGCCAATGGCGTGGTAATACTGGTAGTACGTGTTCCAGGTGAACAGCTTGGTGTCCAACCCCAGCAACAACAGGGTCAGGTAACCGGAAAACACGAAACCAAGCAGCAGGGTCGCCAGCGTGATGACGGCGATGAGCAGATACTTCTTACTGGGCAACACCCGGATCCTCCATGATGCGCACAAGGGCGCGACGGCCTAGCGGCGGCGCCAGCGCGACGCCTTCTTCCGCAGGTGGTTTTCGTTCTCCAGCCCGGGCTCTTCGCCCTCTTCACGCACCAGTGCCTGCAGGCGTTGGCGCGCTTCGGCCAGCGACATCAGGTCGGTCAGACGATCCCCATCGTCGGCGACGACCGCATGGCCGACCACATCGCCCGGAGCGTACACCGGCGCGTAGGACACCGCTACCAGCTGATAGCGGCTGCGCGTCTCCAGCACATGCCTGAATTCCTGCATCGACATCCTCCTTGTTCCAGCACTCCGCAGCCCCTGTGTTTCGCATCATGCCGACGTCCATGTCGTCATTACATGCAGGACGCCGACAACAATGCGCCGAACCTGCTTTCGTACCGAGCCTGTGCCCGGCTTGCCGCAACCCCACGGATCAAACGCTGATTTACCCTCAGCATGGCTGCTGCTGTTGCGGTGCAGCAGTACAATGCACGGCTCCCCGCCCCCATCGCGCCCCCGCATGAGCCCCAACTCTTCCCTGGCTGCGCGGCTGACGCCCCGTCAGCGCACCCTGATCATCCTTGCCCTGTCCCTGGGCGGCTTCGCCATCGGTACCAGCGAGTTCGCCAGCATGGGACTGATGCTGGAGATCAGCCGTGGCCTGTCGATCTCCGAAACCCAGGTCGGCCACCTGATCAGCGCCTATGCCATCGGCGTGGTCGTCGGTGCGCCGATCCTCGCCTTCGTCGGCGCCAGCTTCCCGCGCCGCAAGCTGCTGCTGGCACTGATGGGCTTCTATGCTGTCGGCAACCTGGCCAGCGCACTGGCACCGAACTACGGCACGATGCTGATCGCGCGTTTTGTCGCCGGCCTGCCGCATGGCGCCTACTTCGGCGTGGCGATGCTGGTGGCGGCGGCAATCAGCCCGGCCGGCCAGCGCGGCCAGGCGATGTCGCGCGTACTGCTGGGCCTGTCGATCGCGATCCTGGTCGGCAATCCGCTGACCACCTGGCTGGGCCAGCAGCTGAGCTGGCGCACCGCCTTTGCCCTGGTCAGCGTGCTGGCCATCGCCACCGTGGCGATGATCGCGCGCTTCCTGCTGCCCGATCCGGACGAGGTGCGCACCTCGCCGATGCGCGAACTGCGTGCCTTCAACACCACCCAGGTGTGGCTGGCACTGGCGATCGGCGCGGTCGGTTTCGCCGGCATGTTCTGCGTGTTCACCTACCTGGCGCCGACCCTGGTGCAGGTCACCGGCGTGGCCGAATCGTGGATGCCGCTGGCGGTGGGCGTGTTCGGCATCGGCGCGATCATCGGCAACATCGCCGGTGGCTGGCTGGTGGACAAGTTCCACTTCAAGGCCGCCGCGGTGGTGCTGCTGTGGTCGATCGTGATGCTGCTGCTGTATCCGCTGGCCGCACAGTCAGTGTGGACCATCGGCCCGATGATCATCACCGTCGGCACCATGGGTGCGCTGGCTGCGGTGCTGCAGACCCGCCTGATGGACGTGGCCGGCGAAGCCCAGACCCTGGCCGCCGCCTCCAACCATGCCGCCTTCAATACCGCCAACGCGCTCGGCCCGTGGCTGGGTGGCATGGCGATCAGCGCCGGCTTCAGCCCGGCCAGCACCGGCTATGTGGGCGCGGCCACCGCCATCGGCGGCCTGCTGCTGTGGTGCGTGGCGGTGATGCTGGACAAGAAGCGCAAGGCCGCCGTAGCCGGCAGCCACTGAACATCGCGCCGGATCGTCAGTCGCGGCCCATGCGGCGGCGGCGATCCGGTCGCAGCATCGCCACATCGCCGGCCGCCAGCGTCGGCCGCGCCAGCTCACCACGCTTCACCCGGTCCAGCACCCGCCGCGAGTTGGCCGCGCAATCAATGCCCTCCGGCCGCGCCTGGATGTCCTCGATAAGGGCCAGCAGGTGCGCACGGCTCTCTGCCAGCCGCAGCTGCAGCGCCTCGATGTCGGCCACCTTCTGCTGCAGCATCGTGATCAGTGCCTCGTGCTGCCACTGGCCCATGTCCGGCGGCAACAGCGCGCGGATCTCTTCCAGGCTGAAACCGGCGCGCTGCGCACCGGTGATCAGTTCCAGCAGCAGCACCGCCTGCTCCGGATAATCGCGGTAGCCGTTGGCCTGGCGCTGGACCACCAGCAACCCGGCCTCTTCGTAGAAGCGGATGCGCGACGCTGCCAGGCCCGTGCGGCGGGCCAGCTCACCGATCTTCATCTGCCTGAACCCTCGACATGGAAGCCTGTTGACCTTCAATCAAACTTGAAGGTTAGCGTAGCCCCATTCCCCTGTCTTGGAGCTGTCCGATGTCGCTGTTCTCGCCCCTGGCACTGCCCTCCGGTGCCGTCATCCGCAACCGCATCGCCAAGGCGGCGATGGAGGAAAACATGGCCGACGCTGACCACGCTCCGTCCGAAGCGCTACTGCAGTTGTACCAGCGCTGGGCCGACGGCGGCGCCGGACTGATCATCACCGGCAACGTGATGGTCGATGGGCGCGCCATGACTGGGCCCGGCGGCGTGGTACTGGAGGATGACCGCCACCTCGACCGCTTCACTGCCTGGGCGGACACTGCCCGCTCGCGGGGTGCGCAGATGTGGATGCAGATCAATCACCCGGGGCGGCAGATGCCGGCCGCACTCGGTCAACCCGCGCTCGCGCCTTCGGCCGTTGCATTGCAGATGGGCGCGCTGTCCAAGCAGTTCGCACCGCCGAAGGCGATGACCGAGGACGACATCGACTCGGTGATCGCGCGCTTCATCCGCAGTGCCGAACTGGCCGAGCGCGCCGGTTTCAGTGGCGTGGAGATCCATGCCGCGCACGGCTACCTGCTCAGCCAATTCCTGTCGCCGTTGTCGAACCGGCGCGAGGACCAGTGGGGTGGCAGCCTGGAAAACCGTGCGCGCCTGCTGCTGGAGATCGTGCAGGGTGTACGCGCGGCGGTAGCGCCCACGTTCGTGGTGGCGGTGAAGCTCAATTCCGCCGATTTCCAGCGCGGCGGTTTCTCGCCCGAGGATGCGCGCGCCGTGGTGGAGATGCTGGCCCCCCTCGGTGTGGATCTGGTCGAGCTGTCCGGCGGCAGCTATGAAGCACCGGCCATGACCGGCGCCGCACGCGACGATCGCAGCGTGGCCCGCGAAGCGTACTTCCTCGAATTCGCACGCGAGATCGCCACGGTGGCAACGATGCCGTTGATGGTCACCGGCGGCATCCGCCGCCGCGAGGTGGCAGAACAGGTACTGGCCAGCGGCGTGGCCATGGTCGGCATCGCCACCGCACTGGCGATCGAGCCGGATCTGCCACAGCACTGGCAGCAGGGCCGCGACCCGGCGCCGACGCTGCGCAACATCAACTGGCGCAGCAAGCCGCTGGCGGCCAGCGCGCACATGGCGGCAGTGAAGTATCAGCTGGGCCGGTTGAGCCGGCGCCGCCCCACCGCACCCACGGTTTCACCGGCGTGGGCACTGCTGCTGGCACAGGCGGCCGCAAAGTGTCGGACCCGCCGCTACCGGCGCTGGATCAGCGCCCGCGCCATCGCACATTGAGCCGCGCGGTCTTCTCATCGCCGCAGCGATGCTCCACCATCTGCAGGGCCGGCGGCAGTCCGTCGCCGGTCGCAGCATGGAGATGGAACCCACGTGGCAGCAGGATCAACCAGGAACCGCGAGAAGCTGCTCGATGACCTGCTCTCGCTGGGCCGCAACTGGGCACTTGCCATCGCCATCGCCGGTGCCGGGGCCGCTGTCCACTACAACGAATCGGTCTACGAGGCCGGGCTCTGGCGCGGCCTGTTGCCCACGCTCTGCTTCCTGGTTGCGATCATCTGGATCGTGCTCAGCATCATCCGCTTCGACCTGACCATCCAGCAGCACTTCGAGCGCAAGCTGTCGCGCTGGCTCAGCCGCCTGCTCTACGTGCTGCTGCTCGGTACCGGCATCACCGCCGTGTTCTTCGTCACCGAGCTGGCGTCCAACAACCACATCGCAAGGATGTGCGACTCGGTAGCCAACGAACCCGGCAGCCGCATCCACAGGTCGACCGAATGCCAGCGCCTGTATCAGCACCGCGCTGCCTACCGGCAACGGCTGGAATCGGCCGAGGGTGAGTTCGACTGAGCAGATGCGTGGGCGAAGGCGCACGAGGACTCACACAGAGGTCCAGCAAGGGTGGATTCAAAATAGTTGCATGGACTTCGTTGCAACGCGACGCCACGCTCTCTTGCCGGAAAGCCGTGATCGAACACAGTCCATGAAGTTACCCATCGCCCACTCCCGCCTCCCCGCCCGGCCCCGGAAGATCGACAGTGAAGTGCGCATCTTCAGGCGCTATCACCAGTACGCCATGTTTGCCATCGGGGCCGTACCACTGGCAATACTCCTGTTCGCCCGCGCACCCGAACTTGGACTTCTCACCGCACTGGGTGCGGCAGCGGTTTTCACGCTGTCGGCGTTGATCCTCGCCTTCGTTGTCTATCCCCCTCGACGGGACCGGGTGGCACTGGAACATGATCGTCTGGTATTCCAGCACCGTGCTCCTCTCCCGTTCAAGCAGATCCGGTCCTACAACCTGGACGATCATGTTGATCTGACCCTGATCGATGGACCGAGCGTGCTGCTCCAGCGCACACGGGCATCGACGCATGAATTCTCAACCTTCCGGGACGCGCTGGCAGAGGCTCTCGCGAAGCGGCCCGCCAATGCTGCCGCCGCTCCGCAACGTCGCCACTTCTTCGGTGCCTGGCCCGCACGCGCTTGGGGTGCGGTCCTGTTGCTGGCGACGGCGGCACTGGTGATCACGGGCGTACTGCAGGGCTGGCCGTTGTACAAAGCACCGATGCTTGGAATCGTGCCCGTGGTGGGCATTGGGCTATTGCTATCGCGCCGCCGTCACTGATTACGTCGTCGGCGAAGTACACATGGCGTGGATGTGCATTCGGGCACAGTACGCGCGCCGCTCACGCTTGGAACCATCCAGCCACCATGCTTCACGCGCCTGCCCCCGCACATCACGATGCCATTGCCCTGCAGGCGGGAGTGCTCGGCAGCGTGTTGGGCGTGGCTCTGTACAAGGCCATCGCGTTGTCGGCGCTGGCGACCGGATCCTTGATTGTGATCGGGCTGTGGCTGCTGGCCTGTGCGCTGCTGGCTGCCTGGGCACTGGCCGCCTGCCTGGCCTGCCTTGCGCTCAGCCGGCGCGTATTCGTGCTGATGCTGGCGCTGAGCATGATGCTGATGATCTGCGTCGCCTGACAGCAGCAGGCGCCGGACTATCGCGCATCTGTTATAGAATAACAAGTGTGATTGGTCGGATTGTCTGCGCCCGGTGTCACGGATTTGAATTCCATGGCCAGCCCGGCACCACCCGAGACCTCCCCATGATCCTGCAGCCCCTGCTTCGCGCCTCCCTCACCGCCTTTGCCCTGGCCCCGCTCAGCGCCTGTGCCACGTATGACGACAGCAACATGCACCAGGCCTGCCAGGAGTCGCCGCATCTGAAGGACCTGCCGCCCGAAGTGGCTGCCCGCGAGAGCCGCTGCAACAAGAGCATGGAAGTGTGGTCGAGCGAGCGCAAGGGCAGTGACAGGCCGATCGACCTGAGCGGCAAGAAGAAGGATCTCTGAGCCGCCGGGCATCTTGATCGTTCCAATGCATGCGGATGACCAGCCCGTCACGATCGGGGGGGGCAGGATAAGGCCTCCCCATCACGACGACTTTCCCGATGCCGGCCACTGGTCACCCTGTCATCCATGCCTTTGAAGCTGTGTTCGACCTGTCTGGCGGGGTGGAGCGCATTACGGCGCTCACTGTCATCTGCCGGCATTGCTCTGAAACCCGCTCGGCCAACGAAGACAATCTGGTCCAGCTGCCGGGCGGCGCCTTGTTCCGCTGCGACGGATGCGGCAGTCATCAGGCGGTGAGCCATGCGCGGGTTGCCGATTGGCAGGTGAATTCGCTTCTGGGTGTCTGAGGCTGCAATACGACGGTGCCACGACGCAGGCTGTTGGCGCAGGGATGATGGTGCAGTCAGAGGGCGCCCCGTGAGCCATCTCGTCCGCCGCGCAGGGCCGATGACAGCCAGGGCAAAGGAGCTGTGCAGGGCGCAATGACATCACCTCGGCTAAGCTGCGGCACCTTTCTTCGCGCACGGCCATGCATCCCTTCCCCCTTCCTGTCTCGGCACCCGATCAACTCGCCTACCGACTGCTGCAGGACAGCGACTGGGCCCGTTCCACCGACGCGATCAACACGCCTCCCGAACTTCGCGCTCTGCTGGCGATGATCCTGGATTCTCCGGAGCCGCTGTGGATCGCATGGGGCCGCGACAACAAGGCGTTCTTTTTCAACGATGCCTACCTGCCGATGCTGGGCGGCAAGCTGCACGGCGCCATGGGCAGCCGATTGGAAGACGTCTGGGCGGACGTCTGGGCCGACGTCGTCGATGCTGTCAACGACGCCTTCGGCGGCACGAGCCGCAGTTTCAAGAACATGCCGTTGATGATGGACCGTGATGGCACGTTGCGCGAGACATTCTGGACGTTCTCCTACTCGCCGCTGCGTGCCGGTTGCGGAGGCGTGGCCGGCATCATCTGCATGGTCAGCGAGCAGACCGAACGGGTGATCGAACGCGACCGGCACACCCGCCAGGTAGCGGCCATCACCGAGCAGGCACGCGAGGCCCATCTTGAACTGGTACGCGCCCGCGAACAGCTGCGGCAGTCGCAGAAGCTGGAGGCCATCGGCCAGCTGACCGGCGGCGTTGCCCACGACTTCAACAATCTGCTGCAGGTCATCACCGGCTCCGTAGACATGCTGCTGCATACCTGGCCGGCCGAAGATGCGCGCCTGCGCTATGTACAGGCGATCGAAACCGCCGCTGACCGCGCCACTCGCCTGACCGCCCAGCTTCTGGCGTTCTCGCGCAGGCAGAGCCTGTCGCCGCAGGTATTCGACCTCTGCGAGAGCATACGCGCGCTTTCAGACATCATCACCACAGTGCTGGGTGCACGCATCTCCGTGTCGGTGAACCTGCCCGACGCCCCGTTGCCGGTGCTGCTGGACCGGACCCAGCTCGACACCGCACTGATCAACATCGCGGTGAACGCGCGCGACGCCATCGACGGCCACGGCAAGGTGACGATCGATGTGGAACAGCTGACATCGGTGCCTTCCGTGCGGTTCGCGGCGCCGATGAAAGGCAACTTCGCTGCGATCAGCGTCAGCGACACCGGTTCCGGTATCGATCCGTCCGTGGTGGACCGGATCTTCGAGCCATTCTTCACCACCAAGGGAGTGGGCGCGGGCACCGGGCTTGGCCTCAGCCAGGTGTTCGGCTTCGTCAAGCAGTCCGAGGGCGAAGTGGACGTACAGAGCCAGGCCGGTGTCGGTACGCGCTTCACGCTGTATCTGCCGCTGGCGCAGGCAAACGCCTCCATCGAGCTGCCGACCGCGCAACCGGGATTGCTGCATGGTCACGGATTGTGCGTGCTGGTGGTGGAAGACAATGTGGATGTGGCCGAATTTGCAGTCGGTGCGCTGCGCGAGCTTGAGTACAACGTCGTACTCGCGCGCAATGCCGACGAAGCACTGGCGGAGCTCGAGCGCGACGCTGCGCGTTTCCACGTGGTGTTCAGCGACGTGGTCATGCCCGGGACCAATGGGCTGGATCTGGCCCGCACCATCCGCAGCCGCCTGCCCGATCTTCCGATCATCCTCACCAGTGGCTACAGCGAACTGCTGGCCCGCGATCCAGGCCACGGTTTCACGCTGCTGCGCAAGCCCTACTCTCTGAAGCAGCTGGCCTCGGTGATGACCGAGGCCAGCTGTCGCTCGCAGACGATGGTGACTGCGTATTAGCCGGCAGATCACCGGGTCGGACCGGTCCAGGAAGCAAGCGCTGAATCGAGGCCGGACATATCCCCGCGTGTGCCACAGGCCCAGGCAACGATGCCATCCGGGCGCACCAGCAACGCCCCCAGGCCCGACGCCGCATCCCCGGTATCTGCGGCGCAGGCGATGGAAGGTTGCCAGCGTCGGCCATGCTGCGGCGGCGAAGAGGCCGGGTCGAAAACAAGCAGCGCCCCCTGCCCCGCTCTCAGCAGTTCGCCCAGACGGCGGCCATCGACCAACCGGAAGTCCGGCGCGCTCCTGCCGACCAGCGGGTGGTCTCCGTCAAGATCCAGCTGCTGCGAAACACCCCAGATCCGCTCGGCCAGATACGTGGCCCCATCGCGGGTGCCGGCCAGGTCGGCCATGATCGCTGCCAGCGCGCGCGAACCGGGCCCGGGTCGCATCAGCGCAACCTGCGCGCGCGACCAGTCCAGCACCTTGGCACCCACCGGATGGCGTTCCGCGTGATAGCTGTCCAGCAGCGCCTCATCGGCCTTGCCCCGCGCTACGGCGGCCAGCTTCCAACCGAGGTTCATCGCATCGCCGATGCCGAGGTTCAGTCCCTGGCCGCCCAACGGCGAATGCATGTGCGCGGCATCACCTGCCAACAGCACACGTCCGCTGCGATAGGCCGTCGCCTGGCGCGCAGCATCGGTCCATGTCGTGGCCAGGTGCAATGCAGTGATCGTTGCCCCGCGGCCAGACACCCGCCGCAGCAACGCTTGCGCGGTGTGCCGGTCCAGTGGCGTGCGATGGCCGGCGCCACCATCGAAATCGGCCAGCGCCAGCATGCCTGGCGGGTTGAAATTGCACATCCCGTGATCGGTGAACTGTCGGCCTGGTGTGAGTACACACCCATCTGCCAGTTCGACCAGCAGCGTGTAACCGGTGAACTCTGGCCCGGTTCCAGCGAAGAGGAAGCCCGATTGTTTGCGTACCGTGCTGCGGGCCCCATCACAACCGACCAGCCAGCGGCCGTGGACCCTGCCGGAGCCGGTGTGCACGGCAACCTTCGCCTCGTGCGCATCCACCGCCTGTACCGCACGCCCGCGTTCGATGCGCACGCCCAGCGCAGTCGCACGTTCGGCAAACACCGCTTCCAGGGCCTGCAGCTCCACCGCCATCTGGGTGCCCACCGGTGTCGGCAGGCGCCAGCTCCAGCGCGTCTGGTCCACATCGTCCAGTGCAAATGGAATACCCGCGAAGTGCCCACCCAGCGCACGCGGCTGCGCCAGCCAATGGGCGGTGCCGGGCGGCGGCGCGCCCTTGTCGGGCTTGAGCACCTGCGTCGCGGCGACCGCGTCCAACAGGCCGCGCCGATCCAATGCCTCCAGCGTAGGGGCGTTCAAGCCGCGGAGCCCGAATGGCAAGCGCTTCAACGGCGAACCGGCGGACCTGGCCTGTTCCAGCACCAGCACTGAACACCCGGCCAGGGCCAGTTCACAGGACAGGAACAGGCCCACCGGGCCAGCACCGGCAATGACGACGTCGTACAGCATGGGGAATCCTTGTGAGCGCCGGGTCGGCGCTCTGGCGGGTCAAATGTTACACTCGGTGTACGTTTCCACAAGTGAACCGCCCATGACCCCGCCTCCAGGTCGTCGCGAACAACGCAAGGCCGAGACCCGACAAGCGATTTCGGACGTCGCCACCGAGCTGATCATCCGGCGTGGCTTCGAGGCCGTCTCCATGTCCGAAATCGCCGAAGCCGCGGGCGTCTCACGCAAGACGGTCTTCAACTACTTCGCCAGCAAGGAAGACCTGGTGTTCGATCGCGATGAGGAGGCGCGCATGCTGCTGCGCGAGGGCATGATGGCGCGCAGCGGCATGACCCCGCTGGCGGCCTTCCAGTCGCTGGTGCGCGAGTTGCTGGAGGCTGGCCATCCGCTGCTGCGCATCAATGCCGGCGCTGCCGCCTTCTGGGGCACCGTGGCGGAGAGCCCGGTACTGGTCGCGCACGCGCGACGGCTGCAGGCGCAGTTGACTGACGACCTGGCGCGATTGATGGCCGACGCTGCCGGCCGGCCAGAACATGACGCCGAAGCGCGATTGGGCGCGGCCATGCTGCTGGCGTCGATGGTGGCGGCCTATGAGAAGGGATTGGCAAGCCAACTGCAGGGCGAGGACCCGCGTGAGGCCATGCTACAGCTGATCGTGCGCGGCGCCACCGGGGTACTGGTGGCCTTGGCGGGCACCCCGTATACGGACCCCGGCGCGCGTCCATAACGCATTCGGGGGATAGGTCACGAAGTGTTGCAAATGCTAATCTTTCTCATTTGCAGAAACACCCCCTCTCCCGATGCCTTTTCCAATGCCCCTGCAACGCGCCCTGTGCCTGGCACTGACCCTGCCCCTGGCAACCCTTGCCCATGCTGTCGAGCCCTCCACTGCCGCGCCAAAGGACCTGGACAAGGTCGAAGTTCGCGGACGTGCACAGACCCTGTACCGGGTGGACGATGCTGCGGTCGGCACCCGCACGGATACACCGCTGGAGCTGGTCCCACAATCGATCCAGGTCATCCCGCGTGAACTGATCGACGATCAGGCCGCGCGTCAGGTGACCGACCTCTATCGCAGCATCAGCGGCATCAGCTACTTCAGCTATGCCGGGGTGACCCTGCGCGGCTTCCGCCAGGAGAACGTGCTGTATGACGGCCTGCGCGGCGACCCGTATGCAGGCTTCTCGGTCCCGCAGTTGTTCAACATCGAGCGCGTGGAAGTGCTGAAGGGACCGGCAGGTGCGCTGTATGGCGGTGGTGATGCAGGCGGCGTCATCAACTATGTAACCCGCAAACCGAAAGCCAGCGCCGGACGCAACATCGAGATCCAGCTGGGCGACAAGAACTTCCGTGCCGGATCGATCGAGGGTACCGGGCCGTTGAATGCCTCCGGCAGCGTGCGCTATCGCGCCGGGCTGTATGCCGACAGTGAAAAGGGCGTGCGCTGGAACACCGACAGCGAAAGCGTGATCGGCGACGCCTCGCTGGCCTTCGACATCGGCCAGACCGGCGAGCTGGTGCTGCAGTTCACCGACATCACCCAGAACCTCGGCGGCAACCGCCTGCGCGGCGTGCCGGTGAATGATGCGGGCACCTTCCTGACCGGCCGCCGCTGGAACCACAACGAGGCCAGCGACTTCCTCGACATGCGCGCCAAAGTGGCGCTGGCGCAGTACCGCTTCGCACCACGCGACAATCTGGATGTGGACTTCGCCGCTCGCTGGTTCAGCAACAACGAGCACCAGATGTACCACGAGCCGATGGGCCTGATCGATCGTGACCGCGATGGCGTGGCCGAGTGGATGACCCGCCAGCTGCGCAACCAGATCCGCGACAACGAAGCATTCACTGCCAACGGCAATGCCGTCTGGCGGGTGACGACCGGCGCGGTTGAGCACAAGGTGTTGTTCGGTGCCGATGTGTACCAGCTGGATGCGGATTTCACTGCACAGACCGCCAACAGCGCCGACCTTGCCCGTGGTGCGGGGCCGGTGCGCGGCATCGACCTGTTCAATCCCGTGTACGGCGCCAGTACCTGGCACGACTACAACCTGGCGGCCCTGCCCTGGCGCAGCACGTCCACCCGCAGCACGCGCTATGGCGGCTACCTGCAGGACGAACTGGCACTGGGCACACGCTGGCATGTGCTGGCCGGGTTGCGCTGGGATGGCTTCAAGGACGACGACCGCATTGCCGGCAGCAGCGTGGACGGCAACGACCTCAGCTGGCGGCTGGGCAGCACGTTCACCGTGCGCGAGGGCCTGAATGTCTACGCCAACGTGGCCAGCGGCTTCGTACCGCAGAGTGCTGCCAACCAGAACCCCGCCGCTGGCGGGCCGTTCGATGCCGAGCGCAGCAAGCAGTGGGAAGTGGGCATGAAGTCCCTGCTGGCCGACCGTGTGACCTTGAACATGGCCGCCTACCGGATCGACCGCAGCAATATCGTGCAGGCTACCGGCGAAGTGATCGGTGGCGTGAACCAATTGGCCGCGCTGGGCCTGGTACGCAGTACCGGCATGGAGCTGGACCTGCTGGCCGACGTGACCGATCGCTGGGTGCTGAACCTGACCTACGCCTACAACGATGCGCGGGTGAAGGACGCAGGCCCGAACGGCATCACCAACGCTTCCGGCGACCGATTCGCCAATGCGCCGCGCAACAAGCTGGGTCTGTGGACGCGCTACGACCTGCCGTCGATCAATTCGGCCATCGGCTTTGGTGCTGACCATGTGGGTGAGCGCGTCAGTCTGGACGGGCAGACGGTCAAGGCCTACACCGTGTTCGACATGAGCTGGAAGACCACATGGAAGCAGTGGCAGTTCCAGGCCAACGTCAAGAACCTGTTCGACAAGGTGTACGCGGCCAGTGGCTTCATCGAACGCAACGGGCATTTCCCGGGCGAGCCACGGCGGGTGTATATGCAGGCGGCTTACAGCTTCTGACGCAGGGCTGGGGGCGGTGATGATGGGGAGGTGGCAACCCACCTCCCCTGTGGGTGTCAGTGCGAGCAGGCCACCAGCATCGAGCGGGTGGCCAACTGGGTGGAGGTGAAGCCGTTCTTGTTGCCCACCGCGATGGCGTTGCCGTCGTCGCCATCCTTGCTGAAGACTACATAGCCGCCTGGGCACATCTGCCCGGCCTTTTCGTAGCAGCCACTCCAGGAACTGGAGCCGCTGCAGTCGATGGAGACGCCGCGCCGGCCATCAGGGGTAACGGTCATCTTCGCGGTGGTACAGCCACCCAACGCGGCCACGAGCAACAACGGAACGAACAACTTCATGGGTACTCCAAGGATTGGGGGGCAGCGAGTGGGCGCCAAGGCTGGAGTGCCTGGATTGCGCGAACCTTGCGCCGACAGCGTGTTTCCTGCGTCACCACAGCCGTGCGGAAGATCGGGAAGGCACGCCATGTTCACGCAATGTTCCTGTAATACGGTGCCGGCGCGTGCCGGACCGCCCTGCCACGCCCCTTCCTGCCCAAGCCCTGCCGATGCACATCCTGCTGATCGAAGACGAAGCCGAACTGGCCGCCACCCTGAAATCCGCCCTGCAGCGCGAGCGCTACGTGGTGGACCTGGCCAACACGCTGGCACTGGCCCGCGAAGCGGCCCTGTGCGGATCGCACGATATGGTGCTGCTGGACCGCACCCTGCCCGACGGTGACGGGCTGGTATTGATTTCCCTGCTGCGTGAGCGCAACCCCGGGGTGCCGATCATCGTATTGAGCGCGCTGGGGCAGCTGCCGGACCGCATCGCCGGCCTGGATGAGGGCGCGGACGACTATCTGACCAAGCCCTTCGCACTTGAGGAACTGTTCGCCCGCATCCGCGCTGCAGGGCGCCGGCCGAGCGGCATGCAGGTGGAACTGGTCAGCATCGGCCGGTTGGTGTTCGACCCGGCATCGGGTGAAGCCAGTGTGGGTGGGCAACGGCTTGAGCTGCCGCGCCGCGAGATCCGTGTGCTGACCGCGTTGGCCCGGCGGCTGGGGCGCACCGTGCTGCGCGAATCGATTGAGATGGCGGTGTATGGATTCGATGACGGCATCCATTCCAACACGCTCGACTCGCACGTCTCGCGCCTTCGCCGCAAGCTGGCCGACGCCGATGCAGGAGTAGAGATACACGCCATCCGTGGCGTCGGCTATCTGATGCGGGAAGCCAAGTAATGGCGCGTCGTCCCTCGCTGAAGCGCCCGTTGATCGTCAAGACGCTGATCTATCAGCTGCTGGCGTTGCTGGTGGCGTTCTTCGCGCTGCTGATGGTGCTGATACGTGCCGACAGCGGTGGCTACTACACCATCCAGACCTTCGCGCCGGTGGCGGCCGACGCGGTGCACCGCGACCGCAATGGCGACCTCTACGTGCAGAACACGCCGGAACTGGCCGAACTGCTGAAGGTTGTTCCCGGTGCATGGTTCATCGCCGAGGATGAGCACGGCCACCACGTTACGTTCGGGCCTGTGCCGCCGGCCTATGCCTCGCTGGTTGGCGCACTGGATGGCATCCCCTTTGGCGACCTGCGCGGGCGCGACCGCAGCGATGGCCTGGCCGTCGTGGTCCGCCAGCACAGCGGGCCGGCCGGCAAGCTGACCATCATGGCCCACGGCGAAACCGATACGCTGACCTGGCAGATGGCGTTGGCGGCACACATCATCACCCTGCCGATCTTCCTGCTGCTGGGCCTGGCCACCATCGTCCTGACACCGATCATCGTAAGACGAGCTCTGGCCGGGGTGGAGCGCATCGCCCAGGAAGCCCGCAACATCTCCGCCAGTCGCCGCGGTGTCCGCCTGACAGAAACCGCGGTGCCGGTGGAGATCGCTCCGTTGGTGACGGCGGTGAATGAAGCACTGGAGCGGCTGGACGAGGGGCACGAGCGGCAACGCCGCTTCATCGCCGCCGCCGCGCATGAGCTGCGCACCCCCATTGCGATTCTGAGGGTGAAGGTCGATGCGGCCGACGACGCCACCTCGCGCAACCTGGCCGTGGAAGTGGCGCGGTTGGCGACGCTGGCAGAGCAGTTGCTGGATCTGCACCGCATGGACGAAGACGGGCCGAAGGAAACCATCAACCTGGCGCGGGTGGCCAAACGGGTGGCCGCCGATCTGGCGCCGCTGTTGATCCAGTCGGACAAGACCGTAGCCGTGGCGGCGGAATCGCACTTCCCGGTGTTCGGCGAGACCGGCGCAGTGGAGCGGGTAATCTCCAACCTGGTGCTGAATGCTGCCGAACATGGCGGACGCCAGATCATCGTGCGCGTTCAGGGCAGCTGCCTGGAGGTCGAGGACGATGGCCCCGGCATACCGGTCGACCAGCGCGAACGGGTTTTCGAACCCTTCCAGCGGCTGCGGCCGCGGCAGACAGGCGCAGGCCTGGGGTTGAACCTGGTGCGCCAGGTGATCGACCGCCACGGCGGCCACGTCACGATTCTGGATGCGCCTGGCGGTGGTGCATTGATCCGTGTTGAGTTTCCACTGCACCCGGGCGTGACCAGCGCGCCACCGCTGGAGCACTGAACACACCGCATGCACCTGTGTAACTGGCACCTGTCCATGCGAAGCCGGTAGCGAGGACAGGCAAGGTTGCGGCAATGTTCGCTGCACAGCATCGGGGTGTGGCACCTGCCGTGCCACCGCGTTCCGATCTGACAGGAAGCCTGCATGTGACCCAGGGAGCTCCTCCACCGTCCTCTTCCACGCGCACTGTGCCACCGCGGAATTCGCCGGGCCTTACCGCTGCCGCATGGAATCGCCGCCCACGCACTGGCCGCGCACTCGGCCTGGAACATTGGCCGCATTGGCTGCGGGCAGTTCCCGAAACCGAGCGCGCAGGTGTATTGATGCGGTTGTTCGGCGCCTTGTTCCTGCTGCTGCCCGGCATTGCACTGGTGGCTTCAACGTATCGGCACGCGAGCGCAGCGGCGGCCGCTGCCGTGCTCCTGTTCGTTGCCGTGCATGCCGCGCTGCATGGGATGGCGGCATGGCGCGCGGCAACCTCGCGCCCGATGTCACCACTGCTGCGCGCTCTGGATGATCATGCCACTGGGATAATGATTGCCAGCGCGCTGCTGATCGCCATCGGTGCAGGGATGACGAAGCTGCCTGTTCCAGCATTCCTCTGGTTGTTGGCCGGCGCGGTGAGTCAACTCTTCGCTGCGCGATTGTCAGGTCACCGGCTGCGCAATGCACTGCTGGTTCTCGGTAGCGCACTGCAGTTCATCGCCGTAGCATTGCTCGCCCTTCTTGCCGCACGCTGACACAGCGATAGCCCCGCAAGGTTCACGCAACCCAGCGCATCGAGACTCGACGGCCAACCCCGTCTGCCACGCCAGACGTGTGTCTCTTCTGCCACGAGGACCCGCGATGACCTGTCTCTACTGGATGCTGCGACGATGAGCGCCGCACCACGCAAGCGCCGCCGGGCGCTCATGATTGCTGCCGCCCTGCTGTGCAGCGCGCTGATTCTGTTTGCATGGTTGCGGCCCGCACCACCTCCGAACCTGCAGGTTGCGCCGGTCGTTCGCGGCAACATCGAACAGGTGGTGGAAGCCACTGGCACGCTGAAGCCCTCGCGGCTGGTCAGCGTGGGTGCGCAGGTCTCCGGCCGCATCGACACCCTGCATGTGAAACTGGGCGACAAAGTGAAAGCCGGCGATCCCATCGCCGATATCGATTCGCGTACTCAGCGCAATGCATTGCTGAGCGCGCAGGCCGCACAGCGCACCGCGCGCGCCAACCGCGATGCACTGGCCACCGACCTGCGCCAGTTCGAGTTGACACTGCATCGGCAGCAGCAACTGGCTGCCGTGCAACTGGTGGCCCGCGCCGACTTCGATGCAGCCCAGGCCAAGGTCGACGCCACCCGTGAACAGATCGCCGCGTTGGACGGTGAAGTTGCGCGCCGACAGACCGACGTCGATGTCGCGCAGACCAATCTCGAGTACACCCGCATCACCGCCCCCACCGACGGCACCGTACTGGCCGTGGTCGCGCGCCAGGGGCAGACCGTGAATGCGGTGCAGAGCGCACCGACCATCGTGATGCTGGGCAATCAGGACGTGATGACGGTATACGCCGAGATCTCCGAGGCTGACGTCGTACACACCGCTGTTGGGCAGGAGGCGTTCTTCACCATTCTTGGTGATGCCGGTCGCCGCTACAGCAGCAGGCTTCGGGATATAGCGCCAGCACCGGAATCGATCACCAACGAAGACAGTTCCAGCCTCGCCGCACCGGCGGTGTCGGGTGGCAGCCGCACGGCCATGTACTACAACGGCCAGTTCGACGTGGACAACGCCGATGGCCGCCTGCGCAGCTACATGACCGCGCAGGTTCGCATCGTGCTGGGCCGCGCCAACGACGTACTGACCATTCCCTCGGCCGCATTGGGGGCGCGCACCGCCGATGGCAGCTACAGCGTGCAGGTCCGTAGTGCCGACGGCCGCGCCAGCACGCGGCGCATCACCACCGGGCTGGATGACCAGATCCAGGTGGAAGTACGCGACGGGCTGAAGGAAGGCGAACAGGTCGTGCTGGCGCAGGCCAACGTCGAAGCCACCAGCGCACCCGCGCAACCCGAATGAGTACGACCATGACCGAGCCACTGCTGCGCGTTCGCGGCGTACGCCGTGAATTTGCCGCGGGCGAGCAGACACTGGTGGTACTCGACGGCATCGACCTGGATATTCACGCAGGTGAACTGGTGGCCATCGTAGGCCAATCCGGTTCGGGCAAGTCCACGCTGATGAACATCCTGGGTTGCCTGGATCGCCCTTCCGCTGGCGTCTATCAGATCGCCGGGCGCGAGACCGCGCAGATGTCGCCTGATGAACTGGCCGAACTACGCCGCGAGCACTTCGGCTTCATCTTCCAGCGCTACCACCTGCTGACCGATCTGACTGCACTGAGCAATGTGGAGGTGCCTGCGATCTACGCCGGCATGCCTGCCGAAGCACGCCATGCACGGGCAGCCACCCTGCTGTCGCGGCTGGGTCTGGGCGAGCGCATGCAGCATCTCCCTGGCGAGCTCTCGGGCGGCCAGCAGCAACGCGTTTCGATTGCGCGTGCGCTGATGAATGGTGGCGCGGTGATCTTCGCCGACGAACCCACGGGTGCGCTGGATACGCATTCCGGAAAAGAGGTGATGAAGATCCTCGGCGAGCTGCACGCCGAGGGCCATACTGTGGTGCTGGTCACGCATGACATGGCCGTGGCCGAGCATGCGCAGCGCATCATCGAAATCCGCGATGGGCGGATCGTGGATGATCGTGCAACCGGTACAGCTCTGGCAGCGGGCGTGGCGACGCCAGCCGCGCCCCAATCCACGGGTAGCAGCGGCTGGCAGGTCTGGCGGGACCGGTTCGCTGAAGCCTTCCGCATGGCACTGCGCGCGATGAACGCCCACCGCATGCGCACCTTCCTGACCATGCTCGGAATCATCATCGGCATTGCTTCGGTCGTGGCGGTGGTAGCACTGGGCACCGGTGCACGGCAGGCCATCCTGTCCAACATCTCCTCGTTGGGTACCAACACCATCGAGATCTATCCCGGTTCCGGTTTTGGCGACCTGCACTCGGCGCGGGTGGAAACACTCACTCCCGGCGACAGCGTGGCCCTGGCCCGGCAGCCATTCGTGGACAGCGCCACCCCGGGTGTTGCCACCAGCGGCACCGCCCTGCGCGGCAATCGCTCCGCCAGTGTGCAGGTGCAGGGCGTCAGCGAGCAGTACTTCCGCGTGCATGGCCTGAAGCTCGGCGAGGGCGCCTTCTTCGGTCCACCCGGCGTGGTCGGCTACCAGCAGGTGGTGGTGATCGACGCCAGTACCCGCGCACGCTTCTTCGCCGCGACCGACAATCCGATCGGGCAGACCCTGCTGCTGGGCAATGTCCCGGTGCGCGTGGTGGGTGTGGTGAAGAAGGATGCCGGCACCACTGGTGATGCATCGTTGCTGCGGGTATGGCTTCCCTACACCACCGCAATGGCGCGCGTACTGGGGCAGAGCCACGTCTCCAGCATCACCGTGCGCGTCTCGGATGCGATCAGCATGGAAGCGGCTGAGCAGGCCATCGCGCGACTGCTGACTCGCCGCCACGGCAGCACCGATTTCTACATGAGCAACAACGCGCAGATCCGTAGATCCATTGAACAGACCACCGGCATCCTGACCATGATGATCAGCTCCATCGCTGCCATCGCACTGGTGGTGGGCGGAATCGGGGTCATGAACATCATGCTGGTCTCGGTGACCGAGCGAACCCGCGAGATCGGCGTGCGCATGGCGGTGGGCGCGCGACGCAGCGACATCCTGCAGCAGTTCCTGATCGAATCGGTGCTGGTCTGCCTGCTCGGTGGCGTGCTCGGCATCGGCGTGGCGCTGGCGCTGGGCGCGGTGATGGAGCTGGCCGATGCGGGCTTCAGCCTGGTGTTCTCCGTCAATTCGATTCTGGCTGCATTCGTGTGTTCCAGCCTGATCGGCGTTGGTTTCGGCTTCCTGCCGGCACGCCGTGCCGCACAGCTGGATCCTGTGGAGGCGCTGGTTCGATAGCCGCTGCCATTGCTCGCCCTGACGGCAGGTTCGCGCAATGTCTGCAGGGTGTACTACGGCTACCAACGATGTCCGCACAGGAGCTGGACGATGTTTCTGAAGACAGGAAGAACCGCGCTGATTCTGGCGGTCGCTGCGCAGCTGGTGTTGATGCCGTACGCCGGCGACGCCCATGCGCAGCGTGGCGACCGCTACAACCCGCAGTGGAACCAGGACTACCGCGATCGGGAGCGCGATGCATGGGAACGGCGCGAACGTGAGCGGAATCATGAGCGCGAACGCGAGCGCCGGCACGATGCCAAGACCGCCGGTGTCGTGGTGGGCGTGGTAGGTGCAGCGGTGGTGGCCGGCGTGATTGCCGCTGCCGCCAAACGTGAGCGTGAGACCCGCGAGCGCGCCGACTACTGCATGAACCGCTACGGCAACTACGACCGCCGCAACGACACCTATCGCGGCGCCGACGGCTACACCTATCCCTGCCGCTGATCTGCAATTCTCAAGGAGAATCACCCATGACCAGGATCACTCTGTTGATCGCCCTGTGCACTGCCCCGTTGCTGGCCCAGGCCTCACCGACCGACCCGAAGCAGGCCTACATCGACGCCACATTCACCGCCATGGATGCCAACAACGACGGACGCGTTGACAAGGTCGAGTACGCGAAATTTCAGCAGGAACGTTTCAGCAAGCAGGCCGATTCCATCGACGCCGCGTTTTCCGCGATGGACAGGAACAAAGACGGCAGGATCAGCAAGGAGGAAGCCAACGTGGTGCCGGAGATCGCGAAGTACTTCGCGGGCCTGGACACCGATGGTGATGGCTATCTGTCGCTGAAAGAGATGCAACAAGCCATGGTGGCCGCTCAGACTGCAGACGCGCCAACAAAGTAAATCCAGGGCGGGGCGCTGAAGATGGATACCCATCCGGGCGCGGTGCGGGTTGAATACACCCTCTTCCCACGTTAGCCTCCGAGGTGCCCAAGGAGGGCTATCAACGGAGTGAAGCATGAAGATTGGATTCAAGCTGTCTGTTGCTATTGCGGCTGCTGCACTGACCCTGGGAATCGGCAGTGCCTCCGCGCAGTCCCGCTGTACCCCGTGCTACACCGCGTACGAGGCCTGCCTCGCAGCGGGCAATGGCGAGAAGGTGTGCTACCCGGCTTTTGCCCGCTGCCTGCGGAACAGCGGCTGCACCATCCCGTAAGTCACGCACTGCCGTGATGTGTGCCGGCTCCCATTTCGGGGGCTGGCATTGGCTGCCAGGCGCTGCCCCTTGCTACTGAAGAGGTTCCATACGCGTGGGCGGAGTGATTTCATCCCATCCGCATCGCGTTATTTTCGCGCGCCTGCACTTCGATATCCTGCTGGTGTTGCCCGACGGTCTGCTGCCGCTCCAGACTGGCGGCTTCCATCTGCTGCAACGACTGCGCAACCGGCGTATGCACTGCTACATCTGTTGGCATTGAAACACGCATGTGGGCGGGATCGTTCATCTCGCCCTGCACCACGAACACGTTCCGCCCTGCGGGAGCGTCGGCCGTCTGGGCGCTCAGCAGCACGTGATCGGCGCGTTCAAGCTGGTTGCGGCGGGCCAAGGCCATCACGCTCGCCACAAGACGCTCGCTGTTCTCATCGTGGGTGCGCCCGGCGCTGGCATCGATCGCGGCAACGCCTTCGCGCACCTGCTGCATCAGTGCGTACTCCCGATGGCCTGGGCCGATGTCCGCCAGGCGGGTCAGCGCCCGTGAGGGGTCCGGCACGTCGTCCACCGCTGCGGTCAGCGGGCTGCGGGTAATGGTCCGATACGGGTCGTCCGGGTGGAACTGGGTACGTTTTTCCTGGCGTTCCAGACGAACCTCGCGCACGTCGTTGAGTTCAGCGATACGGGCGGGATCGGTGATCTCGCGCAGCGACATGTGACCGCCGCCCGCATTGACGCTTGCCCATTTCCTGTCCGCTTCGAAGTACATCGCGTAATAGCTGTTGCCACCGATGATGTTCGGATCGACCGCCGAGCGCCCTTCCAGGGCCTGGGTGGCTTCCAGCACACTCAACCGGGTCAGGTACTGGCCGCCCTTCGTCCATCCCATCTGGCTGATGGCATCGACGCTGGTGTTGCCTACGCGGGGGCCTCCGGCGTAGTCGTTGTTGAGCATGTTGGTCCAGATCTGTTCCAGCTTCTCGGGGCCGCTCTTCTGCTCCGCCGCCTGCAGCAGCACGCGCGGCGTCCAGCAGTTGGGATCGAGCTCATGCCGTTCAAATGCCCGGTCGTGGGCTAGCATCACATCCTTGCCGGGAAGATTCAGTGCCAGGTCTGGGCGGCGTTCGTTCATCCACTGCCGCCGCAGTTCAAGATCTCTTTCGAGCAGGGTCTGCCCGAAGGACTCCCATTGCCGCTCGGTCAATTGTGCATTCGAGAAACGGGATCCCTCTTCCTGCTGGGTCTTCGCGTAGCTCTGTGCATAGCTGTTCGCTACGCGCCCCGGCAGGCTGTCATTGCGTACAACACCCAGCGCCAGTGTCCCGTACCCATCGGCGCCCGGCAGCTGCGACAGGTAGTTCCAGTAAAGCTCGCGGTTGCCATCTCTGGCATAGCTGCCAAGGATTCTGAGATCGTGTTCGGTCAATCCACTCATGCCTTACCCCTTCTCTTCCCTGAACCACCGATCACTTGGACCGGGTGCGCGCGATGACATCCCTGACGGCCTCTTCCATACGCTTCCAGTCCTTCAGAAACGCTCTCTTGTAGTCCAGGCTGATGGACAGCCTGTTGTCGATGTCCACGAAATAGTGAACGCAGCCCGCTGCCACTTCTCCCGGCTCGCTGATCACCTCGCCCCCCTCCAACCGCACGCCATCGCGTCGGAATTCCTCGCCGTCACATTTGATGAACGAGCTGATCCGGCCATCGCCCTGGCGTGCGATGTACCAGTCTCTCTCATAGGCCGGATTGCGGACAGGCGGCTTCCCGTACCGCGCCTCATGCTTCTTCGCGTACAACACCATCTTCGCTTCATCGATTGCATAGGGCGTCAGACCCAAGGTCTCCGGCTGTGCAACGCGTTGATCGAGACGGTCCCTGGGATCCTCCCTTTCCACAGAGCCCTCCTCCGTGATGGCTTCATTTGACGACAGCCTTGAGAGCAGTGTTTCGACGGGAACCCGATCAACGTAGTTGATCCGAATGGGAATCTCCTTCCGGAAATCATTCGTACGTGGGTTCGCCCGGGCGCCCGGCGGCGTCGGCTTCATGTCCGGCCATTCGATGACCAGGGTCACACCTTCTCCGGGCCACGGTGCGATCTGGCTGTCCAGATAATTGGCCGGAATGCGGAAGGTATTCGGCCCGAGCTTCACGTCCACGGGCGCATCGGTATAGGTGTGGCCGTTGATCGTGCGGCCGGTCTGGGTTGCGCCGGACATGGCGGGATTCCTTTCATTCTCGGTGGACGGCGGCCGTGCACACGCGCTGGCACTCACTGCGATGGCAAGTGCCAGCGGCAGACAACGGCGGGGGGACATCACGTGCATGGGCATTCCATTGCAGGGTTCCAGCGCCACTATAGGGAACCGGGTGTCAACGGAACAGGAACCGCATCGCCGCCCTTCACGAAGCGAGGCAGCGCTCCACATGCGCTGCCTGCAGCAATACCACTACCGCGATTGCTATGGCCTCCGAAACGCTGCGGGGTGCGCGGGCCATGTCGACCACACTCGGCGCTACGCTTCAGACCTCAGCTGTCGCTGTCCGTGCTTCTATGGCCACGATAGGTTTCGCCCCACTCGCGCATGGCCAGCAGCACCGGCACCAGCGTGCGCCCGAATTCGGACAGCTCGTACTCGACCTTCGGTGGCACCTCTGCATAGACATGGCGGATCACCACCCCATCAGCTTCCAGCTCCCGCAGCTGGCTGGTCAGCATGGACTGGGTGGCATTGGGCACCCGCCGCGTCAGCTCCATGAAGCGACGCTTGCCGGTCATCAGGTGAAAGAGGATGACAGGCTTCCACACGCCCCCCATGACCGACAGCGTGACCTCCACGGCGCAACCGCTCTTGCCATCCCAACGCTTGCTACGCATGCATACTCCGGAAAACCATAGTACCTACGGAAAATCATCGTTCTTGTTGCAATAGCAGTGCGAGCCTAGCATGGCCCCATTCCTTGAATGTGAGCCCCTCCATGACGTTCAAAGCACTGCTCGCCCGCAAGACGAACAACCAGGTTTCGACCGATCTGGTCGATTTTGATGAGGCCGATCTGATGGACGGCGACGTCCTGGTGCAGGTCGAGTACTCCACGCTCAACTACAAGGATGCGCTTGCCCTCACCGGCAAGAGCCCGGTCATCCGGACTTTCCCGCTCATTCCCGGCATCGTTCTGGCAGGCGTGGTGCTGGAATCCAGCAGGGCCGACTTCAAGCCAGGCGACCGCGTTGTGCTCAATGGCTGGGGCCTGAGCATGAGTCACCACGGCGGCCTGGCACAGCGCGCCCGCGTGCGCGGCGAATGGCTCAACCGGATTCCCGACAACCTGAGCACCCGCGACGCAATGGCCATCGGCACCGCGGGCTATACCGCCATGCTGTGCGTGCTGGCCCTGGAACATGCCGGCGTGACGCCCGACAAGGGCGATGTGCTGGTGACCGGCGCCAACGGCGGTGTCGGCTCGATTGCGGTGGCGATCCTTTCAAAGCTGGGCTATCGCGTGGTGGCCGCCACCGGGCGCCCGGAGCATGCTGAGTATCTGCACAACCTGGGTGCGAGCGAAATCATCGACCGCGCGCAGCTTTCGGAACCACGCGACCGGCTGGTGAGCGCCGAACGCTGGGCCGGCGTGGTGGATGTGGCCGGCGGCCCTACCCTCGTCAACGCCATCGCCGAGACCAAGTACCGCGGTGCCGTGGCCGCGTGCGGCCTGGCGCAGAGCGACGCGCTGCACGGCTCGGTGCTGCCTTTCATCCTGCGCAACGTGACCCTTGCGGGCGTGGATTCGGTGAACGCGCCGCAGGACGTCCGCCAGCGCGCGTGGGACCGGCTTGCCACCGACCTGGATCCGCAGAAGCTTGAAAGCACGGTGCAGCTGATTGGGCTTGCCGACGTGCTTGAGGTTTACGAGCAGATCATTCCGGGCAAGGTGCGTGGGCGGATAGTGGTGGATGTGAATGCCTGAGGAAGCCTCCCCAGCGGATTCCATCCGGCAACGAATGGTGAACACGCCGTGAAACCATGCGTGCGGCAGTGGCCGTTTGCCACTGCTGCTCGCATACGCTCAGGTTTCCGCCGACTGTGGACACCGCCATGTCAATGACTGCACTCGCACTTGCGACCGCTCTTTCCGGCCTGCCCGACATTGCCTGGGAGCGCGAGCGCGGCGAAGACGCACATCAGCTGATGCTCTGCCAGATCCATCGCGATGAGCTGATGCAGGATGACGCGAAGAGCGATGCCTACCAACGCGCCAAGGCTGTCTGCGATCTCCTGGCGCGTGAGTACAGGAACAAATGGGATTTCGATGCGCAGGAGGCATTGGCGGCATCGGCAGTGGATCTGGATGAGCTGATCCGGCGGGGAGACCTGGTTGAGGTGCCTCCAACAAGGCAGGACCGCGTCTACGAGTGATTCCGTGCCGGCAGGTGCTGGCACCTGGAGCTGCCGCAGGGCAACCAGGTCCAGTGCCGATCGGCGAGGCTAGCGGATGCGACTCCGCGCCAGTGCCAGGCGCCTGATCTCGTCTGGCAGAAACACGACGCCGTCCTCCATTTCGATGCGCATCTGCGAGGCATCACCTTCGTGCCCCTGCATTGCAGCGGCCACCAGAATCTTCAGTGCATCCGTGCGGATATCGTAGCCGCCGACGGTGTGCTTCAAGGTACCCACACTGTTCCAGTCGATTTCCATGATCGGCGTCCACATCCACAGGCTTCATGCTGGCAACGGCCTTCGCCCACGTCAATGAAACCGGTCGCACGGCCGACCATGAAGCGAAAGGCCACGCGCGTGGTCAAGGCCCCTTATCATGGAGGGGTAAGGGCTCTGCAAGCCCAGTTGACGTACGCAAGGCAGTATCTGGATGTCTATGGAATGGCGCCCCTCGGGCTGGGGCCTACGTGTGACCCGCTCGCCGAACTGGTGGCTGCGACTTGACGGCGAACATGTTGAGCTTTTGATTGAAGGTCGCCAGTACCGGCAACACGTGGCTGACGACGAGCGCGTGCAGGTCATCCCTGGACTCTTCTGGGCCAAGGTCGTCCTGCAGACCCAGGGCGACGGCGTCCTGACCGTGGATGGACTGTCCAACAGCCAGGCTTCCCGGCTTGCGGCAGCGCTGCAGCAGCTGCGCTTTACGGGTACCACGCGCGGGCGCAAGGCACTGTTCGACACGATTCTGGAGCAGATCCAGTCGTGGCTGGCCGAAGCAGATGCCCTCATCGACCGGGGCAGCACCGGCCGCCGCTGGATCACGCACGAACAACAGCAGGCACTGCTGGCCGGTCGCCCCGCCCTGCCGCTCCCGCCGCGCGAGCTGGAACAATTGTTCCTGGATGAGGATGTGCACGAGGACCTGCATTCGCCCAGCCACCGTGCAGCACTGGACGCCCTGCACGACTGGCAGCTGGACTGGCCCGCGGCGTGGGCCGACGCCAACGCAACCATGACAGCGCGCGAACGGGTACTGGCCAAGGACTTCCTGGACCGGGTCGAGAGCAAGCCGCTGACCGACGAGCAGGCCCGCGCGGTCATATGCTTCGACAATCGCGTGCAGGTCGTGGCCGCAGCCGGCTCTGGCAAGACCTCCACCATGGTCGCCAAGGCCGCTTATGCCATCGATCGCGGCTTTGTCGAACCCGAACGGATCGTGATGCTCGCCTTCAACAAGGACGCCGCCAGGGAGCTTGAAGAGCGCGCGGAGCGATGCTTCGACCGGCTCGGCATGGGCGACACCGTGGTTGAAGCCCGGACCTTCCACGCCCTCGGCCTGGCCATCGTCGCCAAGGCCACCGGACGCAAGCCCGACATCCCCGAATGGACCACTGACGCCACGCTGGGCTTCAACAAGCTGGCCGAACTGGTGGACGACCTGAAGGACCGCTCGACCCACTTCCGCACCCAGTGGGATATGTTCCGCCTGGTGTTCGGGCGTGACCTGCCGCCATTCGGCGCGGAAATGGAGGCCGACGGCTACGACCGCGATGGCACGCCCTACATCCGTACCCTGCAGGGGGAACGGGTGAAGAGCCTGGAAGAGTGCGTGATCGCCGACTGGCTCTTCTACAACGGCGTGACGTACGACTACGAGCGACGCTACGAATTTGATACCGCGACAGACACCCATCGCCAGTATCGCCCGGACTTCTACTATCCGGACGCCGGGCTGTATCACGAGCACTTTGCGCTGGATGCTGATGGTCAGCCGCCGAAGCACATTGCCAACTACAGCGAACGGATGCACTGGAAGCGCCAGCAGCATGTGGCACGCGGCACGGCCCTTGTCGAGACGACATCCTTTGGCCTGCGCAACGGGCATGCCCTGCGGGATCTCGCAGAGAAGCTTGGCGAGTGTGACATCGAGCTCGACCCGAACCCGGACCGCGAGCTGCCCGATCAGGGCGCCAAACCGATGCCCGATGCGGACCTGATCGGCTTGATGCGCACCTTCATTGCTCACGCCAAGAGCAACTGCCTGACGCTGGACGATATGGCCGCACGCCTGCGGCAGATGCCCGAGGATCAGTTCAAGGAGCGACACCGTCGCTTCCTGGAAATCGCAGGGCCGGTTTTCCAGGCCTGGGACAACGCGCTGGCTGACGAGCGCGGCATCGACTTCGAGGACATGCTCAACATGGCGGCCGGGCTGCTGGAACAGGGCCGCTACGAATCGCCTTACGAGCTGGTGATGGCCGATGAATTCCAGGACGCTTCGCGCGCCCGCGCACGCCTCTGCCGTGCGCTGGTCAGCCAACCGGGTCGCCATCTGTTTGCGGTGGGCGATGACTGGCAATCGATCAACCGCTTCGCCGGGGCCGACGTTTCGGTGATGACCGGATTCCGCGAGTGGATGGACCATGGCCAGGTGCTGAAACTGGAACAGACGTTCCGCTGCCCACAGGCGCTCTGCGATGTGTCCAGCCGCTTCATCAGCCGCAACCCCGCGCAGATCGCCAAAGCAGTTCGCTCAGCTGCAACGGCCATCGGCCCGGTGCTGCAGGCGTTCCAGATGAATCGGCGTGAGGAGGTGCAGGATGGCGTTCGCCAGTACCTCGCCAAGCTGCATCAGCAGTTGTTGTCCGGGGCGGTGCCGCAAGGGCGCAACGGACGCGTGACGGTCTTCATCCTGGGGCGCTACCGCGCCGATCGCAGCGCGATGCCTTCGGATTGGAAGACAGCCTTCGGCAGCACGATGGAGGTCGAATTCCTGACCGCACATCGATCGAAGGGGCGCGAAGCGGACTACGTGATCCTGCCGGGCATGATCAACCGCAGCTTCCCGAGCCTGCGCGCGGATGACCCGGTGCTTTCCCTGGCAATGCCGGATGGGGATACCTACCCACTGAGCGAAGAACGGCGGTTGTTCTATGTCGCGCTGACGCGGGCGCGACGGTCGGTGGCCATGTTCACCCTGCAGGGGAAGCGCTCGCCGTTCCTGGATGAGCTGGTGAAGGACGGGGCAGTGGAAATAACAAGCCTGTCTGGCGCGGCCATCAATGAAGAACGCTGCCCAGTGTGCAAGGTGGGCGTGTTTGTGGACCGCAATGGGCCGCATGGGGCTTTCCGGTCGTGCTCCAGTTACCCGTTGTGCCACAACAAGCCGAAGGGTGGGCGTCGCGGGTAAGCGCGTTCAGCTGAACCCATATGCGCCCGTACCAAGCCGTGCAAGCTGGCCTGATGGTTCGATGGCTGCACAGCAGCTGCGGAGGCAGAAAAAAGGCCCCTGTTCCCAGGGGCCATTTCATGATTCTGGCGGAGAGAACGCTGGCCATGTAGCCGACGTCGCTGATACCAGCAACGTCGCCAGCTGCACATACCGTATGGAACTCAATACACGGCTCAACCACTCAGAGAAGCTTGTTGAGGTCAGTCTCTAGTTGGGCTGGAACCCCCAAGCCCTGACGCGACTGAACGGCATTCCGGTGAGCGACTTGCACTCGCCCGGTAGCGGCGTGTCCGAGCGCGCAGATTTGACAATGCCATAACCGGTGTCCTGGAAGAACATTGCAGCACCGCTGTCGCCACCACCGCACGCGAGCGAGCTTCCCTCTACCTTGAACCAGACCTCATCGCACTGCATAGACTCGGTGGGCCCACAAATGTTTCCAGGACTATGCTTAACCGACGTGACTATTCCACAGCTGTATCCGCTACGCGAACCGCGGAAGCAGATGGTACCGTCTTTCGCTGGCACATTGTAAACGTTCGCAATAAATCGCGTGGACACGGTTGACGACGCGTACGTCTCCAGCAAAGGAATGTGCGGAGATGGAATTCGATGCCACTGCACATCGGTTTGCGCATCGTTCCTTTGATCCTGGAACATCAAGGGGAACGTAACCAAGGTCCCGTTCTGGCTACTCCCATAGTTGCCATAGATGACGTCGTCGGGGCAATGCGCCGCCGTTATGATTCCCTTTAGACCTGTAGCCGTGTGCTTCACCGTAAATCCGGTGGTGCAGTATGAATTGTTTGACTGCAGCACGGCTCCGCCGATTGCATATATTGAATTGCTTTCAGGAACGTCCGATGTCTTGAAACGGAGCTTTACGCGATAGGCACGTTCGAGCTTGGACAGGATTCCCATATATTTCTGGGCGTCCTGTTCATCCCCACGTATTCTGACCTCAGCCTCGTTATCTCCCGCATATCCGGTCAATCCAACGAAACCCGGGATAGCTGACTGTGCTGCCAGCCGAATTTCCTTCAGTTGCTTGGTGAACTCATCCTCCGTGAAGAGGTGCCCAGAGGAGAACTCGACACGCGCTTTACCAGCCGCCGTCGTCCATTGCCGCCCTGCAACAGCACCATCTCCCTTGAGCTTCACTGAAACATGAAAGTCAGGCGACTGCTCAATGCTGATTTCCGTCAAGCGCCCGGCATACTCTCGACGAATGTCCTGGATGCTGGGCGCCACTGCCGCCTCCAGCTGAATCCGTCTGATTGCCTCATCAACCGATAGAGACTTGACTCTGGAAAGGAGGGAGCTGACTGCAACCGCAGTCTCCTCATCCAGCCCCTTCAGTTTCTCACTTTCAGAAACATCCTTCTGAGCAAGTGCAGTGGTGGACACAACACTCCCCAAGAGGAGCCCGAACACACTCACGTAAATAGCGCCTGTTTTCACCTAGCCTCCTCCAATGAATGCGGTAGGAATTCTGCGCAGCCTGCTGCAAACTGAGCATGAGTGTACGACGTGATTACGATTGCTATTGAGTAGAGTGTTCCATTTCCAACCGTCAGCGTGTTGTCAGGGAGCCAGCAGCCCGTGATACGCTCGATGGAACCCACGCGGGATCGTGGCCCTAATCTCACGTTCTGCGCACTTTCTCTGTCGCCTGTCAGCCAGCGCGCTTGGCAGCATGCGTGCTCTGCGCGACTGCCGCCCCTCCCTGGAACCAAGTAGCTGAATTGATGAACTGACGGGCAGCAAGGCGGGAAATACAAAAAAGCCCCTGTTTCCAGGGGCTCTTTGAAACAACTGGCGGAGAGAGTGGGACTTCCTTGAGAAGTGCCCTCACCCCTTGGGCGGCTTGGGTTTCACCAATCTGGGAGGTGCCCTGGAATGTGCCCGCGACGAGCATACCCCTTGCGGTGCAACGGATCCAGCCATTTTTGCCGCCCTTGGAAGCGCCATTCTCGATCCCCTCCAAACCGGCGCGATCAGGGCAGATGACCCGCTCGCCCTCACTCTCCGCCGAAAAGGGAAGCAATCCGGTGGACCGCTTTCTCATGTGCGTCTCAGGGCGATTGGGGTCATGGGACAGGACGCCGCAGCAAACGGTTTTGCCTGGAGCCCTTTCAGCGCCAACCTTGCGCCATAGCTCCATGGCCGGCTCACCGTCGCCCACGACACACTGCAAAGCACGGACTCGCACGTCCAGTCCGGCGCCAGCTCGGAATCGCCGCTCCAGGCCCACCGAGGTGCCTTCGGTGCGTCAGAGACCGACTCCGCCTTGGCAATCACTGTTTGCATTGATCGGCGGGGGGCAGATCCGCCACGAATGGCTGCCAGGCACTCGCTGCGCATCTCGACGTGGGGCATGTCCTTGAAGCTCTTCCAAGCCCCACCCCACCTCAATCCCGCCTGCTGGGCCAGCTCACCGAATCGTTGGTAGCCCTGCCGCACCTGCTCGTCCTTCAGGTCCCAAGAAGGGCGCCCGCGCTTGTAGATGACCATGTCTGCGGCCCAACCGTGGTTGTGGCAACTGCTGCCTGGCCCCACCTGGGTCACGCCCTTTTGGCTGGCGAGCAGCGCGGCCTGGCGCTGTTTAGACCGGTAGCCCTCCATCAGCCGCAGGTCGTAGCCCTCGCCCTTCATCTGCAAGGCGATCCGCTCCAGCGTTGAGCGAAGCTCAGGGTGGACACCGTCCCACTGCGGGGCGTCCTTGTGACGATGGAACAGGCGTTTGAAGAACCCTGGCTTCTTCCCGTGGACCTCAACGGAATCGGTGGCTGGCACGTGAGCGTGGACCAGGATGGGGGCGCTGGCCAATGCGAGCGCTAGCAACAAGCATTGAAACATGAGTAGGCCTCCTTACTCACATGAGCGATGCACCCATGCAAGCGGAGAATCGAAAACGCGCAAGGGGGGCTTGCGGAATCTTTTCCCTGACGTAGAAGAACAGGGGTGGGGAAAAGTCGGCCCCACCGCTTCCCGGCGCAACGGCTCCTCCTACCGTTGTGCCGGGAAGTTTCGTTGGGGGGGCTTGCGCATTCCAGGATCTGATCTATTCGTGAGTGCACACGATCACTCATTTCATATCCCAGGAGGCCATCCCATGAAACGCTCCCTCATCCACTGCGCTTTGCTGGCGGGCCTCTTTGCAGGCACGGCGCAGGCCCAGGTTCAAATGGGCAACGGCGCCGTTGCCAACAAACCCGATACCACCGCAGTGGGCGACCGCGCTCAATCGTTGACCATAGGGGCCACGACCATCGGGGCAGACGCCCTCGCCGATGGCGGGACAATGGTGGATGAAAATGGCGTTCCGGGAGAGTGCGTGGGAGCCACCGCGTTGGGCAATCGCGCCACCGCACGCGGATGCCACACCACCGCTCTGGGTTTCTTGAGCGAAGCGCAGGGCTCAAATGCGCTCGCCATTGGCTCGCGCGCAAAGGCGTTCGCGGTTTACGCCGTCGCTGTCGGCCCCCAAGCGCAAGCCACCGGCGACTTTGCGGTGGCCATCGGCGGGCACAGCCTAGCCAGCGGAATCTCCAGTGTGGCCATCGGCTCTAATGCCCGTTCGCCTGGAGCTAGTGGGACCGCTGTAGGCCCAACCGCAAGAGCCGATGAAAACGGTGGAGCGGCTTTCGGCAGCGGGGCGACTGCGCAAGGCGTTAACAACCTGGCGCTGGGCGCCGCATCCCAGACCGAGGGCGAAGGCGCATCCGCCGTGGGGCCCGGTGCCAACGCCACTGCCGACTTCGCGGGCTCCTACGGTTACGGCGCTGGCGCTGCCGGCGAGGCCGGCACCGCCGTGGGCCCGTGGGCCCAGGCGTTTGCGCCCTACTCTGCTGCCCTCGGCGCGTTGGCCACGGCCAACGCCACGGAAAGCGTGGTATTGGGGCCACGGGCCGTGGCCAACGCAAGGGGATGCGTGGCCGTGGGCGCCAACACTACGTGCGATGAAGAAGAGACCGCAGCGTTCGGCAACCGTCGTTTGACCCAGGTTGCCTTGGGCAGAGCGGACAACGACGCCGTGGCCGTCAGCCAACTGCGCACCGCCGTGGAAACCTTGGGAGCTGGCGCTACCGTAGTGAACGGTGTGATCGTGGCGCCGAACTACCAGCTGAGCAGCGGGAACAACTACACCACCGTGGCCGGCGCTATCTATGATCTCGACGGGCGCGTCCACCAACTGGAGCAGAACCCTGGCGGCGGTGGTGGCGCCACCGGCCCGCAGGGCCCGCAAGGTCCGACCGGTCCGCAAGGTCCCGCAGGCCAGGACGGTAAAGACGGCAAGGATGGCGGAAGCAGCACCGCGGTGGCCGGGGCCAACATTGAAGTCACAGACAACGGGAACGGCACGCAAACCGTTGGACTGAAAGACACCGTTGAGCTGTCCGAGCAGGGCTCGATCCAGGTCGCCAGAACCATCCACAACAGCGACGGCTTCACTGTCCAGGGCGGTCCATCGGTCACCCGATCCGGGATCAACGCCGGCAACCAGCGGGTAACCGGGGTGGCTGCAGGAGCGATCGCTCCCGGGTCTACCGACGCGATCAACGGTGGCCAGCTGTGGGAATACCAACGCCAGCAAGACGACCGCTGGAACCTGACGGACCGCCGTTTCCGCCAGCTCGACAAACGGGTGAGCGGTGTGTGCGCCATGGCCCAAGCAAACGCCCAAATGGCCACATCGACGTCGGCGATCCACGGTGAGAACCGCAACCGCTTGGCCGTAGGTGTCGGTGGCTGCAGCGGTCAAGCCGCCATTTCCATCGGCTACACCCGTGACGTGACCACCCCACGCGGATCCCCATCGGCTTTCTCGATTGGGGTTTCCCGCAGTGGGCAGGACACCGCCGTGGGCGCAGCCTGGGCCATCGGTTGGTAACGAATGTCAGTAGCGAGAAGGAGGTGATCGTATCTCGGCAAGGGCCCCTCGGGCCCTTGTTCGCAGCAAGAGCGAAGTTGTTTAACTATTAAGAGTTATTGCAGTGGAAATCAGGAGAAGACATCACTACAATCCGCTCCCTCATTCGGAGGATGGGCTGCCGAACAGCCCCTTATCTGGGTGGTCGCAACCCTGCTGACAACTGCGACAGTCCTGGCCATAGCTATCGACTGGATTTCAAACACCAAGAGTATTTACGACACCAAATGCAACCACAACACAGAAAAGGAAAAGAACGTGAAGAAAATCTATACAGAGAATCGCAGCACCACTATCAATAGCAATAGCAAAAACAATACCAAGAAAAGCACCTCAAAATGCTTAAAGGTCCTCAGCAGGGTCCTGAAGGCGATGTATGACGCGACCACCGAGATCTGCGCAAGAGCGATCCTCACCTCACACTGAAGTCAACGCGCGGTGAGCCATGCTCCCCGTTGGCCGATATGAAAAGCCCGGGTCGAGCCCGGGCTTTTCTTTGGAGCGCTGCTGCTATCCGCAGCGCCTCTGCTCCGGAAGAGTCGAAATCGCCTGAACCTAGCCCCGTCTTTTCTCCTTCGCCACGAAGGCTCCATCGGAGTGTAAAAGCGCGATAGTGCTTCCCTGGACGTGCTCTGGCCAAACCTGTCCTGGCAGGCCCACGAACTCCAGCGGAAGGCTCGCCTCTTGGTCTGGTTCGAACCCAGCGAACGGATCGAAGCTCCGTGGCTGCCAGTCCTCGAACTGGAACTCCCTGTTCCAGACCATTGCAAAGGCAAGCGGATAGGCCTTCAGGACATACACCGCCGAACTGCCCTTCCCTCCCAATACACAAAGCCCGAAGTCGCGAAGAACCGTTCTCCCGCTGTAGGGATACACCCAGTAGTGAAGCCGAACCTGGCGTAGAAGATCTGACCGGTCATCGAACAGGTGCTGGCTGTGGCGTTCTTCGTAGCGATTCAAGCCCACCGATGACATGTGGCCCAGAACTCCCCTTGCCACAAGCTGCGGCTGGATGCGGATGCTCTGGTAGTAGGTGACCTTGCTTCGATCGCGCAAGATCTCCGTTACCTCCCGGCTCATCGATACAAGCGCCTTGTCGTATCGAGAAAGCACCGAGCCGTTGCAGGTCCTGCAGATGCTCCTAAAGCAAACACCATTGGGCATCTTGTGGGACCGCGGCTTCTTCTCTCCACTGATTGCGTCGGCGACGCTGGACACCCTCAGAGCGATGCCTTGAGCCCACGCCTTGGGCGGCACGTGGTTTTCGGTCAGGTCGGTATCCTGCCCGCATATGTTGCAACGCCCCTTGGAAGGTCCAACCGGGAACTTAAAGGTCACTCGCACGCCCCATGCTCGCCATGAACTGCGAAGAGATTACACGCAAGCGACGTGTGGCCCCTCACGTCCTTCGCAGCGGGCTTGCCAACTTCAAATTCTGATCTATTCGTGAGTGGGTCGTTTTACTCACGGAGAGAGCATGACCCATCGCCACAACCTGGGACGCAGCGAGAAGTATCACGCCCTGCCCCGCACCCTTTACGCCCTGTTGTTCGACGACGGGGGATGCTACGTTGGTCAAAGCTTGAACCCGCAGCAGCGGGAGAAGCAGCACCGCTCCCCCAAAGGCGGCTGGCACCGTCCCTTCCGGTTCCATGCGCTGGAGGTGGTGACAGCCACCCGGGCGGAAACCGAGGCGTATGAGCAGGCGTGGCGGGTGAAGGCCTCCCGGGAGGGATGGCGCATCTACGCCAAGCCACCGGGGATCGTGGTCAACCCGCACCGGCGGGCCACGGCCCACGTGCGCGGGTTGGCCCACCAACGGCGGTGGCAGCTGGGAACACCGGTGAAAGCCCCCCCCGAACGCGTGGGGTGGTGGCCATGGGTAGTGGTGGTGATCAGCGTGTTGGCGCTGGCCCGATGCGTCACCGGGTAAGCCTCATCTCGCGCCGTTCCGCGTTCGAGATTGGCACCTCGGTTTCGGATTTCAACCCGGCCAGCAGCGCTTCCACTTCTTGGACCAGGTTGCGCACCGGGTCCGCCTGCTTGCTGGACAGTCCCACGCTCAGCGCCATTTCCTTGTGCCGTTCGGTTCCCAGCCGTTCGGCCATGCGCTCCATCATCTCGTCGGTCGTATACATGCGGTAGCTGCCCTTGGTGAGGCGGGTGAACGCCACCAAGGCCGACTGCTGGTCGAGCATGCCCATGTTCGTGGCCAAGTGGTAAACCTCGGATTTTCCCTGTCCTTGCGCCTTGTGGACGGTCATGGCATACCGGTGGGCCAAGGCGTTGTGCTCGCTGGTGTTGAGCTTCAGGATGCGCCCGTCCTCTTTCGGGTTCGAAGAGTCGATGCGCACCACCAGGTCGTAGCCACCGGATTTGTCCTTCCGGATGCTCTCCACCGTGCCCTCGGTGCCGTTGATGACGCCCAAATCGTTGTTGGTCGCCGTGAACATCACACGGTCGCGGCGTGAGAGCGTCAGGTCCTCCCATTGCCCTTTCACGATCGATCGGAAGGTGAACTCCTCTTTGTCCAGCACGCCTTGCTCCTGGAGCCCCTTCCGGATGCCCATGGTGAGGGCTTTGACTTCAGAGCGCGTGTGGGCCAAGACCAGCTTCTCGTCCATCGGCGTTTTGTCTTTCAAGTAATCGTCCACCAACGCCTTGATGGCCTGTCTTTCCGTTCCGAAGTCGTCGATGCAGTTGCGTTGCTTGAGGTTCTCCAGAATTTCTGTGCCCATGTCGATGGTGCCTTGGCGGCTGCGGTGCCCGCGGCGCATGTCCTTGACCTTCCCCTGGTGGTCCCGCTCGTAGAAGCTGTTGGCAGTGATCAGGTCACCGGCGTTCTTCTGCCGGCGGATCTCGGTCAGCTTCGTGTCGCCCAGGGCCATCTTCGCCAGCTCAAAGCCGTTGCCCGCGGCGATGGGCTGAAGCTGGTCACTGTCTCCCTGCATGACAAGCTTGGCACCCACCCCCTGGCAGTAGGTCATCAGCTTCAGGGTGTCATCGGTGGCCACCATGCCGGCTTCATCGAGCACCACCACATCTCTCTTCGTCAGCGCCACTTTGCCCTGACGCACCTGGGAAAAGAACTTCGCCACGGACATGCAGGGCATGCCGGACTCTTCTTCAAGCTTCTTGGCGGCCTTGCCACCGACTGCCAGCCCCATCAACCGCTTCCCTTCGGCTTCGAAGCACTGCTTGTAGACCTCAGCCACGGTGGTCTTGCCGGTCCCGGCCAACCCCGACATAACGCCGACACCTGCGGTTCCATGGGTCAAATGACCAATGGCAGCCTTCTGCTCTTCGGTAAGGGTGAACCCCTTTTGCTTCTCATACGCGGCGATCTCCCGGTCTACGGTGGAGCGGAACAGCTTCAGGTCCGTCTCGTTCTCCCGCTCCTTCGAGCGACGGATGATCTCGACTTCCCATTCGACCATCCAGGTGGCGCAGAAGCGATCCTCCCTGTGCTTGCGCGCCAACCGATTGCCCCGATCGTCTTCGTGGAGGTGTTCGGCTTTCACGCGCACCAGGTCGTCCTGCTCGGTGAACTCCTTCACCATTTGAAGGATTTGATTGGCGTCCTTCTGACCAGCGAATTCCATCCCCAGTTCCCGGACCAGGTCATGCTCGCAGAACATCGCCTCGTTCTCGTGCATGCGCTGCAAGACCTCGTCAAAGGTATGCGGGTCCAGGTGCTGACCTTGGGTCTGCTTGAGCGACTGGGTGGTCGGAACCAGATCAGGCCTTTCCTTAGCAATGTTGGCGAAGGTTTGCTGCCAGTCCTTGACCACCTGCTCGAACGGCGGTTCTTCCTTCTTTTTGCGAGTGGCCTTGCAGGCCTCGTCGTGGCTGGCGTCGGGGTGTTCTTTGACGTAGTCCAAGATTTCCTGGCGGCGGGTCTTCGTCTGAAGCACCAGCTCACGGTCGATGCCGGCAATCGTGGTGAGAATCTGGCCCGTCTCGCGCCCCATCACGTCCACCTCGCGCTCCCGCTGAATCCCGTAGCCCAGCGCTTTCATCGCGCTGTAGAGCTCGGCCTTGTAGAGGTGATCGGCCGCATGGCGGTGGCGGTAGATCTCGATGGCATCAAACGTGCCCCAACGGCCGTCCTCCCCCTTCGAAACACCAAACGAAAGATGATGGGTGTGCAGATCGGATTCCACGTTCCGGTTGCTGACGTGGTCGGCGGCTGCCCAAACCAATCCCGCCGTGCCTATAACGTCTACGCCTGCTTCTCCGCGCCGGGTCTCTACCTTGCTCTCGATGTAGCGCATCGCCACGGCGCAGGCCTGGCGGTGCGCTTCCAAGATGGCCAGCTTCTCGCGTTCATCCGCAAGGGCAAACGCCACGCTCACGTCCCCGGGGGCGGAAATGGTCAGATCGAACCCCACCCGGTGGCCGCCCTCCCACTTCTCCATCGGCTTGCCGTCGTCGTCCAACCGCACGTTTCCCCAGCGATCCGTCTTGATGACCAATCGGGCCTCCTTGCCCGCGTTTTTGCACAACGGCCTTCCGGTGGGTGAAAAGCCCTTCCCCAGCTTTTCCATCACCTCGCGGGTAACCGGCTGCCCTTCCAGGCCGAGTTCGGCGGCAAGGCTGCCGCCCCAATTGAGCGTCTGCCGCGGATCAGGACCGCTGCCGGCGTAGTAAGCCACGGCGCTGTCGATGGACAGGCGCTCGGTGGCCAGCATGTAGTCGAACATGTTGCCGTTGCGCTTGTTGTGGCCGCGGGCATCGATGCGGGTGCAATTGATCACGGAGACCTCCTGGAACGTTGATTGATCCAAGGTCCCAGAAAACGGAGAGTTGGCAAGGCCGATCACCGCTTGAAAAGCGCGTCGATTTCCTCGGGTGTCATGGTCAGCACCCGTTGCACCGCATCGATGCCGTCGGCGGTGGTTGGGAAGGCGGACGCGCCAGCGCTTGCAGGGGACGCTGCCGGCAATGGCCCTTCACCCTCGGCCACCGGGCCGGCTGGCTTGGTCGTCCACGCAGCGGCCACCTGCCCATCGCGAACCATTGGATGGTTTTTCCCTGGCCATGTCAGCAACAGCACGTCCCCGCCCATCTGCACGATCGCCTCGATGCCCCACCCCTCGGGACCGTAGCGCTTGCCCATTCGGAAGCCCAGCCGGTCGGTGAGCTCACCGCTAGAAACCAAGGCGCGGCTTTCCTCGTGAACCTGGGCTTTGTCCTCGTGCCCGCGCCACGCGATTTTCCGCTTGCCGAGCTGGCTGGCGAGCTTGTCGCGGGTGGCCCCCATCTGCACTTGGCACACCACGTGGGTGCCCACCAGCGATGAGAAGGCCTGCGCGGTCTTGTCCCCGTAGACCAGTTCAACCTGGGAGTGATCCTGGACCGCCATGATGGCCACCACGCCTTTGCTGCGCCCCAACGCCAGCAAGGGATCGATGTTCAAGCGCCCGGCGCTGGTCAGCTCATCGAACACGAAGTAGAGCCCACGCCCGCCCTCGTTGTCCGGCAAGCCCGGCCCAATGAGATCCGGCACGGCCACGTTGATCATGGCGGCGATGTAGGCCTTCGTCAGGGTCGGATCGGGTCCGGATTGAACGATGACCTGCTTACGCCCGTTGTAGCCGTCCCGTATCCACTCGGTCATCGAGAAACGGCGCTTGCCAACCTTGGGCCATGCGGTGGCCAGGTCGTCGATGAGGCGGGTGAAGCCCCCCAGGGAAGACAGCACGCTGGACGTGGTTTGACTCTCCGGGTCACGCACCAGTGCGGCGCCGCGGGGGTAATGCGGGCGCATGCCTGCGGCCATCTCCGCGGCCGGGCGGCGCACCAAGGCCGCCAGATCGGGCCACCCCCACTGGCCAGGCCGGGTGTTTTGGAGCTCGCGCACGCACCCAATCAACAAGTCCTGGGCGGCCATGCTCCAAAATTTGGCGTTCCCGTCGCCCTCTGGGATGAGAGAGGCGGCGAACGCCGCCGCTTGGGTCGGGGTCCGCACGTCGGCGGCAACGTCCCACACGTAGGACCGCGCATCAAAAGGGGACACGATGATGGGCCTTTTGAGAATCGACGTGAAGTCGCCTTTGATGTCGTAGAGGAATAGCTTTGCGCCCCTCTTTCGCGTCAGTTGTTCCAGGATGTGCTTGAGGATGACGCTCTTGCCCGAACCCACCGAGCCGGTGATCAGGACGTGGCGCGCCCAATGCTTTTTAGACAGCAACAGATCGGGGTGGAGGGACAGGGCGAAGGGATCCGCCTCGGCTTCCTTGGGTGTCATCGAGCGGTGCCGGGCTTCGTCCACGGCCTCTTTTCCTTCCAGCAACCGCGGTCCGGACAGGTGCCAGGTGTTGCTCACCGGCTCGGTCGCCTTGAGGAACACCCGCAGACCGAGGCCCGCCGCCAGCAGAAGCGACACCCCGATCCGGGACCACGTCGCCACTGGGTGGTGGTAGGACACCAGTTCGATGAACTCCCGTGCCGGAGCACGTGCCGAGATGCCAGCGGTCAGGAAGTGAAAAGCGGTCACCAGACCACCTTTCAAAGCATCGGCGAAGCGGATGAGCGAGCCATCGGGATTCGGCAAGAGCCAGGCAACGCCCATGCTCCCCACGTAGGCCAAGCCAAAAACGAATGCACCGGCAAGAACGGCGCGGCGCCAGTATCGGACCGGCTGGGAAGGCGCAACGCTGCCGGGCACGTCACCCAGCGCGTCAAAGGGCTTGGGTTTGCTCATGTCGGTGCATGCGCGTTGGGGTCCGCCCTCGCCACCCTGGCTGCTCAGGATTGGCGCCGTGGGCCATCAAGTGGAGGCAGGCCCGGGCGTGCTTGTGAAGGGCGGCAAGGTGGAGCGGTGCCCACCCGTGGCCGTTGAGGGCCGCCACATCGGCGCCGGCTTGGACCAGCGGGGTGACCAGCAAGGCGCGACCAAACCCGGCCGCATGATGCAGTGGCGTGTTGCCGCTGGCATCGGGCAGCCGGGCGTCCGCGCCCATGCCGATGCAGGCCAGCAGTGCTGCTTCGTGGCCCGCTCGGGACGCCCCCACGAGCCAGGCTTGCCACGGTGCGTTCTCACGCAACCGGTTTGCATCCGACCGCCGAGCCCGCGCCTCCTCCACCGCCATCGCCATGCCTTGGAAGAGCGAGGTGTGCTCAGCCATGGACAACCCACCCACCCTCTCTGCCAAGGTGCTGTAAACCATCGGCTCGTCACGGTCTGCCAAGCGTCTCTCGTAAGCACGGACCAGATCCCGGGTGGAGGCCCGCTTGGGCGCGTCGAACCCCATGCGATGCAAGCCCCAGCGCAGGTCCACTTGCGGTGCCCCATCGTGCTCGCGCTGGCGCACCTGCCAAACCAGATCGCCCAACCGACCCTCAACAGGGGCAACGCTCAGGGCGTGGGCACGCGCCAACACTTGCGAATCGTGAAGGCCTTTGGATGCGCCGGCTTCGCGCGCGAGCGCGCCCGCCAAGGCCTCCGCTCGTTGGAGGCCCAGGGGACGCAAGAGGAGCAACAGGGATTCTTGGGTGTCCATCCCCATGGTTGTAGCGTTGAATCGCTGGCCGTCAAGCCAACACGCAGAAATGGTGGGTCAGGCAGGACTTGAACCTGCAGGGGAGTGAACCAGCAGTTTTACAGACTGCCCCGGCTTCGTTACCGGACTACTGACCCGATCGCTAAACGCTGTCGGGTGGGCCAAAGACGATCCAGCCCAACATGTAGAACATCAGCGCGGGGTAGAACCAGAAATCAAACCCCTCCCAGTCAAACCGGCGCCAACGCTTCCTGCACCTTGCACGCAGCTTGAGCCAGCGCCGGCTGCTCACCGGAAGGAACTCTGGACCACCACCCCGATGGTCACAAAGCCCGCCACCGCCATGGCCACCACTTTGAGCAGAACCGGAACGGCCGGGGGGTAGACGAGAACAGCCGCTGCGAAGGCCGCGGTCAGCAGGAACAAGCTGGTCAGCAGTGGAACCGCGTTTTCGAAAGCGAAGTCTTTGAGGGCATTGAACAACGTGGACATGGTGGCTCTCCTTTTGGCTTTATGAGTAGGTCTACCTACTCTTTACAAAACCAGTAAAGCACCATCAAACTGGACGTCAAGACGCAAAAATGCCCGATTCTGCGCAGAACCGGGCAGATTTGAACATCGATGAAAAATTACTGTCGGAAGACGTTCGGTTGGGCCTGCTTCTGGTGCTTCTCCCAATCGTAATTGGCAGCGTAGTCCTTCATGAAAGCCGCCTCCTTCAACGAACTGCGGGCGTAATCGGCGTATCCCAGGCGCCCAGGTCCGTTCTCCATCCGCTGCTCACGGGTCAACATGGGAGGGGTCTCCTCCCGCTGGGCCCCGCGTTGCTGCCGCCACTGCGCAACGGTCGCATGAACCACCTGTTCGTGCTTGTCGTCCGGCTTTGCATCACGAACGGCTTTGTCGGCCTCCTGGATCTTTGCCTGGAGCGCGGCGATCTGATCGGGCGAGGCCTTCTCTGCCCAATCCAGAACGCGCTGTCGGCGTTGCTCGATGGCGTCTTGGTCTTGGACCACGTTCTGCTCGAAGTCCGCCCGTGCCGCGCTGTCCTTCTGGGGCGGTGGGCGATCGCCCAGAAGCCGCTCGTTGCGCTGCGCCTGGAGTGCTCGCAGCTTGGTCATTTCTTCGATGGGTTGGGAAAGGGTGTCGCTCATGTTTGTTTCCTCCGCTGGGGTGAATGGGTTCACCGTTGATCAATCCGTGGCTTTGGCAAGGGGGGCGAGCCCCCTTGCCTATCCGCATCAATCCGCATCGGGCAGCAGCTCCGCCAAGTCGATTCGCTTGATGCCGGCACGGTTCAGCGCCACGATGGCGTGACCACGGGGCTCAAGAAGGGCGGAGTATTCTTCCTGCAGGAAGAGCGGCTGCACCTCGCGCTTGCCCCCGGTGGGCATGTCAATGTCGCGCGCGATCTCGTCTTGGCCCAGCGTGTCCTCCGATCCAATCCGCCAGCGGCGGCCCGTCACGGCGTCGATGCGCGAGGCCGTCAATCGCCCGGCCCCTTCCATGCGCATCTTGTCGTAGGCGGACGCGTAGGCATGGTCCGGGTCGTTGAGCACTGAGTGGCGCCAATTGTTCATGCCGCCTTGGTAGTCGATGCCCCGGGTGCGCTGCTTGAAGGTGGTCAACGTGGCCTGCCCGAACCGCTTTTCCAGGTATTCGTGGGTGTTGTGCGAGCACTTCAGCGCGATCACCGATTGCATCGTGTTGGCCATCAGCTCCGCCTCGTTGACCGACCCAAAGGCGTTGACCAAGCTCTCAAAGCCTTGCGTTGCAAGCACGGGCATCAACCCCAGCGAGCGCGAAACGGAGAACAGGTTGATGTCATCGGCCGTCAACAGCAGGTGGGCCTCGTCCATCATTAGCATCACCTCGGTCTGGCCGGGCAGTGCTTCACGCCACTTGTCACCGAATGCACCACGCGCTTTGATTCCATTCATGACCCGCTGTTTGAGCAGGCGCATCATCATTTCACCCGCTTCACCGAATTGGGTCGGGGGCAAGAAGAGGCCTACCATGGCTCCATAGAGCGCGTCGGACACGTCCACCTCGCCCGTCTCAATCGAATGCCAAGGCATGTCCGTCTTGCTGTCACGCAGCTTTTCGCCTCGCAAGAGCTTCTCCAGCAGCCCTCTCGAGTTGAGCGTGAACGATTGCCTCTGTTCCGGATGCATCGCGGGAATCTCCTGGAACGCCCATTCCAGCGAGCTCTGCAGCTGAGACATGGGACGGAAGAGGTCTGGATGGATGGTTTCGGGAGCGTTGTCCTGACGAAGGCGGTGCTGCTGCAGGTAGGCCGCATAGGCCAGCCGCCCCTCTTCGTCATGGCTCGTGTCCGCCTCTTCCAGGCCCAAGTATTTCACCACCTCCATCAGCTTTGCATTGGCACGAGGCGCGGGGCTGGCGGGAATCACGCGTTCCACAATGGACAACAACTTGATGTGGTGGAATGGCGTGTAATGCCATTGCCTGTCGTCGCTCACCGGGATTCGATGGATGGCGATCTGCTCGGCGATCCGCTCGAGCAATGCCTCAGTCTCGGCCCCGTCCTCGCCCAGCTTGCGCTGTTTGACCAGCTCAAGCTCCGCGTTCATCTGTGCACGCTCCAACCCTTCCAGCTTGGCCGAGCACCAGGACCTGTAAGCCATCTCGTGATCCACGAGCGCACGAAGGATGATGCCGGTGTGGTAAAGGAATGCATCACCACCATCCGTCCAAAGCTTGGATTTCTCGTCCACGCGCCCACCGGATGCGCCGCGCAATGCCCGCACGATCTGATCCGGCGCCAACCCTTCGTATGGTGCCACCCGCATCCCGGGTTTGACGACGATATCGAACAATCCTTCCAAGTCCGAGATGATCGCCCCGTCTTTGCCGTCAGCGACGAGTGCACCGCCGGCCTTGCCATTCTTGCCCCGCTTACGAGCGATGGCCTCAGCCGTTCGGCGGTAACGACGGGCCACTGGGCGCATGAGGCTGTAAGACTTGCCCGAGCCAATGGCGCCATAGATGATCAACCCTTGGGTCAGGTCTCTCCACGACATCATCATGACCGTGCCCAAGTCGGGTGAGTAGCCATAGCCCTTGTCGGACAGGTGCCCCGTGGCGCGCCCAATGGTGATCAGCGGGGTCTTGTCTCGCAGGGCCGCCTCGGCTTGCTGCTCTCGCGCCTTGACGTGTGAGTTGATCAACGCCCCCTGGGTGGCCAGGTTGTTGTCGTTGTTCTGTAGGTAGAGCCGGGCGGCGTTTTGGACAAAGTTGCCTTCGGCGTATTGCATCGCATACATGCAGGCCAACACGTAAGGTGCCGCCTCGCCCAAGCCAAACGGCAGGACCTTGGCGACAACCAAGGCGGCAAAGATGAGGCCCACCCACTTCATCGCTTGAATGAAGCGCGCGGCCGTCCCGCCAATGACGCCCCGGTGCGGGCGCGAGGCTGCCGCCACAAAGCAAACAACAAACAGGATGCCGACCAAGCCAAAGGCCCACCACAGGTAGGTCTTGGCCATCTGGGCATACACAGCCATGCCGCCGGCTTGCATTGCCACCTCGGTGCCGCCCTTGCTGTCGCCGACCATGAACTGAAGCGCCATCGGAACCCACTGCAACAGCACCAATGCCTTCAGCGCCTCCTTCATGCCCTCGCCTTGCTTGAGGGCAATGAAATAAGGAATGGTCAGCATGAGAGCTATCACGCTTGCCCCACCAATCCGGACGAAGCTTTCCAGCGTCGAGGCGGCCTCTAGCTTGGTCCAACCCATAGATACGATCAGGCTCACCAGGAAGGTTGCCAGAACGCCGATCACGGGGAAGGCGAGATACATCAAGGGAGTGGCCAGGCTGTCGCCGCCCTGCCCCATGTCGTTGCCCTGCAAGAAGCCCTCGGCACGCCGCCCACGCTTCGTCGTGATGATCCGCGATTGGGTGTCGCGCAGATCCTCCGGAACCTTCGGCCACCACTCCTGGAACTCGTCCTCGCTGCGTCCTTCGGGCACTTTGAACACCTGGGCGTTGTCGTCCCAGACTGCGCCGCATTCCTTCGCGAAATCCCGATCAGCCTCCGGCACATCGAGCTCTCGGCTGCGAACGCGATCGGTCACGTCAAAGCGCCCCACGAGGTTTTCATACTCCTCGTTGGACTTGACGATGATTTCTTCCTTCACGCTCGAAGGCTCGCCGCTCTTCCGTCGGAACTTGCGGCCCAAGCCGCTCGTCCAGTCCAGCACGTTGAATAAACTGATTGCTGCCATCTCTGTTTCCCTCCCCTGTCAAATCAACGAAGCCAATGCGCCAAGACGGCAAGCACCAAGCAAAGCGGCGCGCACGCCAGGAAGCCCGCTTTGGCCACCCAGCGCTCTGCGACCTGCTCAACCTTGCTTGCGTAGAGCCGATCCTTGGTCCATGCCTCATACGCGGCGTCGTCTCTGACCGGAGGCCTGCGATCGGCGCGCAAGTAGTAGAAAGTGCGGCGGACGCCTTCGCTCAGGTGGCCCATGCCAAACGATTCAGGGCTGCCGAGGAACAAGCGCCCGTGCAGGTTCAGCCACTTTGAGCCGAAGTGAAGTTTTCCGGGTTCCCGGTATTGCGTGAACAGCCACTTGAACATGTCTCTCCTCTATTCGTGAGTAGGTCACTTCTTTCTAGATCGAATCCGCGGATGCGCAAGGGGATCAGTCGATCCCCGACTTCTTTGCCCAAGCGTCCAGGTCTGCGTTGGCTTTTTGCTGCCAGTCGTTCCGCGGTTCGGCGGCGGGTGCGGGGGCCTTCCTCGGCAACGGGGCAGTCGCACGTTTCGGCGAAGGCATTGGCTGGGGCGCAATTGGCGCTGTCGTCGTTACCGGGGGAGTGGCGACCGGCTCTGGCTTCTCGATCGCAGGCTCTGGCTCGGCCTGCTCTGGAAGCACTGCTGGAGCAGGCACAACCACGGGGGCTTCCACCACCTCGGGCAACCGCTCTGGAACAGCCGGAGTAGCAACCGGTGCCACGGGAGCCGGTGTGCTTGGAGGCACCTGGTTGTTCTTCCCAAGCAAGAAGTAGATCGCGCCCGCGACCAATGCCACCGCCAACACACCGGCCAAGACCCAAGACAAACGAGAGCGGGGGCTGGGTTGGATTGGAGTTACTGGCTGCTCTGGTGACGCGGCCTCCGGGAGCCGGTTGGACCCTTCAGGCACCGCGGAAACGGACAGGACTTCCACTGCGTCCTGCTGAGACAGATTGACCAAGGCTGCCGTATCTTCATTGCTCAACGCCTTGGCGTCCACCGAAGGGCCACCCAATCCATCTGCAACCTGTGCGCCGGGCTCTCCAAATTCATCAACCAGCTCCCAAACGGTGCACATTCCCTTATCACCCGCTCCTACGAGAACCGGTGCAGCTGCATCGGACGTCAGTTGCCTGACCAACATTTCCTGCTCCACGGTGAGCGGAGCGTCTTGAGGCTTCTCTTCGACAACACGATGTTCCTGGGCTTCTCGGGTGCGCTTTGCGTCCAGTTGCGCCTTGGCTTGCTTCGCCTTCTCTGCAGCGGCAACAACGCCCTTCTGGGTCAACTCGGCAGTGCGCTTGCTGATCACCCCGGCCCAGTGACTGGCGGCTTTCAGGTTCTCTTTCATGCCGTCGGAAACCAGCCGCTCTTCTTGCGTGGGCGAAGCGGTTGGGGTTGCGTTGGCACGCTTCAGCAATTCTTCGCGCTTGCGTTGCTGGATTCTTTCTTCTGGGGTCATGTCGGCTCCTGGGAATGGGGGGAAAGGAAGCCCGGGCATCGCAAGACACCCGGGCGATTGGCGTCAGCGGACGTCAGGCACCGGGGTAACGACGATCACGGGCTCACCGCTGCCGCAGCGGTCGTCCACCGTGACCTTGGACAGCGCGCCACGCTTGGCCAGCTCCACGATGGGCACTTGGCAGGCGGCCTTGTCAGCTCCCTGGAACACCACCGTCAAACCGTTGCTGGACTTGTTCAAAAGACCCGCGAACTTGTCGAGGAAGGCACGTGTGTCGCCGTCCAACCGCTTCATGTCGGCGGGGCTGTAGTTCAAGCGCAACGAATCCAGGACGGCTTCCTGCTTGCCCTCCACGGTTTCGGTCTTGGTGACCACTTCGGCCTCCATGCCAGCCGCACGGGCGGCGTCGGCGGCCTGCTCGGCGTGTTCCCGCTGCTGCTTCACGTAGGACGCCGAAGCACCCACGGCAGCACCTGCGGCGCAAGCGCCCAAGGCCTTGTCTTTCTTGCCCGTGAGCAAGGCGATGGCTCCGCCAGCCACGCAACCGATGCCACCGGCTTTGAACAGACGCTTCTTGTCGGCCTTGGGCTTGCCATCGTCCTCCGCGGCATGGACCGCATCAGGGGCAGCCTGGGCGGAAACCTGAAGCGGCATGAACGCCGCCAGGCAGAGAGTGAGAGGAACGGAAAAACGGTTCATGGGATGGATCTCCTGCTGTGGGGGAAAGTTAGGTGCGTGGAGCAGTCATGGGTCCGGTTGCGGGCACCTTGGCCGCACCAGAACCTTTGGGAGAGGGTTGCGAGAGGGCCGCCGTCACGACCTTGCGAAGCGCTTCTTCGTAGCGCTGAATGGCGCTGTCCTGCTCCGCCTTCGTTTCGTCTCGCAACCGCCGCAGGTCCTCTTGGAGCGCACTGCGAAACAGCGCGTTCTCTTCCCGCAGATCGTCGATGAGGCGCTCCAGCTGAGCGCTGGCGTTCTCCAACACGCTCACCACTGACGTGGCGATGTTGTGTCGCTCCAGCGCCTCTCGCATGTAAGCGCTGAACCCACTGCCCGATTCACGAGCAAGCCGCTGAGCAAGTTTTAGTTGCCCGCGGTCAAGGTTTACGTTGTGACGAACGAACGCCATTGGTCGAGTAACTCCATTTCGGGATTACTCCACCGATACCGCGAATCTCGGAGTTGGCAAGGCCCCACCGCAGGAGCCTGAAAAACAAAGGCCAAACGAGCTAACAAGCACCGACACTGTCTCCATTCGCTGGAGACACGGTCAGGCCTTGATTGGATTGGGATTTCGGCAGATGTGACGCCGATTCTTGGGCGAAAAGCGCACTCCCACTTAAGTGCGTCATGTGTATGACGACTCTGGGGAACCGTCCGGGCTCTTGCTTCTCTGCCACTGCTGACATTGCCTCCACCCACGCTGAGCTCTTGCAGTTGCTTTTCGGCGGCCCCTTGCGTGTTGCCCCAGGTGCGCTATTGGTGGTCTACGCCCCTCGCCCCACAGGACCGCCGCCCACGCCATGCCCACGCAACGCTCCCGCTCTTCCACCCCTCACGCCCACCGATGCCCCACCCCGGGAATCCGTGCGGAGTTTCTCAGCCCACTGTTTCGCATTGCCTCGAATCTCCAGGACAGGTTGCCCTCGCCCACCCGCCGCACCACCCCACGACACCCAAGCCACGTTGGTTTTAGTCAAACGTGTGCTGTGCCCTTGGATACACCGACACCGTGTTTTTCGAATCGCAAGTGGGCAGCCAAAGAACCCCTGGAAGGAAAGCGCGGAGCCCTCGCCCCATTTCGTTTTAGTCAAACAAGGGTGCGCGCCATGGCCGTCATTCACCGCCATTGGCCCATCAATGATCCACCTGCTTTCGTTTCAGGAGTGCTCCCATGACCACCGCTGACCTGGACACGTTTGCCCGCCGCGTGCTGGCCTTCCATGCCGCCCGTGGGCCTGCCACCCCACGCTGGGCACTGGACGTGGCCCGCCGTTCCGAAAGCCCTGTGTGCGCTTTCTGCACCGCCCCCCTGGACTTGGACCGTCGCCATTCGTGGGGGCTCTCACCGCTCGTTCCGTTGAGCCTAGCCGGCCCAAGGGACACCGAGAACCTGCGCATGGCTTGCAAGCGCTGCATCACCGAGCGGGGCAGCCGTGACCTGTTGGCCTGGCCCGAGTTGAGCCAACGGTTGCCCCCAGCCATGCTGGATGCCCTGCTGGCCGACCGGCTGCTTGTCCTCCAGCGCTCCGACAACCACCTGGTCGAGGTGGGGCGCTTTGCCAAGCCAGCCACCGTCCATGCCCAGCTCCAAGAGCGCTGGATACACCCCCGGTTCGTCGTTCACGTCGAGCGGCATTCGGACAGCTGGATGCTGGGGTGGCCACTGGCCCAGCGTCCCGATCTCACGCGGAACGACTTGGCCGCGCTCTTGCGCAACGTGCACCGGGGCGAATGGCTGGAACACCCCGAGGTGGTGGCCTTCCTGGTGACGGAAGAAGTTTTTCAATCAGCGGTGTGGCAACTGATTGCCCTCCACGCGTTGGTCATTCCCCTGCCTTTGGGGACTGCTCCCCCTCCCGACCGCACCTTTGAGAACCGGTGGATGGCCCGATATCCAAGCCTGAGCCAGATCCGATGGCGGCGACAGGGCGCGCACGAAACACCCTGGCCCAGCCAGGGCAAAGACCATGTCCCGGCTTACAGCGACAAGCCCAACGCGGTTCGCATGCGAACCCAGCGTCAAGCCACACGTGAGGGGGAAACGAAGGCCCAGTGGTTGGAAGCAAGGCGGCGTTTGGCGAAGCGAGACGCGGGCGTGGCAAGTGGGACGCTGAGGGCATGGTTGCCCGGGGAGCGGGCAGCCATGCAGGCCGATGTGGACGATCTAGCGTCGTCGTGGTTGGAGGCCCGCCAGCGGAAAGTGCAAGGCCGCTCTCAGCGGCCGTGATCCACTACCATTAGCTTCGCACCCAACCTCGAACACCATCCGGCATGGAAAGCGAAAAGGAACGCATCGCCAAGTGGCGGGCGGAGAAACAACGACGACGCCACGAAGAGAAGAGCCAAGCCGCCACGCGGACCTACAGAAGCCTGTTTGCCATCGATGACGATGAGCTGACCGATCCGCCCGAGCTTAAGGAATACTTGGTCCGGCAGAACCTAGCCAAGGGCAACCTCGCCCGCCGGATGAGCAGCGGTGAGGTCCAGTTGGCGCTGAACACCTGGGGCTTGGACGAACTGAACCAGCTTTGGAGCATGCGCCGAGAGAAGCTCACTTACCTCGAAGACGCCGCCCTCCTGTTGGCCCACATCCGACACCGATCCGGCATTGACCCACAGCTGCGCCCGGCGGCAGAGCTGCTTGGATACGATGCCATCCAAGCACTCCTGGGAGTGCTGGAAGAGAGCGGGCGGTTGGCAGTGGAACAGGCACTGCCCCCGGCGGCGGAAGCCGTCGTGGCCGAGGGCAAGCGGGTGGAACAAGTCCTTCGGGTGATCCGAGAGGGCCAAGCCGAGTTTCGTAAACGCCTAGTCGCTCACTACGGAGCCGTGTGCATGGTCACCGGGACCGCCTTGGCAAGCGTCATCGACGCCGCTCACATCGTCCCCTACAACGGGGCAGCCACCAATGCTTTGAGCAATGGCTTACTGCTACGGAAGGACATCCACGCGTTGTTCGATGCAGGCCTGTTAACCATCGGGCCGGACCTGGTCGTTTACGTCAGCGCGGGGGTGGACGATCCGTTCTACCGTTCGCTGGACGGAAAGGAGCTCTCGCTGGACGCTCCGCCCAAGATGTCCAAAGAGGCCCTGCGGCGGCGACTGGCGGGCAATGAATCGTCCGAACTGGAGGTTGCCAGCCTTCCCCAATGAGCCGACCCAAAGCTCCGGCTGATCGGACAAATCGAACCATTGCTCATGATAGAAACGCCCTCCGCGTGGATCCGGAAGTTCAATCAACGGTTCTCCGCGCCGTAGGCGTATGCCTGCTCCCGCCAGGGGACGCTTTTTTAGCTGCTTTTGCTCTGCCCACGGGCTGATCCACAGCTACAAGAAAGCGGCTATGGCCGCTTTCTTCGTTCCCCTGTTTGTGAGGGTCAGTAGATCTTTCCGTTCTTGCTCATCCCCAGATTCCGCACCGCCACCCTGGCGGCCTTGCGGTCCTCCGCGTGTTCGTCCTCGGGCGAGCTCACGATCAACAGCGTCTTATCCTGGATGAGCGACGCCGCGGCGTAGTCGGCCAACGCCACCATGGCGGTCGTCAACGCGACTTCACTGCCGGCGCCTTCCGAATCGTCGAAGCCAAACAGCTTGGCGATGTTCTCGCGGAGTTTTGGCGGGATGGTCACCATGGCCCGGTGGTGGCGCAGCCCGTCCTCCCGACGGCGGTAGTCATGGAGGGTGACCGATCGGGGCATGACCATGTGAACCCGCTTTCCTCCGACGCTGCCCGCCTTCTGGCTGTCGTCGTAGTCAAAGTAGGACTTGCGCTCCGGGTAGTCGCCCGGCCCCAGCAACAAATGCTCCGGGATGTGGGCAACAGGCAGGCTGTCTGCTTTGCTGGCCCGGCGGGGCTTGGCATGGGTCACGTCCTTGACGTCGTCCAACGTGCGCTTGGCCGCCTTCTTCGCCGCGGCCTTCTTGGTGGCAGCCTTCTTGGCAGGAGCTTTGCGAGTGGCCATGAGTGGATCTGGGAGGGAAACCAAGGGAAGCTCCATCATGCCGCAGCCCTCCGGCCTGCACCAGCAGCCAGGATGTCGCGCACCCGGACCGCCAAGGCGTGGATCTCCTCCTGGGCCACCCGGGCCCAGCGGCCGTTGGCGTCGAACACGGTCTTTCCCTCCTCGTAGCAGTCCGCAAACAACGCACGATCCCGCACCAGCATGGCGCCCGACATCTTGGGGTGCTCCAGGCGACGTCGATGGGCTGCCCGCCTCTCGTTGGCCCGGTTGGCGATGGGCAGGTAACGCTTTCCCTTCTTTTCAAGAACATCCACGGTTCGCAGGAAGATGAGGAAGCTGGCCCCGTCGAGCAACGTCGGCACCAGGTAGAGGTCCGCCTCGGGAATCACCTCGTTGTCCGGCAGACGCGGCGGGGTGTCGGTGATCTCCACGTCGAAGCCAGGGGAGCGCGATCGCCCGACACTGAACGGTGTTTCGTCCGACAGTGAGGCAAACGCGCAGGCCCCGCCTTGGGGGTCCCGGTCATTGACCAGCACACGCAGGCTGGGGTCACGGGCATAGCACCCGGCTAGATTCAGGGCCAGCGTCGTGCGGCCGACGCCACCCTTGAGTGAGAAGTTGCACAGTCGCATAGGACATCCTTTCGTGAGTAGATAGGGGTTCCTATCGAATCTACCCCGACGCTGCCATAGCGCAAGTGCATGTTTTTGCAACCCTTTCGGGCCGTTCAGCCCTTGGATTATTTTCTATCCTTCCGACAAGGCGGCTGGACGACGGCAGTCCCACCGCAGCGTGTGGGCGGTGTTTGACGCCGAGCAATGCAGATCGAACGGCTGAGAGGCCATCCATGCTTTGACAGACGGTGGCGCAGCGCCATGCAGTGCTTCGATGATCGTCCAGCGTTGTTTTGCCGGACCGAACTCCGCGAACACGTCCGCTCCGGCTTCAGCCAGCATTCCAGCCATCTTGTCGTAGCACTGTCGCTTGGCCGGGTCATCCTGGTTCACGTGCCACGCCATGCAAGCGACGTGGAAAGCGGTGATTCCGTTGGGCCCCACCGGGTGGTCCAAGGACGGGAAAGCCGTCAGGCCCCTCCACGCCTTCAGACGTGCCTCGCGGATGGCCGCAATGGTTCTCTTCAAAGCCTGTGGGTTGCGGTGCTCGATGGCATCCAGAAGCCGTTGAGCACGCCGGTCTGTGGTCATTTCCATTTCAGCTCCTTGCGCAGCTGGCGCTCGAAGTGGCGTTGCTCGCGCGCCAGGCGGGCTTGCCGGCGAAGCTTGCCTTCGGGCAGGAACGCGGGAACCGTGGGAGGGATGTGCGCGAAAGGAAGGCCAGCAATAAGGCGGGACAAGTTGGCGGGGCTTTCAATCATGGTGGCGGTCTCTTGGGTTGTTTGGAGCTACGTTCGTGAGTAGGTCGCCCCACTCACTTGACCTCATGCAACCAGATCGCCGAGCAATGTCAAGATGAAAAATCGATCTTTTTTTGACTAAAAACAGGGGCTTGCGGAATCCCAGGTGCATCGCATGCTGAGTGCATGACGCACACAACCCGCCCCCGTTGTTCGCCCACCCTCACCCGCCTTTCCAAGGGCGTGCGCAGCGCGCTGGGCTTCACCCTCACCGAGGCCTTGCTTGCGCTCGGGGCCGTGACCGCCGCCACGGGCGCGATGTTCCTGTTCTTTGGCCAGGTCGATGCAAAGGCCAAGGTGGGCAGCGAGACGCGCAACCTGCGCGAGCTGTCCCGTCGTATCGAAAACAGTTTTGGGGTGGTGGGAACGTTCCGCGGGGTGAGCACCACCGCCGTGGTGGTCGATGGCCTGGCCCCCGAATCCCAACTCGGCATCGGGGAAAGCGTCTTGACCAACGCGTGGGGCGGGGCGGTAAACGTCCAGCCCTACACGGTCGATCGCTTCGGTGATTCGTTTTCCGTGAGCTACGCCGGCCTTCCTCGTCAAGCGTGCGTGGACCTAGTCGCGGCCAACGCGGGCGGGGTGTGGGACGCTCAGGTATCGGACGTGTCGGTGATTCGAAACACCGGCGGCCAGCTCGACGTGGGATTGCTGGGCCGCACCTGCGCTGACAAATCGCGCGTGGTCTTCGTCTACCACAGCGGATTGCTGGGGGGCGAATGGACCGGGGCGCCGCTGGTGTTGCCGCCCGCCACGCCCTCGGTCACCCCACCCGTTTCTCCGCCCGTGGGAACCCCGGTGGGGCCTGTGGGACCGGTGCCACCTTCCACGCCGGTGTCGCCCCCAACCGCGCCGCCGCCCAGCGTTCCGCCCACGACGCCCCCACCGGTCACGCCGCCCGCTCCCCCGGTGAGCGTGACGCCTCCGGCTCCGCCCACTTCACCGCCGGTCACGCCGCCACCGCCAACAAGCACGGTGCCGCCGTGCCAGGAGTGGAGCGAGAACCGGCCGATCGCCTGCCCCTCAGGCCAGGTGGGCCAGGTGTTCCAGAACCGCCGTCATCACTGCGGAACCGACCCAAACGTTTACGAAGCGTGGGCGGGATTCACGACGGCCGGCAGTTGGACCACGACCAGCAGCACCTGCGCACCGTGCCCGGCTCCCGAGACGCGCATCGTGGGATGCCCTGCCGGTCAGTTTGGCGCGATCGGCCAGCAGCGGACCTTCGCGTGCACGGGCACCGGTTCGTGGAACGCGTGGACCCAGACCAATACCACCTGCACGGCTTGCCCAACGCCTTTCCCACAAACGGAAACCCAGTGGATCACCACGGCGGCCGCTTGCCCGGCGGGCCAGAGTGGATCGCACACGTGGCAGGCCGAGCAGCGGCGGACGAGGACTGGGACATACAGCTGCCCGGCCACCACGTGGTCGCTGCCCAGCCCGACGTTCACCACTTGGACAAATTGGGCGGCGACTGGGGTTCGTCGCAACGAGGCCAATACATGCACCCCCAACGCACCACCTCCGACGTTTCCTGAATACACCGGGCGATCTTGGCATTCGTGGGGAGACGGAGGGCACTACGGCTGGGCGATCTTCTGCGACGCTCCCCGGACCCTGGCCGAGCTTCAAGCCACCTCGTTGGCCTGCACTTGGCAATACGAAACGAACGACACCCCCACGTTTACGCCAGAGCCACCTGGCGTGACCCGCCCAACACCGGCTTTGGAAGCCTGTGTCTACGCGCTGCGCGCCAACTTAACTCCGATGCCAGGTTACGGCTTCGTCAACCACCCTGGCACCGCGGTTTGGCCTGCGGCTTGCTCGTGCAGCGTCGTGGGTCCAGGCGCGCGATTCTACTGGCAAGACCTGGGAGCGAGCGACTGGGTGGGCTTTGAATTCAAGTGCCCCTGACGGCAAAGAAGGCGGGGGGCATCCCTCACGTTCGAAGTGGCAAAGCTTCGGATTTCCAAAACCGACCGGAGGCAATGCCCTCGCACCGAGCGTGCTTTTCAGAAGGCAGGTGGCTTGACCACCTGCGGCGGCTTCTGGGCTCTTCGCTGTTGTGCCTCGAAGTCAAACCCCAGCCAAGGTTTTCCACATCGCCTTGCCCTGGGCTTCGTGAACCGATGCGTATTGCTGTGGATCCCAGCTGGTCCCGGTCAGCAGCAGTCCCAGCTCTGCCACGGTGGCTTGGCAACGATCGCCAAAAGCCAGGAACTCATTGAAGGTCAACCCAAGCGTGTTGATGTCAAACGCGCCAGGCTCCTCGTCCAGCTTGCGCATTTCCAGGTGGGCGTGGTGCTTGTCCCGGAGGGTCTTGATTTTCGCTGCCACGGGATCAGCCGAAAGTATCACCATTTCATTGGAGACCTTTTCCCAACCGCTATCGAAGCGCGAGTAGTTCTCGTCCCGATCGCTCTGTCTGAACTTCTCCTGGAAAACAGCCGAGCTTTCGGGCGGCAGGTCACTGATCGGTTCGTCGTGGAAGTGATCGAAGATGCGACCGTAGCGCTCCCGGTAGTGCTCCTTGATCGCGGGATCTGCTTGAAGCTTTCGCCAGAGGTTGGTCAGGCTACCGGACCGCGAATCGTTATCCAGAAAAAGCCGTGACTGATCGCGCACCAGGTCTTGTCCAAGAAGCGGCGCCAGGTGGTTCCAAGCATTGGCACCCGGCGTCTTGTCCAGCTTGGCTTTCAGCCCCGCTTGGATCTCGGGGTCTTGAATGAGCGGGGACAAAATGTGCCGGCGCTCGTCGAGGATGTGGCACTCCTGCGTGAGGACCCGAACGAATCCATCGATTTGGCGAATACGTTGCTCCAGTTCCTCAGGCTTCATTCTTGCTCCGCCTCCAGCGGCACTTGCTGGAACCGCACCTGCAGGCGTTTGATGAGTGCTCGAGTTTCCGTGTTCGGAGCGCGCGTGCATACCAGCACCGCCTCCCCGTTGGGCACGTGACGGATCGCCTTCTGCTCGGCCCGGAGAACGGCGCGGTATTTCACCGCTTGATAGACGCCTCGCTGGAGTTCGTCTTCGCTGCACCGGCTGGTCTTCACCTCAACGGCTAGACGGTGCCTGCCGTTGTCGAAGTGGGCATCCAACCGATCGCCGGAGCTCAAGAGCTTCTCGTTCGTGCCCGTGGTGAAGTCGCCGTAATCCATGAACTCTTCGGGATGGCTGGCCACCCACGCCTTCAACGCTTTGTGCTCATCGCTTTCTGGCCTGCCACCCTCCTGGACTTTAGGAAGGGGAAGAGGCGCATCCGCTGCCACCTCTTCAACCGCCCCAGCGGACGGGGTCAGCATGGTGGCTCCCAGAGCGCGGGCGACCTGGTCCCAATTGGGATAGGTGAAAACGTCTTCCATCGCCTCTCGCAAGTGCGCGCGGCGCTCTTCCTCGGTGTCCAACTTCTTGCCCGCGAAGTAGGCCGGCGAAATCGTTATGGCACCCTCGCCAGGGTGTTTCGTGTTCTTGTTGACGACGATTGCATGGAGGGGCGGGATGGGCTCCTTCCACCGCTTGCTGAGCCACTGCAGGGCCTGGGCCACTCCCCCGGCGACGGTGCCGTAGAGGTCTTTGCGGGGTTTGATCTCGTGTCCGAAGGTGTCGTGCAGCTCTTGGGCCAGGTCGCTGTAGGAATGAGCTTCGCCCTCCTGCGCCCACCGGATGAGGATGGGCAGCGCATCCGGGATAACCCGGCTCCGCCAGGGTGTGCGTGCAAACTCCACCTTCGACCAATCGAACTTTTCCATCCCCTACTCCTCCCTTGTCGTCTCGCCATGGTAGCGGCGGGACCAGCACGGGAAAACGATGAGGGCCGGTGTCCCGCCCCTCTCCCTTTCTCAATCCTCGTTGGGCAGCATGATGGTGACCACCGGCTCCAGGGCGTCCCCGGGCCCACACAGTGCTTTCAAGGTGACAAGGCGATGGGTCGACCGCGTCAGGCCAGACCCGGCCTCCGGGTGGGCTTCGTTTGACAACCAGTCGCCGGCATCGGACAGAGCCACGTGGAGCTGGTAGTGGATCTCCGAACCGTTGCCCTGATGCCGCTTGATGGCGACGTGGAGCATGAAAAGCACATCCCAGAGCCGGCCGTCCACCGACTGGCCGCGCACCTCCAGTCCCGCGGGCACTTCCACGTAGCGTGCCCACGCAGCGCGGGTGATGGCCACGGGCAACTTGAAACCGGCTTCTTTGGCCACGTCGGACACGTCCACCAAGACGCCGTCCTCGATCGCCTGGGCGCGGGTGTAGGAATGGATGAGGTCGGAAGGCTCGAACATGTTGTTTCCTCGCTTGGTGAGTAATGGCCCGGTCCAGGGCATCCGGTGCGGATGTCTTGGAATGGGAAACCCACCGCCCCACCGCTCGGCGCGGTCAAGGGAGGAAATGGAAGGGCTGGCGCGGCCCGCAGCGAAGCGAGGACACGGGCCTTGGAATGGCCCTTGACCGGAGAAGCCGGGCGTTGGGGCCGCGCGCAGCGCATGGGGCTTGAATGGCGTGCCGCGAGCGGCACACCGATTCGGCGTTGAACTTGGGAATACCGTCAGGCCTGGGCGCAGACCAGAGGGACCCGGTCCATCCAGGTGCTCTGCCCTGCCGATGCTTGGGCGGTGAGCGGGCCAAGGCCCTGGACAAACGTCAGCCGTGCAAGCTCGACGTCGCTCTGGGGCCAGTAAGGACCATCCGGCGAGAACACGAAGTGGTCCCCTTGAAGGGCCCCACAGGTGGTGCAGTGATGGGCCAGGTAGGTTTGCCCTGACGTCAGGGTGGCGGCGAAGCGAAGCCAGGGCGCGTGGCCCGCCACGAAAGCGGCAGTTTTCTTGTCCAAACGCTCGATGTAGCGCAGCACGCCACCCTCCCCCTGATCCACCAGGCCCTCGTCGTCGTGCTCCTCGAACGAGGGCACCCAGATCGCGGCGGTGGGCGTCGGCGCGTGGCAGAAATGGCACTCGGTGTGACCGAGCAGCAGGCCGTAGGCCGGGGCTTGAAGGGTGGATGGAGCGGCGGCGTGCGTCATGAAACCATTTTGCCCTGCCTGGGTGTCAGCCGGTGAGACGAGCCTGCGTTGAATCATGTGTGTTTCGGAGCGTGCCCCGCTGTGAACCCAGCCACGCCATTTGCTTGTATTCGTCTTTGCTGAGCAACTTGGACACTCCCAGCCAATGCACCAGGTGGTAGTGCGCAATCGTTCGTGGGTAGCGCTGAATCCCCTCGTGCAACAGCTTTGGCAGGTAACACACAGAGCCATCGCGGCGCTCGTATGCGTAATAGCGGTGGCGGGCGGCACGCGTGGTCATGGTGTTTCCCTCAGTGCGCCCAAAGGGCACGATCGACGTAGCGTTCAAGGCGCTGGGCCAACCAGACGCTAAACGGAAGGGCGATGGGGGCAGCGATGGCGAGAAGAGAAAGGGTCATGTCGGCGGTTCCAGTTTAAGTCGGCGGGAAAAGCGTTGTGGCTTTACTCGCTTTCTGCGAGCTCGCAGTATGCGAGCAATTCGAAAACGTAAAACAGGTCGTTTTCTTCGAAGACGGGCTGGACCTCACAGACGTAAGGGCCCGGGCGGTAGTCGGTAGTGATCCAGAACGGAGCCTGCCTGAAGTCCACAAACTCGTTCTTGTAATCGTAGAGATCGGTTCCGTATGAACCGCTGTAGGGGCAGTAATCGTAAGTGTTGGAAAGGATCGATTTCCGGGAACGCAGATAGACGCCTTCCTCCAGCTTGACGACGCCTTCTTTGCGGGCAACCCGGATTGCTTCGGCGTAGGTGTAGGTCTTGGTGCTCATTTACAAACCCCTTTGATTGTTGGTCGGCGCTATTGCCTCCCTATGAATTCAAAGTAGATCACCGTGGAAATTTGTCCACGGCCTTAGTGGACAAAATCTTGACTAAAAGTAAAAACTGCGGAGCTAAGGCCGCAGTTTTTCCTAACATCACTTGTCGCGCCGAAGGCGTCACTTGCTCTTTTCCACCGCTGCTTCTACAGAAACCGGCGCGCAGCGACCGGTGGCGGCGTTGGGGCGTCGGCTCTACAGCCTTGCCCGCTTTGCACTGACGCTTCCCCGGACTGCCCATGCCTGCTCCAGGTGGACCGCGCGTCGTTCGGCTACCACCGTGGCCACCACGTGCGGCATCGCCGCCTTCAGCGATGGCGTGTTCCAGAACGGACTGCCCCGGTGAGGGTTGCCGCCCAGCCGCAACAGCAGCAACGCCGTCTGCTCAAGTCGGCTGCGCTCGTCGGCGTCGTCGCTCAACTGGTAGTCAGCCGCAAGCTTTTCCAGCGGGCGCTCGCACCAGTGGTTCCTCTCTTGAGGGTGCGCACCAGCTTGCAGGAGGGCTTCGACGATGCGGGGCCAGGCAAGTGCGGAATGGAGCGCAGGACCTTCGTTGAGGCGCCACGCGTTGGGGTTGGCGCCCTGCCGCAGGGCCTGTAGAGCGCGGAAAAGACTTCCATCGACGCACGCGTGAATCAGCTCGGCGCTCAGACTTCCAGGCGGTGGTGGGCGGCGGTCAGCCATGGCGGCTGCCCCGAACGTGGTTCCGTAGCAGTTGTCCTTCGACGTAGTCACGGATGATCTGGCGCACCGCCTCCGCGGTGGAAATGCGCGCATTCACCGCGCCCTGCTCCACTGCCTCCAGAACGCTGCGCTGCAGCGGAAGGTAGGCCAGACGCACGTCCCGCTCCCCACCCAGACGACGCTTGCTCAGTGCGTAAGGGTGGGCGGCATAAATGGCGAGCACTTGGCGCACAGCTTCGTTTAGGGTGACCTGCGCGCGTGCCGCGGCCGCCTGCAAGCGCTCCAAATCACGGGAGTAGCCCCGGGAGGACGGAAGGGTAGCCAAGTCTGGGGAAGGAACGGATTTAAGCACTTCTCTTTCCTTGGACGGCGGTCACAGACGCACGCGCTGACGGAGAGGTTCCAGGGCCGCCGGAGCTGGAGCTTGGCTCTGCGCCTCTTGGCGCGGGTTCCACACCTGCCCACCGATGATCATGCCCGGGCCACCTGCAGCAGGAAGGACCTGCGAAAGCCTGGCTTGCTTGGCTGCGGCGTTGAGCGCACGCGCGGTGTCCTCCTGCATGCTTTTGGCTTCGTAGACCACCGGCCCCTTCAAGTGGCCCTGCGCTTCGTCCACAAGGGCGGCAAGAGTTCGACCGAACTTTGACTTTGGCCCTTGGTTGCGAGCATCGACGTCCCAACGCTCGATCACTTCGAACGCCTTCTCGTGACGGTGGCCAAACTTATTGAGCTCGCCAAGCGCCGCTTCAGCGTCTTGCACGTTGAAGCGAATGGCGGAGAGCTTCACCGGGTGCGCGTAACCACCACCACTCGATGCCGATTGCGTGATGGCGACCGCTTGGTTTCCGTCGCTGACGAGGTGATGAATTTTCATGTCGATTTCCTTGGTGGTTTTCGGAAGGCGCGATTGCCCATCCACAAATTCAAGGTAGATCGCACTGGAGTTTTGTCCACGACTGTAGCGGACAAAATCTTGACTAAAAGCAAAAACTGCGACACTGAGGCCGCACTTTTTCCTAACATCACTTCTCGCGCCGAAGGCGTCACCTGCTCCTTTCCCACCCCCGCTTTTACAGAAGCCGGCGCGAAGCGACCGGCAGTAACTCTGGGCTTTTTTCTGCACAAAAAAAGGCCCCCTGGCGGGGGCCTTAAAGGACATTGGTTGTTCTTACGCGAGTAGTCTTTTGTCAGCACGTCTCACTCCGCGCGCTCCACGTCGATCCATTCTTCATCGAACCATTCGTTCAGCGTCGCTAGGTCTTTGACCTTGCAATTGGTGCCGTAATCCGACCCTTCGGTGTCGAACCCCACTTCATAGAGGAGCTCCCCGTCCTCTTGACGCTGCACATTGACAGAGACGGTTTGCTCAGCCAGCAGCTCGTCGTCTTCGCGTCCCAGCTCTGCCCAATTGCGGTTCAGCAGGAAAGCCAGCAATGCGTCTTCAGCGGAAGACTGGAACGCGGGATAGCCCGCCGCGCCGGTCGAATAGGTATACCCAGACAACTGGTCAAACAAAGTGCTGGCAGCGGCATGCGCAGCTTCGTGAGCTTCCTTGACGGTGATGGTGTCGTTTGTGATGAGCATCGTGTGGTTCATGGCGAGATCCTTGTTTGTCGGTTGGCACTATTGCCTTCCCATGTATCCAAGGTAGATCGCCCTGAAAATTTGTCCACGGTTCTGGTGGACAAAATATTGACTAAAATCAAAAACTGCGGAGCTAAGGCCGCAGCTTTTCCTAACATCACTTATCGCGCCGAAGGCGTCATCCGCTCTTTTCCTACCCCCGCTTTTACAGAAGCCGGCGCGAAGCGACCGGTGGCGGCACTGAGCTTTTCTTGGCACAAAAAAAGGCCCCCTCGCGGGGGCCCCAAAGGACATGGATTGATCTTACAGGCTGGTGGAGCGCCAAAGCTTGCCTGCGATGCCACCGACGATGAGGGCCACCGGCATGAGCGCCGTCAGAGCCATCGGGGGCACGGAGGTGAAGAAGTTTCGCTCGCCCTCTTCCAAGCCCGGGTAGAGCAGGCCCACAGCAACGCTGGCCAGCTGCAGGGCAATGACGAAGAGCAAGCCCACCAAGGCTCCCTTTCCAAAGCCACCTTTGCGCGGCGAAACCGGGAGCCCGCTGGCCCTTGCCGCGCGCACACGGGCCGCGCGCCAGTTCAACACGTAGAGCAAGGCCAGCAGGAGCAGCACGGCTGCCCCACCAGCGACTGCCAGGCCGGCCTGCCAGCCGTAGCCCACGTTCTGGCCGATCTCTTGGGCCCCGGCAAGAAACAGCAAGCCCGCTCCCCCAAGGATCACAGTGGCGGGGGCCAACAAGCCCCACTGCATGTGACCGCCGGGGGTGTGGTGAGCGTTGTAAGACATGGGACCTCCTTGAAGTGGTGTTTCCTCAATGCATAGCGCGATTCCGCCCCTTGGCAAGGTCAGCCCTTCTTCTGGGCTCCGGCCGGCACCCAGCCGGTGGGTTGCTTCTCAAAGACGAAGTCGTAGGCCGGCGGCACGGGAACGGGATCGGGTTTCAACTGCTGGCCGCCCTGGAACCCGACCACGTCCAACGTCCCACCGGTCACGCACGTGGCCCGCTGAGGACCACTTGAGGTGCAATCCGCGGTGAGGTCTTTCCACCCCCGGACCTCGATTCGTTGGCCCATTTCTCTGGAGAGGTTGGCATTCGTATGCGCCTCGTAAGCATGGGCAACTTGTTCAACGGTGGGCAAATCCGCCTTGCTGCTGCAAGCAGCCAACCCAGCGGTGATCAGGGCGAGGGAAACGAGGGATGCTTTCATGCAGGAGCTCCTTGCGTATGGGTCAAATCAACGTCGATGGTTTCGTCGCGGTATCCGAGCCGAACCCTCTCTATCGTCACGTCCATTTTTGGCGCCGTGCCCTCCACCCAGACCCGGTTCACGGAGAACACCACCAGATCGTCTCGGTAGCTGCGACCTTGTCGTGCGAGATTGGCGGCCTCTTGGGTGTCCATTCGGACCAGCAGGTGGAAGCGGCCGGCGTTCGGTGGACTGGACACCCCTCCGGCGGTGCGGTGGACCCACGGCACAAAGCCCTTGCCGGTGACGCTTTGCCCGGCCGCGGACACCTGAGGCATGGGGATGAATCCCTCCAGCACCCCACGGTCGGCTCGGTAGGCGACATCGCCCAGGGCTTGAAACGTGGGACGAACGGCAAACCGTCGGATGGCCATGAAGCGCTGCAGGCGCGCGTCGAAAGCCGGGCCATAACGGCGCTCGATGGCAGCCGGATCATCGCCTGAGATGCCGTTGGCGCCCTGGGCCTTCGTGTCCATCAGCCACCATTGCCTCAGGCACCATTGGCGCTTGTCGGCGTCGATGCGATACGACGAATGGGCCATGGCGAGCAGCTGCATGTCGCAGGTGTCCACGCCCCCGCCTCCGACAGCCGTCACCCCGGCCCGCAGGTGTTGAACCCCTTCCAAGCCTTCCTGATCCAGGTCCCAGTAGGTCCCGGGCGGCTCAAGGTAAGGGCTCCGCGACCTCTCGCTGACCACCTTCGGCGTGCCTTGGATGGCTCGGCCGATCTGGCGAAGCAGATCCGAGTCGGCCTGGGCCTGCTCAGCGGTGCACCAAAAAAAGATTGCTACAGCCCCAGCTACGCACAGCACCTTTTTCATGCTTCCCCCCTGTAGGACGTGCATCCATATTTGCCATTTTGGCAAATGCAAGCGATGCTTGGAAGCATCACACTGGCGGGCCGATCCTTGCGTTCAGCTTCCGACCGATGCCAGCCCCGCTTCCTGTGTCCAATACCTACGGCCGCCGCCTCCGTGAGGCTCGCTTGGCCCGAGGGCTGAGCCAGGCAGATCTTGGGGCAGTTTTGGGATTGGAAGACCAGAACTCTGCGGCACCGCGCATTTCTCGCTATGAGAGAGGGGAGCGCATGCCCGACGAAGCAACCATGGAACGCCTGGCCGAAGAACTGGGCCTCCCGGTGGCCTATTTCCACGCCACGTCCGACGTGCTGGCGGAAGTGATCTTGGTGGTGTCCCGGCTCCCACCCGAACGCCAGCGTGAATTGCTGGCGCGGGTGAGAACCTACGCGGAATCTTTAGAGCCCTCGGAACGGACAACCAAGACGTAGTCCCGCTGAAATGATCGGTCGATTAGGACTATTGGACGACTGTTCTCTACTTCTTGCCGTAGATTTCCCAGACTTCCTCGCCCACCTTCAGGGTGCCCTTTGCCCAGCCGGGTAGCAGGTCATCTAGAGCCTCGCGAAGACTGCCCGAGAGCGAATGTGACGCATCTCCAGCCCGACGCGCCTTCCCGAAGACGCGCGTGATCCAACCACCGCGTCTGGGCCGTTCGGTTTCTTGGTCCCGTTGGGAAGAGCTTTCAATGGCTCTCAGCGCATCGCGCTGCAAGACGAGCACTGCGTCCTGTTCGGCAATTAGCGCCGCATGGAGATTGCGTTCGTCGCGAAGAGTGTTCAACGCACTTATCAAGGCGCCAATCATGCGCTCATCTACTAGCGCGACTTCGGTGGTTGAAAGCCATACCGCTCCGTAGTCCTTCACCTCAGCAGGCAAGCTGTCTAAATTGAATCGTGCCAACCTCAGTCCATTAGAGAACAGCTCTCTGAGCTTCTCCTCCTGATCCATTGTTTCCAAGCTGCGGACATCCGTTCCCACACTCATTGCGGCCCCTCGTTTCGACTGGAAGCCACTTATATCAGGATTTACTCATGAGGTGAGAGCGCATGTTTCCCTCGGCTCTTCAGCAAAGGAGACCCGGTCCGCCTCCAGGTTGACCCTTGCTCTTTCCAAAACTCGCCCCAACTGCTTTTCAGGGCAGGGGCGTCCTGTCTAACAGGGGAAACCAAATGTTGAAGTTCTACACCCAAGATCCAGCAGGCCTTCTCCAGAAGTTCAAGGCGAAGCTCAAGGCCAAACAAGGCCAGGACAGCATTCAGACGTGGGAGCAGGTGGGGGAGAACTTTGGGCACACTTCCGAGCGCTGGAAAGGCAAGCTGGCGTTCAAGGCCAACATCAACGCTGACGCCACGCAACCGAACCTCTCCTTTACAGTGGGCCCTATGGCGAAAGGCACCCAAGAAGAACGGCAGATCATCTACGCCTATTACCACGGCCACCTGCTTCAAACGTTCGTGGACCACCTGAGCGGATACTTCACTGCTGCTCAATATGCCGACACGCGCGGCAAGTAGTCCACACAGAGGCCCCTCTTACAGGGGCCTCTTTATTGCTTTTCATTCGGGTGCTTCTCGCCTTTTCAGGCCATCGTTCAAGAGCAACCTCACCAACTCACTGGCATGCAGCCCCTCTCGGGCTGCCGCCTGCTCCAGCCGATCTTTCAGCTGCCGTGGCACGCGAACGGCCATCTGCACGTAAGGTGGGCGGCTCACGTGGACAGCCTCGCCATCGTGAGCACCCACGCCAGCGCCAAACCGGCCAGGATTTGGGCCCGCAAGCGGTAACGCTCACGACGCACCCCGCTGGCATGCCGCCCGTTGACCCATAGGATGCCAGCCAGGCCCAGCACGGTGGCCAGCACCGCGCCGACGGTGGTCATGCCAGCGCCCCTGCCATGGTGGCCAGGACGAACCACTGTCCAGCGATGAGGACGTAGCCGATGAGCAATCCCTCCAAGCCCGCCCAGCGCTGGCCGGGGGTGCACAGCAGCGCCGCGCTGTCGTTGAGCAAGGACCACCCGGAGAGGATGGACAGCCATTCAAAATCATTGGTCGTAGCGGTCATAGATCGATCCCTCCCCTCCGGCGGAATTGATGGTAGAGGGCAACATCACCTCCTCGTTTTTCACGCGCCCGAACACGCTGGCAAACACGTCCATGAACGAGGTGCTTTGGGCCGCGTCCAGTTCGCCTTGGCGCGCATACTCGTCCAGCCCAGACGGGAACACCTGGCGTGCGCCGTTGACGGCGCCGCGCAATCCGCTGGCGTTGGGCATGTTCGCCCCAAAGTTGCGGTTCCACGTGTCGGAAAACCGGTCCAAGCCGTCCATGCCCATGAAAAGCAATCGCGCCAGCACCAGGGCAACCACGGCATTGACGACAAGCCGCTTCGTCAGTCTGAATCCAATGAACATCTCTCCTCCTTTGCATTTCGTTGGTCGGTGTCAGACGCACGCATCGCGAACGTCATACGCTTGGGATACACCGACACGCGAAACCCACAAGAGGGTTATTTTGACTAAAGCTAAAATTTGGGAGAAAAGCCCGATCACGCTGCAGGCGCGGCTGCACCTGCCCGTCAGCCGACGCTCGACTGGGGCAATGCTTTGAACGGTCCGAGTGACCAAATTGGCAGGGCTAAATCGGGCCCAAGTCTTTGACCATCGCCTGGCCAGGCTTCAAAAAGCCCAATAGCAACCGCCCGCCGGCGACGGTCCGCCCCATGCTGGCGTTGAGGTATCGAGCCTGGAGCTGCGCTGCCACCAGCAGGTCCTGGGTGGCCATGCTGGGCGGCCACTCCCTGAGCGGATCGCCGGGCGACGCCAGCTGTCCTCCTATGGGCTGGACAACCGCTGGAACGGTCAAGTCGTGTTTGGCATAGGCCGTGGCCATCATCCGGCCGTTCTTGGGCGACCAACCACCCAAGACCAACTCCGTGGCGCAGTGTTCCGCCGGCAACCCAGCCTCGGCAACGGCCTTCATGTAGTTGGGCCAAAGCTGATCGATCACAAGCCCGAGCTCAGCACTCAGTTGCTCCATCGTGAAATCGGCCCGAAAACTTGCCTCCAGGCACAGTTGGTAGATGCGAAGGAAGAACTGGGCTGACCCTCGGGTCGCCAGCAACAGTTGGTGCTGGGGAATGAGGAGCAGTTTGGCTCCCGCCGAAGCTTGTCCGCTGTGCGCGTCTTCGGCCCATGTGTCCACGGTCACAACCAGCTGGTTGGCACTCAGCAGAACGTTGAGGATGCTCATCGCAAAAGTCTGGCGGCTTTCTGCCACTATCGGGCCTCATCTCCCCCCTGTCGAGCCCGATCATGGCCCAAACCCTAGAAGAGCTGGCAGCGCGATTGGATGCCTGCGAAGTCGATCTGGAAGCCCATCGCGGATACCTCAAGGCGTTGGAGTATGGGCTGCGAACGATCATTGCCAGCCACCCGAGCCCCCAACTACTGCCCGTCGCTTGGAACATGGCTCTTGCGGGAGTGGCCGACGCCCATGCCGGCCACCAGACGCTCACCTACAACACGGCCTTGCAGCAGGGGCTGCAGGCGTTGACTCAACAATTCAATGCCCTTGGGCAAGGGCGCGACCAAGCATCCAACTTTCTTGGCTGACTGACTTGGGGGGCACGCAATGCCCCCCAACTCAGTCCGCTTCACTCACTCGCCGGCTGAAGGCGTGGTGTTTTTGGGGCGGCCAACCTCAACGGGTCATGATGACTCGCGTGGATTCCCCATCCGAGAGCTTGACGCTTTGCATCAGAAGTCCACCCTGCGGAGGCATGAACTCTTGACCGGGAACGGACCACATGATGCCGGTGGTCAGGAAATATTCTCCTGCAGGCAGCCCAGTAAAACTGAAGTTGCCTTGGGCGTCGCAAACCGATGTCTTGCGCGCCTGCTTGTAATCGGCGCTGTCAGGGATGAACTGCACGTTGGCCGAACCCACGGTGGTATACCCGCTCTCGGCACTGCCGTAAAGCGCGATCAGGCGCTCGCGACCATAGCCGGACTTGGGCTGCAAGGAGACTTCCAACCCCGCGCAGGTTCTGGGCTGACCACCCCGGGTTTGGAAGAAGGCTTGGCCGTTGATGGCGCCAGTGCCTTTCTCAGAGAACCAAGCAACTTCGCTGGGATCGAAAGTGGTGGTCAAAGCCACCTGCCGCGGCGGCGCTGGCGCAAACGTGGCGCAGCCTGACAGCAGCAAGAAGCCGAGAGGAAGAACGAACTTTTTCATGGTGCCCCTGATAGCGCCTACCTTGGCGCGGGCACAGTTTACCGATTGCGTGACACACCTCACAGTCTGCCCGAGCCAAGTTGGTCCCAGTGGCGTCCGTCGGGCATGGCATGGCAGCCAAAGCGGCTAGCCAAACCACCCGCGATCCACGCGCTCCAGATCGTGGTCTTCGCCAAAGGTGAGGGCAGCCTCTTTGGGCTGCAGGTCGCTGTAGCGGGACAACTCGGTGTCGGTGAGCCCGGCGTCCTGTATGGTGAGGGCGAAGTGCGCTTGCAGAGCGGCGTTGAAGGCGGTGCACCACTGGGCGTTGATGGTCGTCACGGGCGTTCTCCCTTAGGAACACGAAAGGGACCCCGAAGGGCGCCATGGGGTTCAGGCGTCTTTGGGCTCCGGGAGGCGGAGCACGACCACCCCGTTGACTGGCAGGGCGTTGAGAACGAGGCGGTAACCTTTGCCATCCTGGTGCGGCCAGGCCGCGCCGATCTTCGACCAGTTGCTGCGCTTCTCGCCCTGGACTTCGTATTCCTCTACCAGAAAGGCGTCGAGGCGGTCGGTGGCGGGCTGGGGATTCTTCTTGACCATGGTGTTGCTCCGTTGGGTTCGAGCGGATTGCTCGCGAACCGATCCGGGGAGACGAAAGGCCGTGCAGCACCTCGGCAGCGACGAAGCGGCAGCGCAGGAGGCCAGAGAGGCCGAAACACCGTGTAGGAGTGCAACGCACTTGCGCTCAGACGCGTGGACCCAAGGTTTCGCACCCGGCAACCGCGCCCAATGGAGCAGTGGCCCACGCCCCTCCCGCCATCGCCTCGCTCTGGTCGGGCATGGTCCGGGGTGCTCGGCGGTCGAAATAGGCATGGCCGCACCGGGAAGGGAATCCGCGGCCTTAGCTGCTGGTGCGCGGGTCATCGCCCCAAGATGCGATCCCTCGGGGCCTCGGGTATTCTTTGCCAATCAGGGGAAGAACACTTTATGAGCCAACGGATCATTGGCCTGGCCCTCGTAGCCATGCTCGTGGGATGCAACGCGCCCACACCACCCTCGCCGCCCGTGGTGGCACCGACTCCCGCTCCGGCTTTACCCGAGCCAACTCCCGAAGCGGAAACGAAGCCGGCGCAGGTGGAAGAGCCTGCTCCCGCCGCCGATGAACCGAGGGGGCACGTCGATGATCCGGCGGTGGTGGCGCGGCTGAGAAAGCTGATTAAAGAAAGGGACGCATTGGGCACCAAGGTGTTCCAGGCTGGCGTGTCCATCGATGGGGCAAGTTCGGCCGGCACGGCGTTCAACGAAATCCACATCCCTGAGCACACGTGCTTTGTGCTCGGCCAGCTGCTGGACAAGGCGGACTTGGTAACCCCGCTGGCTATCGCATACGAGCCGGACTACGAGACTCAAACCACCGAGAATGCTTCAGACCTCCGAATCATGGGCAATTCCCTAGGCAACTTCGCCAGCGTTGCTCAGCGCATGCTGGACATGCCGCACGACGAACGTGTGATCACTTGGAACCTGGACTGTGCCGGCCAGCTTGGCCTGCCCAAGGCCTACATCAAGCAGGAGGGACAATCCTCGTTCTATGTGGTGACGAACGAGGGCCATGCCCTGAAGGTGTTGGGTGATATTGAGGCCGGGTTTGCACAGAAGATCGAAGACGCCATCGAGGCCAACCCCACGGTAGAAGTAGTGATGCTGGGAAGCGGCGGGGGCTACGTCGATGAAGCTATGAAGGCCGGTGCTTACATTCGACGCAAGCGGCTGGACACCACCCTCTACAACAACTGCTACTCCGCCTGCCCTCTGGTCTTCATGGCTGGGGTTGAACGGCAGAACTGGTCGCCCTATCCCAAGCTCGGATTCCATCAGATCTACACACCCAATGGTCATGCCATCCCCTTTGACAGCCAGCCCTACCGGCAAATAGCTGGCTACCTGACCAGCATGGGCGTTGAGCCTCGTTACGTGCTGCAGAAGATGTGGTCCGCGCCGCCATCGGGCATGACCAACGTGGACGGACAGGACGAGGATCTCTGCCGGGCCAACATCACCACCTGGATTCAGCGGGGTTGTTCTAACCGAGACTACGGCCACTTGTGAGTGGCGCCCTCTTGCTCAGGCCCGTGGCACGGCGTATAAAACCCCTGCCGGTCGCTAAAGCGTCGGTGTTGTGCCCGCATAGCCAATAGGCTCCGGGTGCCCGAGGTCCACCCAATGGGGGCGCGGGAATCCTTTTCGATTCCGGAGCCCACCGTTGAGCACGAAGACCCTCAAAATCCTGCGCACCCGTTCTTTCCACGCCCAGCAAGGCCGCTGCTACTACTGCAGCGGTCCGATGTGGCTGTGCTCGCCCGACGAGTTGGGGCTGCGCCCCCGTTCGGCAGGACCCTTCCAATGCACGGCAGAACACCTGCTTGCCCGTCAGGACGGCGGGAAGGACGTGGCGGACAACGTCGTGGCCGCGTGCCACCTTTGCAACCTGCGCCGCCACAAACGCCCCACCCCGGCCCCCTCACCCGATGCATATCGCGCCCGCGTCCAGCAGCGCATGGCCAAGGGGACTTGGCACCCGGGGTTGGCCAAGGTGGCCGCCCACACAGGCATTCACGCTTTATCATGACGTGATCGGCTTCTCACTTTAGCGTTGGATGATCGCGGGGCATGGACAGCAAAAGGATGGCGAAGGAATGGACCCCGTCGTGGGTGGGCCAGCGCCTCACGGGATCATCGGAGTGGCGCTTGCGCTTGGACGGCCTGGAGCTCGCCTTGGCGCTGGACGGGCGCACCCACCGGGTCAACGTCGAAGACGAGGCGGCTTACCGCGTCAACGCCGGCACCTTCTGGACCGACATCACGCTCCACCCGGGCCAGCATCGGGAAGTGAAGGCCGATGGGTTGCCCAATGCCCAGGGCGCCGCCTTGGTTCAAGCGCTGAACGTGGCGCTGACGGAGAAGCGCCTGCGCGAGGAGGTGGCATTCCTCAAGGACCAGCAGGGCACGATCGACTCATGGCTGGACCACAAGGCAGAACAAGAGCGGACCTGCTTCGCACAGCGCCGCTGGTTCACCCACGAGCAGCAGGAAGATGTCCTGGCGGCCCGCCCCACGGTTGACCCGGCCGTCCTCCGATCTCGCCTGAAGAAGCCCGGCGTGGCGATCCGGCTGGGACCGGCTGCCCAGGCGATCGAGCGCTCGCTGGCCGCGTGGGAAGCCGACCACCGCCCTGCTTGGGCCGCGCTCAACGCGGCCCACGTGGAACGCGAGCTGGTGGCCAGCAAAGACTTGCTGGACCGGGTGGAGAGCAAGCCGCTCACCCCGGAACAAGCCAGGGCCGTGGTGTGCTTCGACAACCGCGTGCAGGTGGTGGCCTCCGCTGGCTCGGGCAAGACTTCCACGATGGTGGCCAAGGCGGCCTACGCCATCCAACGCGGGTTCGTGGATCCCAAACGGATCGTCCTGCTGGCGTTCAACAAGCAGGCCGCCGAAGAGCTCAAGGAGCGCGCGACCTTGGCATTTGAGCGCTTGGGCCTAGCGGAGTTGACCGTGGAGGCGTCCACCTTCCACGCGCTGGACCTGCGCCTCATCGGCAAGGCCACCGGAGAAAAGCCCGACATTCCCGATTGGGCCACCGACGGTCGCCCGCGTTCCGCCGCCAGTGGGACCTGTTCCGCTTCGTCTTTGGCAAAGACCTCCCGGCCTTTGGTGAGCGGGAGCCAGCGGAGGTGTGGGACGCCCAGGGCAAGGCAAGCGTCCGCACCAGATGGGGCATGTGACAGTGATCATCTGTGATTAAAAGCGACGCAAATGTCACCGCTGACGGACCCTTGGCTCGCGTCCGTCAGCTGTACAGCTCAGGCGCGGGTGTATGGTTGTTCGATCAGGGCTTGCATGCCGGTGGGGTTAGGGCTGAAGCTCATGGGCAGCTTGCCGATATGCCTCTTACTAGGTAAATGAGGCGCAAAGCCCAGCGCAGCGATGGAGCGTGTCAGATCGGGGGTTGCTTTGAGAGTTCGAAAAAATCGGCTTCGCTACGTCCTGACCATCGTAGGAGCCACGGCGGTGTGCCTTCTGGCGATGCTCGCCGTGGCCCAAGCCATCCTCTACGTGCGTGACAAGGCAGGGGCGGAGGCCGTGGCGGAAGCCGCGGTGGCGCGCTCGGAGGCTATATCCCTTGCAAGGCGCGTCGCGGCCGAACAAGCCTCTCGCATTGGACAGCCGCCTTGCTCGGCTACCGACATTGACTCACTGAAAGAGATCGCGTTCCGCTCCAGCTACATGAGCGACATCGGTCGCATCCGAGACGGACGCCTTGTCTGCAGCGCTCTCTGGGGGCGCTCGCGCCCCTACACCCTCCCCGCCCCACGCTTCTCCAGCGGCGCTGTCCGGCTTTGGCACGCATCGGATCTCGTTGGCTCCCCCTACACCGGGTCCAATCTGATCGCCCAAGGCGACACATTCACCGTGTCCTCCCCGTCTGCCTTCGAGAGCTTGGACCCTGCGCGCAGCAGCTCCATCAGCATCGAAACGAAGGACCGATCGTTTACATTCCGCACCTTGTCCCCGACCAGCCGCGTCGGCACCCCGTCTCTCGTCCAAGCTCAACATTGCAGCCGGGTGGCCGACGTTTGCGCGTTCGTTACCAGCCCTAGGCACGTGGTGTCCGAACTGCCCTCGGCGTTGCTCACCACCATCCTGGCAGCGGGTGCCTCGGTAGGGCTGTTGCTCGCGTTCTTGCTGATCAAACACCAAATCACGGCTCGGCAAACCATCCAGCAACGGTTGGTGCTTGCACTGAAGCGCAGCGAGATCGAACTGGCCTACCAGCCACTGCGTCGAATTGGCACGCGGGAGCTCGTGGGATTTGAAGCGCTCAGCCGCTGGCGCCCGCCGGGAGACGATGAAATCCCGCCGGCCGTCTTCGTGCCCATCGCCCACCGCCTCGGCCTGAGTCCTGATCTTTTTCGATACGTGCTGGCCCGTGCCATGACTGACCTCGCCCCCGCTCTGCGGGAGCACAGAAACCTCTACGTGAGCATCAATGCCGAGCCCGTGGACATGGCCCAAGAGTGCATCGTTCGCTACATCAGCAGCGTTTCCACCGATTCTGGCGTGTCCCCCGAACAGATTCGCATCGAGATCACCGAGCGGGAAGAACTCGTGTCTGCCGCCGCCAAGAGCAACATGCAGGCCCTCTCGGTTCTGGGATACCGGTTCTTGATCGACGACTTCGGGACGGGCAGCGCGAACTTCTCTCACCTCGCCCAGTCACCGTTTCGAGGAATCAAGATCGATCGCATGTTCGTGGCCGCTATCAACGAGGACTCACCCTTGCGGCCCGTGTTGCCAGGGATGTATCGCATCGCGCGTGAGCTTGGGCTGGATGTCATCGCAGAAGGCGTCGAAACAGAAGAGCAAGAGCTACTTCTCTACCGGATCGCGCCAGAGGCCATCGGCCAGGGATGGCATTACGGCCGCCCTCTCTCAACCAAAGACGCTCTGGCCGCCATCCAGGTTGGGTAGGCCTCTAGCGCGGTTTAACCCAAGCGCGTTCACTGGCGCTTGACCTCCGTCCTAGCAAGATCTCCGTGCGTCCGATGGGCGCGACAATCGTGAAACTCTCCGCCATGGCGCTGACCCCAGTTGGCGCCGCCGAACCAACGGGGTGACTCCCCTCGCCCCAGGTGACGCCCCGGCAGTTCAGGGCATCGTCGTGATCGGCACCCCTAGCAAGTGGCCTCTTTAGGGCAACGTGCGACACACACCCTCGGCAGTGGTCGCAACCGACTGGCCGCCGGTCTGGCCTTTTGCTGGTGAACGCACTGGCTCAGCGCTTTCCAACAGCGCCGCTCGGTCACTTCCCTGTGCCTAGGCTGTCACCGTGCAGCGCGCCTCTTGATCATGCTCCTGCTACGGCAATAGAGGGATCGGGCAGCGGCATCTGGCGTGCGGACTGCGCGGACGACCCCGTAGATGAATTCTTCAGAATTCAATTTTCTCATCAGGTTCCGGTGGGGTTGTCACGGTGCATCATATGCATTCCGCTCTGTTCAGCTTTTTGTTCATCTTCATGCCCAACATTGGACGTTCCTTCATCGATCAGGTTGAGGGTGTGCGGCGGGCCGACGGCTCGCTCTTGCAGGTCACGCGGATCAGTTGCGCTTGTCTGGAATGCGGCCGCCAACTGCGATTGGTTCCAGGGCATGGCCTGCTGGACTTGGACGGCGCCGCCGTGCTCACTTGCCCGCTCTGCGACAACCGCCAGGCAGTGGCACGAGCAAGGCTGGAAGAGCTCTGCCCCCCGACTTCACCACCCGCGCCAGGCGAGCCCTGATCCAATAGCGGACGTCTATGCGCTGGCCTGAAGGGACCAATTGACGGTGCAGCCAAGCTGAACGCTCACCGGTTTCCTACGCTTGAGCTTGGGGCCACACTGCTGCCAGGCCGAGACTCGGTGGCCAGCCAACGGAGGAGGGGTATGCACGAGGCTGAGACGGAGGCGTTGGTCAAGTTGGAGCTCCGCCTGTGCGAGTGCGAGAGGCGCCTGTCCAACGCTGAGGGCAAAACCAATGCCCTGGAGTACGCGGTCAGGGCGTTGGTCGCCAGTTCTGCAAATCCCACCGCGGTGCGCGTGGCGTGGGCCCACCTGATGCCCATGATCGTCGACAACCATGTGCCTCCGCAGCCAGGCTCCAATGCAGACTTTCTGCTTGGTTTGCGTCATGGCCTGAGGTTTGTGGCCGAGCAAATCGACGCTTTGCCCTGATCCCTAGAGACTTCCCAGGTCCAGAACGGTTGCTTGGCCCTTTGAGAGAATTGCCGCCAGCAGACGGCCGCCCGCCAATGGCCGCTCACTGTCGCCGTTGAGGTAAGCGGCTTGCAAACGTCCTGCTGCCATCAACTCCGCCCGTCCCATGCCCGCCGGCTGATTCCGCAAGGGCTCGCCGGGCGACGCCAAGCCTCCGACGAGCGGTTGCACCACGGCGGGGTGGCCGTCTTCGGACTTGGCATAAGCGGTGGCGACCATGCGCTGGGCGTGCGCCGACCAGCCACCCAAAACCAACTCGGTGTGCATAGCGCTGACGGGTATGCCAGCGGCTGCAGCCGCCCTCACGTAGTTTGGCCAGAGGCGATCAATCACGCCGCCGAGCTCGCCGGACAGCCGCTCTATCGTGAAGTCCGCTCGAAAACTGGCTTGGAGACAGAGCTCGTAGATTCTTAGGAAGAACTGGGCCGACCCACGCGTGGCCAAGACGGCGTTGTGCTGAGGGATCAGGAGCAACTTGGCGCCCTCTGAGTGCGCCCCGGTTTGAGCGTCTTGCGCCAGGGTATCGACGGTCACAGCCAAGTGATCGGCACTCAGCAACACGTTCAAAATGCTCATCTGCCGTCCTTGGGATCCATACAGCCCATTGAACCTTCCAGCACCAAGTCAGCCACAGGGATTGGTGAGGATTTCAGAGGCGATCTGCTCCCCCGCCTCCAACACTTTGAGGCACGACGGCGCTTTGATGCCCAAATCCGAGCGCTCACCCACGCCGTGCACCTCGACACCGAGGAGGACCCAGCGGCTTTCGCTGAGCCGCCAGATCTCGCAGGTGTAAACGTGCTCTCCCACTGACAAGGTGACCCGTTTCAAATCGTTATCTGGCTTGGAAGTCCCCATGATCCTCGAACCCTGACTGCTCCAGAAGCAGTTTGAACGCGAACGCCGCTGGCCTCAACCAATCCCGTATGTTCCACGCTTGCCCTTCCTGCGACGCGGAAAGTCAGGCTCAGACGACTGCAACCTAGCAATTCATCCCTCACTGGCGGCCGGCAATGTGACTCCGAGCGTCGCTTCGTTCCTGTGTAGCAGACCGCTTGCCTAAATGCTCAGTTCGCCCCTCCTTTGCTAAGTGGCCTAGACAGGGGCCCAACGTAGACCGAGGCAGCCGGCCCACCTGTGAATCGCACAAGGAGATCCATCGCCGTAGCATTCATTGCTTCCGCATCGCCCCGCTGCGCGAAGCCGGCCCAGCCCGCCATCGCGATGCTCTGCAGCTGGCCCTCATTGGCCTCAAACAATCGCATTGGCCACCGCGGCAGCCGGCGTTGCGATACACGTCCGCGTGCCAACTCAATCAAGTTCAGATGGCTGCGCGCTTCGGATGCCCTGGCGTATGCAACGCGAAGGCCGTCCGGTGCGCCTTCCATGTAGGACAAGAAGCGGGCCCCGTCGTAGAGAGTCACACCAGTCACCCCGGCTTGCCTGTTGAACCGCTCAGCATCGCCCATCAACTTAACCAGTCGGCCAGCGGAGAGGTAGGGGCTGGCCTCGCTCACAAAAACCACCGCACGATTTGGCATGACATGCTCCAATGACTGCTTCAGACCAAAAAAACTGCCGGGTCGTGGAGAGCAACACGCGCTACTCGGCACCCTTTGATTTTGCCTTCCAAGCGCCGGTTTCCACGTCCTTCCGCAGCATCCAATCCTTAGCGGGAATCTTTGCACCACGGGCGGTCAGGTAGCTCGGCATGGAAAGAATGATCTCACCGTCTTGAACCAGACAATTGGTCGAAAGGACCACGCCATCGCTGAGCTCGACCAAGCACGTGGTTCCCTCGCCCGATTCGGCCTGCTCTCCTTTCAGGGTCGCTGCGGCCCCAGGGTAGATGTGGCTGTGAGTGAATTCCAACCGCATGGCAGGCCCCTATCGACTGTGCCAAATTGCCAACGCCCGTGCTTCCACTGTGCAACGTGAATCGGGCGGCCTACAGAGGAAATCCGTCACTCCATCACTGCGGAACGTCATCGAGACGATTGCCGACCAATGCGGCAAGCCGCTCCATCCCCGTTTCTGGGATGAATTTCCCTCCGAAGCGTTGGGAGAAATTCACCCAGTTCGACCTCATCAGTGCTTTGAGCTCGGCTTCTGAAATCCGCAGGAAGAGCAATGCATGCGCAGGGAACCGCAACTGCTGGATGGATCCCCGCGCCAGCTCAACGATTTCGGTATGCAGGGTGACGGACTCGGTGTAAACGGAGCTCGCAGCCACCGCACTCGCTGTGCCTTCCATATACGTTAAAAACCTGCTGCCGTCGAAGCATACAACTGCACGCGAGCCGCACTTGGCATTGAACTCTCGGCCTGCACGCATGACTTCGGGCAAGCGCTCATCAGCGATGCCATCCACCGCCGCGCTCACGAACACCACCGCACACTTGGGCATTGAGGGCCACCTCCAACTCCGCACCAGTGAGTCTAAACAGGCCAAGAGTAGATCAGCTGTGTAAAAAACGCAGTCGGGCTCGGACCGAAGGTGCGGCCCTTCTGAACCGTTAAGGATGCGCCATGGTTGGGACCATTCTAAATCAAGCTGACTGCAAGAGAGTTGACCTAGTTGGCAGCGTCGCCCCGAGGTGCGCGAGGGCTGCGGCCTCAACGACCGAAGTGCTGCAGAGAAAAAAGATTCCATCTCGCGGTCCAGCCGACGTCAAAGACCGATGGAGGGTGATCACCGACGCTGATTCATCGCCCACGGACACCTCGTGGAACTTCGACCCGAAAAGCGAACCTGGAGGGCTCTCCGACTTGCTTTCGTGTCCTGCCGTAGCTCCACACCGTACTGCCCAAGCGTCCCGATGCCACTGGCAGTGAAGACGTATTTCTATCTAAACGAGGTCAGCCAGACCAGAACGAGTCGACCCTCGGCAAGAACGCGTTTGTGAGCAAGCTTGCTACGTATCATCGGGCTGCTCGCTGTTGACCGGGTTGATCGATTCGTTCCGCTGGTCGCCCGTGGACGACCGCCTTGGGAGCCCCCAACGGTGGACAGGGTCAGTATCAGACAGCGGCAGCGGTGAGAGCAACGCCTACGCGCAATCGGCCATTCCGGCCATTTCGGCCGGGCGGGTAGATGGTCTCACCGCACCACGAACGGACGCTCTCCGAGCAAATCAAGCCAACCGAACCGAGTGGGGCTTGATCCTTTGGCGACCCGCCAGGCTCAGCTGAGCACCCAGGCACTCATTGCTCCGCCGATTCAGATCCTCGGTGCACGCGAGACAGACGCCATCCGCCGTGCGACTTGAAGTAGCCGGTGTCCCCCGTCAACGAATAGCGGAATCCGGCCCAAATCGATGTGGGCACGGAACTGTGCCACGTGCGAGCCTTCTGATAGGCGTAGCGAAACGAACGCATCATTTCGCTCCTCCGCGACGCCACCATTGCCGACCGGACGGCGCTTTGAAAAGCGCGATTGCAAGTTGCAGCAACCCCAGCGCAGCAGCAGCGGCGAGGATCACTAGGGCAAGAGACAAAAGAAGGTCCATGGCGGGGGTCCTGCGGGCCCGTGAGGTGGCAGCACGTCTGAGCACCCGGGCCATTGGCGCTCAGCAGTCCCCTGTCCGCTGGAGGTGAAGATCGCTACAAGCGCGTGATATCGGCGTGAAAGGCCCTGCCTAACCGGTTGCCTCTGAAACCAACTAAAGCTGACCACTCATAAGCGCTCATACGCCAAACAAGTTGATTTAATTGAACACTTCAGGCTTTCTCCCCGTTTTGACCGGCAAGGCTGTTTATCTTTGTTCAGAAACATCTGACACTGTTCGTTCCATTGGCTGCTGCAAGAGCGGCGGCTCTCGCAGCAAGGATGCTCTTGGATTAAGAAAAGGATCCGACTAATTTTGCGCGCTGAAACACCCTACCCTACGCCTTCCCCCGTCAAAGGTCGGTGGGGCAGGCGCCGCGTCACCCAACACCTGAACCAGGCCCATGTCGCGCAGCATGGTGACGATCTCAAGTTGCTTCTCCGCAACCCACTGCGGCCGGGTAGCCACTTCTTCCTCTGGCACCCGCTTTCCGGCGAGTTCCACGGTTTCGAGAGAAGCATGGAGCGCCATGGACGCACTGAATCCCAGCAGGTCCACCACCTCGTCAGGGGACGTGTCGATGACGCCGGAACGACGGATCAGGGACTGGTAGCCATGGTGGACGTAGCCGTGCATCGTCTTTTGAGACTGCTCCCAGGTATCCAACAAATCCGCGTAACGCTTTTCACCGGAACGCTGAACCACCCTGCGGATCATCTTCTCTGGGGCTGCAGTGTCATGGCCCTTCTGGAACCGCGCCAGCTCTTGGTCATCGGCCCATTGCAGCCACAGCCCGCGCACGAACGCCTCAAAGGCAGGCCGCATCAATGCTGTCGCAGAGCCCAACAACCCATGTTTGACCAGGAGCATGGCTGACGATTGGTGCTCGTGCACCACCGCGAAAGCGACGACCGCCATGTGGTCTGGCTCCGGCCCATGCAGGACCAATCCATAGAGTTGCTCCTCGTTCCAACGCCGCACGTGGTCGGCCCACTCCAGTGCCCGCTGCACGCGCAGCTCTTTCAACCAAACGGGCCATGCGTCCGGTGCTGCTCCGCCCTCAGGCATCGGTCTCCTCTCCGCTGGCCGGAACCGGACACAACGCTACCGGGGCGTCGAGCAGATCATTGGTTTGGTCAAAGGTTGTCATGGCCCATCTTGACACCCACCGCCCCTGGGCGCGATAACTCCCTTGCCGCGAGGGGAAATGCCCCCGGCGTATTGCCTGCTTAGCTCAAGGCAACAGGTTCCCGATTCGATCGCACAAGCGACGACGGGATGGTTTTTCCTGTTTTTTGAGATCTAAGCATGCCCAAACTCCAACGGTTGAGAACCGAGGCTTTCCTCGCCCAGAAGGGCCGGTGCTGCTATTGCAGCCTGCCGATGTGGAATGCCTCACCCGACGAACTAAAGCCGTTCGGCCTGCGCGCCAAAACGGCCGCGCCGCTCCGTTGCACCGCCGAGCACCTGGTCGCCCAACAAGAAGGCGGCAAGGACGTGGTAGGCAACATCGCTGCCGCCTGCTGGCTCTGCAACACACGCCGGCACAAACGCAAATCGCCGCCCTCCCCCGAGGCTTACCGCGCGTTCGTGCAGAAACGCTTGGCGAAGGGCAAGTGGCACCCGCCGAGCGTGGCCAAGTTGCGCCTCAGAACGCGTGGAACGCAACCACCCGACGGATGAGTTCCGCCACGCTCACGTGCTGCCGCTGCGCCTCACGGCGGACGCGGTCGGCCAGGTCTCGGGAAGCCCGGATAGGCGGCAGGCGGTCGTCCCTGGGGCCGGCAACGGGAGAGCGCAGCAGCTGGGGGCGCGCCAGGTAGGCGGTGAGCCATTGGCGCACGGCTTCGCTCTCGCTCACCCCGGCTGCTCTAGCGCGTGCGGCCAATGCCTGGCGCAAGGTTGAAGAAAGGGACACTTTCGGCAGCACGGCCGTCAAGGGAGGCTTGGACGTCAGCGTCACAGCCTCTGCCTCGGTCGGCCCACGGGGGCTGGGCGGAAGAAGCGCTCCAATCGTTTGGTCTCCAGCAACGCTTCCATGAAGGCACCCATGGCGTGGGTGTAAGCGTCCTCGCTGGCCGCCAACCGCAAGCTCAGCGCAAGCCGTTCCCACTTTCCGTTCGGTGCGCATGCGATGGCGAACAACCAGTGGTGCGTCCAGTCATCCTCCAACCGATCGGATGCAACGAAGAGCACCCGGTGATCACGCTGGAACGGCAGGGACGACAGCGCCTGGTCAACCGCATGGCGGTGGGCAGCCTGTAATCGTGCCCTCTCCTCGCCGTCGGTATCCAGCAGCGCGGCGAACCCTTTTGGCAGGCGCAACGAAACGCGGTAGCCCGCCGCACAGGTGTGGTGGTCTTCGCCTTCCCACAACCGCTGTTGCCCATCGAGCTCCTGGCCCATAGCAAAGCGCCGCATGGCGCCCTCGGTCACCGGCCCACCGGGCTTCAACTGGGTCAACCACGCACCACCCCAGCGCAACGCGGCCAAGGGCGCGTCCAGCAGTTCTGCGAAGGAAAACCCATCGGCGAACACGTCCTCCCGGCAGATGCATGTGAGTTGCAGGTTCATGGGATCACCCTCATAGCCGTGCCCTACTATTCGGAACGGCTTTCGTTGCGCCAGGGAGAGTCGCATCCAAACGCAGGGCCTCTTGTTCCGTTTCCCATCTGCATAGGCGCTCGCGTATTTCCGGACGTTGCTGTTCAAGCCACGCATCAGGGTGCGTCTTCTCCTCTGGAGCAAGCTTTCGCACCCATGCTTCAACATGGGGGTCCGCCCCCGCCTCCAGCAACACCTCGAGCAACTCAACATTGCTCTCAAGGTAAGCCGAAAAGATGGGCACCCAGATACCCTCCTCCTCGGAGAAATCTTGCGCGGAACGCTCGGCATTCGGATCTGCCCCAGCCGCCAACAGCACGCGACAGACGGCCACCCGCCCACATCTTGCAGCCAGGTGAAGCGCGGTCTCTCCGCCTTCCTTCTCCCGAGCATTCACATCGGCGCCTTCAGCAATCAGTTGCTGAAGTTCATTCAGATAGAATCGTTCCCGTTCCTTGTGGCGAAACCGCAACAACCGAAAGATAGGCGGCTCCTTCCATAACCGCTGCCACCGCTTAGTCCTGACACCCACGCGAATTCCGAGGCGCTCCAATACCCTTAGGTAGGGGATCAAGAGGGGGGAAAACGTCGTAAAGAGGAAGAAGTCCACTCGCGCCTTACAGGGGTCGTCATCCAAGCCCTTTCTGGGATCACGAAACGCTTCGATCCACCAATTCACTTGCCCCCAGGGATTGAGATCACGAAGCTCGTCAATCCACCATTTCACCCGTTTCCTGATTCCATTGATTGGTTTCACAATGGCCTCCTTGGGACCCCGGCTCGCCGCTTGTCCGTGACAAGGGTCGGCTTTTCGGGGAGCAGCATGCCGTTGAAGTCGAGGGGAACCCCGGTGGGGTTTGCCCCACCAATTGGGAATCCCAGCTCCCGCGTCATGGCGATAGCGCGCTCGATGGCTTGCACATAGGCCCGCCTCCGCCGCCGGCTATCGATTCCCATTTCTGCCTGGATGGCCACGAGCATCGGCAACGGAAAGCGATGCTCAAAGGCGATCTGCCCGTTGCTGGTGTCGGGAAGCCCCGATTGGGTTTCGATCACCCGCAAGGCGTGGCAACCCAGGTTAAGGCTTCTCGCATGCCCCGTGGGGGTGCGCCAAGTCACGGCGATCGCGGCGTTCTTTCGCTCGGGGTAGACGGTCACGGTGTAGAGCTCGGCGTTTCGGGTGGGTGGACGTTTCGACCGCTTCAGCGTTTTTCCTCCCGCCCCATCAATGGTTTTCGCGATCCCCATCCCCGTCTCCCCCATGGAATACATTTGTATCCCTTCAACCCCATGCAAGCAGATAAGATCCATCTGTCCAGTGGGCATTCCCGACTAAAGCGAAAAACTGCTGGGGTTGCCCCACAGTTTTTCAAACGCCTGCCCCCTTGCGCGTTTCCGCTGCCGCGGTAAACCAGTGGGAAAGGAGGACGCATGGCCAACACCGAGTTGCTCGCTGCAATCCAACAGCGCAACCCCGCTCAGGTGGCTGCGGCGATCGGGCGCGGGGCCCAACCCAACGCGCACGACGCCCGTGGCTACTCGCCGTTCCACGTCGCCCTGCTCACCGCTGACGCTCCGACCGTTCGCGCCTTACTGGACAACGGGGTTGATCCGTTGGAGAGCACGAACCTGGCCCAAAGCCGGAACATGGGCGCCAAGACCCTGGTCGCATATCGCCATGGCCGGGCGCATGCGCACCCACCGGGCAGCCGGGAGCGGGATGCCGAGTTCGCCGCGTGCGAGGCATTGGACCGCCTGCTGGATGAGCGCGGTGCCCCGGCCACTCTGGACGATACCCATTGGTGGATGAAGGGGGTCGAGGACGCGGCGGACATTGCTGCCCGACAGGGGCGTCCGTGGAAGGCTGCGGGGTAGCAGTAGGCTGGGCTACGATGTGGCCATGCCCGTATCACCCGACAATGCCTATCGGCTGTTGAAAGCTTTCGGAATGCTTGAGTTCCAGCTCAAGCAGACCGGTGAATTCTTTCAGACCAAGACCCCCAAGCCTCCCATCTGGAAGTCGTTCAAGATCGGCTCACTCGAGATCGATGTGCGCCGCAGCGCCTTACCACCACCTGCTCCCGTCCACATGGTAGACGTGGACTGGAACAAGGTGGATCGAGCGGTGGCGCGGATGGGGCAAGCATTCGTCGCCCTCGTTCCCGTTCCCGCGCAGAGAATGCTGCTTGCACCACCACGTAATCGGCCGAAAAGGGAGCGCATTGAGTTTGACCTGACGGGCCGACCACGAGCGGCCTACCAGCCCGTCAACCTACCCCACAACGACGCCGAAGCCTTGGTCGTTGCCATGCGCCGTGTGCGCAACAACCTCTTCCACGGGGGCAAGGAAGACCCGCTGGAGGAAACGTATTTCGGAGAAGACAACGATTGGGCCGTGGCCGCCGCAGATGTCGCGGATGCTCTGTTGGATCTTCTCGACCGCCAGCTGCTCCGCCCCGTTCAGGCCCCCTGACCAGCTTCAATCTTCCTTGTTCGGTGGGCAACGCGGAAACCGACTGCAGGAGTGGAACACCTCCTTGGTTGCACGATTGACGCGCTCCACCAGCACGCCCTGACCACACACCGGGCAGGGCTCCGCAGGCTCCCCTTCCGTCCTTACGATTTCCACGCCGTGATCTGCCTGGAGCTCCACCAGGAACTGGGAAGGTTGGTGCTGGGTGGTGTAGACCACCACCGAACGCTTCGCACGGGTGAGGGCCACGTAGAACAGGCGGCGCTCTTCGCCGAACTCGAAGGTCTCCGGCTCGGGCATGGCCAGTTGAAGAATGGGATCGTCCTGGACCTGGCTGGGAAATCCCAGGGTGTCCTGAACCACATTGAGCAGTGCCACGAAGTCGGCTTCCAGCCCTTTGGCCCGATGAACAGTCAGGAATTTGAGGTCGATCTTGTCGCCGAACCGCTGCCGCCAGGCCTCCAGCCCCCTGGGCCGGTCGTTGCGGTAGCGGCCCAGGATGAGCATGGACCGCAATGGTTTGCCGTTGGTGCTCTCGGGCAATTTCTCGTAGAGCGACTGAATGTTGGCCTTCAACCGTCCGGGGATGTCCTCAATGGTAGGCAGCGCGACCACGCTCACCCGGGGACCTTTCAATGGGTTGCTGGTGAAGACCTTCTTGACCAACTGCATCGGATTCTTTGACACGAACTCCGACGTGAGATCGCACAACGACTGAGGGCACCGGAACGTCTGGGAGAGGTGCCGAACGGCCGCATGTGGATGGGCCTGCTGAAATCCCGACATGATCGCCAGGTCGGCGCCGGCAAACCGATAGATGCTCTGCCAGTCATCGCCCACCGCCGTGAACTGCGCACCGCTGGCGTCAACGATTGCCTGGAGCAGATGCATCCGCGCGCGGGAGGTGTCCTGGAACTCGTCCGCCAACACCATTTTGACGCTGCAGGGGAAGCGGCCAGCGATGATGTGGTCGGCGGACTGGTTGAGCATGTCGTCGAAGTCCACCAGACCCTCTGCGGCCAATCGGTCTCCCCAGCGCTGGGCGACGGCCTCGTAGAGGTCGAGGAACAACTCCATGCGCGGCACGAAAGCACCTGGCAAGGTGTCGATGCGCTCACGGGCCTGCTCGACCGATTGCCGCGAGCCCTTCATGTGCTGCTGGAACACGCGTATGACTTTCGCGATGGCCTGCGGAGACACCGGGTCCGTGTCCGGAGGGACGCGGTCTGGGTCGAACACCAGGTCGATGCCCTTGGACTGGAACAAGTCCTGGAGCGCGGTCAGGGCGGCACCGGTGCGTAGACCATGCGCGGTTGTTTCGAACAATCGCGTTCCCTGGTCGCGGTGGAGTTGCCGCTTCCAATGCACGCCCTCCAGGTAATCCTTGAAGGCTGGGGGCGCTTCGCCCTTGGCATTGAGCGCGAAGTGCTCGTGGAAGACGTCGATGTCGGGGTAGTAGAAGTCGGGGCGGTATTGCCGCTTGGTAGCGGTGCGGGTGTCGTGGGGATACGGCTCCTCGTAACGGTAGTTCACACCGTGGAGGAACAGCCAATCCGCGATGAGGCGCTCGGACTTGCTCTTGACTATCTCCCCGCGCAGCGTGCGAAAGCCCCGCTTTCGCTGGCTCTCCGGGTCGTAGTCCTCCGGTTCCTCGCGCGCGTCCCACCGCCCCACGTCCTTGAAATAGAGCAATCGGAAGAGATCCCACTGCGCCACAAACGTCGGATTCTCAGCGCAGAGCTCATCGACCAGGTGGCCGATGAAGGCCTCGTCCTTGCCATTGCTCAGCCATGGCGCCGGGGTGGGCATTTTCCCCGTCACCGCGCCGATGACTTCCAGGCCGAACGCATGGAACGTCTTGGCGGTGATGCGATTGGCCCCGTCGAGTTGGCCCAACCGCTTGGCAATCCGTTGGCGCAGCTCTTCGGCCACGTCGGCGTTGAAAGCCAACAGAAGAATATCCTCCGGTGCGCAGAGCCCCTCCTCCAGCGCGTAGCCGGCCTTGGCCACGATGGTGGAGGACTTGCCCGAGCCGGCGGCGGCCACGACCAGCAGCTCGTCGTCCATGCAGACCACTGCCTTGGCCTGCTCCTCGGTCAGGGGGTTGGACTCCACCCGCTCGAAGAACGAGCGCTTGGCCTCCATCTGGTGTGCCTCAAAAGCGGCGTTGTGCGCGTCCACCAACCGGACCAGCCAGGCCTCTGCCGTAGGGTGGTAGGACGGTGGCGTGGCATCGATCCACTGCACGCCTTGGAGCACCGGAGGAGCATCGTCGGCCAGGCGCGCTCGCCGGCGGCGACGGCCAATCCAGCCCTGCTCGCCTACCCACGCGGTCTGCCGCTGCGCCCAAGCTGCCAAGGCCTTGGTGAACACGGCACGGCGGCGGCGCTCGTCCACGCCCTCTAAGTAAGCCTCGGGGGTTTGGTCGAGCGTCGGGTAGAAGCTGTTTTTCTTCTTGCGCTCCTTAGCCAACGCCGGGTGATCGAGCAGCGCTCCCCAAGTGGGCAAGCCAATCGCCGCTGGCGAAGGGATGGTCGCCTTAAGTTGCTCCAGCAAGGCCGGATCCACCTCATTCACCGCTTCCAACCGCTGATCCACCTGCCGCTGCCAAGGGTCCAGGATCTTGATGGCGCGGGATCCGTAGTGAGCCAGGCTGCCGGTCACTTCCTCCCGCACGAACTGCTGGAGCTCCTCGGCCTTGTCCTCCCCCAGGCCTTCCCCGACCACCCAACCGGTTCCGATGATGTGGAAGTGGCACTCGAGCGTCGTGGAGAAGTTGTGCCGCGGCTTGCACTCCAGCGAGTGTATGAGGATCAAGGGGCCTTTCACGACGCGCCGGCCACGATCGAGGGACAGCTCGAACGCATCCCCGTCTGAGTTGAAGATCCAGCCGCTCCCGCTGAACAACCAGCTCCGCAGCCGCGATGGCTTCCAAGTTGGCATTCCCTCTCCCTTTCCCGCGCGTGGAACCGGCCCCGCGCACTGCCCCATCGGTTTCACGGCCCAGCCCACCCTCGCAGTGACAAGGGGTTGGGCCCGTTCAGCGAAATACTAAATGACGAGGGTCTGGAGGCGGAGCTAGCCTGTCTCCCCGGTGCGTCTCACCGGGTGATTCTGACTTGTAGAGACTACCGCCATGCTCGACACCACGCTTCCGCCCGGTTACCTGGGCGCCGCCAACCTCCGCGCTCTGCCCTTGCACCTGCCGTTGCTGCCGGTGCGGGCCACGTGTGGCTTCCCCTCGCCTGCAGAAGATTTCTACGGCTCTCAGGACATCCTGGACATCAACCAACGGGTGGTCCGAAATCCGGTGGCTACGTTCTACGTCGAGGCAGACACGGGCACGTCGATGGTGGAGTTCGGCATCTTCCCGGGCGACACCCTGGTGGTTGATCGCTCCCTCACCGCCCGACATGGAGACATCGTCATGGTGTGTTGGGAGGGCGGCTTCACGGTCAAGCAATTGCGGCTGCGCGCGGGCCGCTACGAGCTCCATTCCGGCAATCCTGCGAATGCCCCCATCGTCGTGCCGGAGGACGTGGAGCTGGACGTGTGGGGCGTGGTGACCTGGTCCTTCCGCAAACAGTTGAGGCGCTGACACATGGACGATGCAAGCCGCTGGAGCAAGCTCAAACCGATGGAGGGCCCGCGCTGGCCGATCCGGTGTGGCCATGTCTTCACCGCCGAGGATCTGCTGCGCCTGCGCGAGGGCCTCTGGCCGCGCCACATGGACGACCGATGGGCGGTGTGGCTGGACGGGGAAACGCTGCGCTGCTGGCGCTCGTGGACCGGCACGTGCATCTACGAAAGCCAAGTGACCCTGGCCGAGGACGGCACCGGCGTGGCCGTGGTGGTGGACGTGCTCGACGACGGGGACACCTACCGGCGGGCCGCCACCGACGAAGGCGAATTAGAGCGGTTTGAGGGCGTGCTCTCCCAGGTGCGCCGGCAGCTCGGGGACGATCTGGTCACATGATTCTTCCGGACCCCTCATCCTCGTCATCGTCGCGGACTCCACGAGCAGCAGCGGCAACTACATTGAGCCGTTCACGCTGCGCGCCTGCTTCTGCGACCCGTTGTTCGTGCTCCCGGCGCTTACGCTCCGCCTCGTCGCGTTCCTTCTTGCGCTTCTCGTCAGCCGCTTCCCGCGCACGTGCAGCCGTCCATGCTGGACTACCAATTTCAAGCTGCGCAGACCCCTTCTCCGTTTCTTTTGTCACCGCATCTCTCCATGTTCGGCCTCGTTGACGGAAACAATTTCTACGCCAGTTGCGAGCGGGTTTTCAATCCCTCACTGCGCGGACAGCCAGTGTGTATCTTGTCTAACAACGATGGATGCGCGATCGCCCGCAGTCAGGAGTGCAAGGACCTGGGCGTGAAGATGGGGCAGCCCATCCACGAGGTGCCGCCCCGCATCCGCCGCCAACTGCGAATCTTCTCGGCGAGATTCGGCCTCTACGGGGACCTGTCAGGCCGGGTGGTGTCGGTGCTGCGGGAGTGGTTCCCGCGCGCGGAGGTCTACTCCATTGACGAATCGTTCGTGACGTTCGACGGTGTGCCGGCGGAGCAACGCGAGGCGATGGCCCGCCAGGCCCGTGCCCAAATCCTCCAGTGGGTGGGCATCCCGTGTTGCGTGGGTATCGGCCCCACAAAGACCTTGGCCAAGCTTGCAAACAAGCTGGCCAAGAAGACCCCGCACGGGGTGGTCACCGCCCTGCCCGGTTCCCCCGAGCTGGAAAGCTATCCGGTGGAAGACGTGTGGGGCGTGGGGCGCAAGCTCGCGGCCAAGCTGGGCGCCGAAGGCATCCTCACCGCGGCCGACCTGGCCAGAGCCGATTCCGACACCCTGCGCGCCCGCTACGGGGTCACGCTGGCACGCACCCAACGGGAGCTCCAGGGGGTGGTGTGCAGCGCCTTGGAGGAAGTGGAACCGGAGCGGCAGCAGATCGTGGTGTCGCGGTCTTTCGGCCAAGAGGTCACTTCACTGGAAGACCTTCAACAAGCGGTCTCCACGTTCGCCCAGAGGGCGTGCGAAAAGTTGCGGTCACGCTCGCTGCAGGCCAGCGGAGTGTGGGTGTGGCTCAACACCAACCCCTTCAAGCCGGGTGCCGCTCAATATCACCCCAGCAAGGCATTCAACTTCATCGCGCCCACGAGTGACACGCGCGAAGTGCTGCTGGTGGCCCAAGGGTTGGCCAAGGCCATGTGGAAGAACGGCTACCGCTACAAGAAAGCCGGCGTGGGGTTGCTCGACCTCACGCACGGCGACGTCCATCAGGGCGACCTGTTCGCCGGCATCGACCCCCGCTCGCAAGCCCTCATGAAGGTCATGGATCAGGCCAACGCGAAGTTCGGCCGGGGCACGATGGGCATGGCGTCCTCGGCCTGGCGATCCAAGGGGCCGGCGCTGGCCAAGCCGGTGTGGGCCATGAACCAGAAAAACTTGTCGCCAGCTTACACGACCCGGTGAGATCAGTTGGTGCGGGTCAGATGACCTGTCGGCGCGCGGACTCGGAGCTAATCCGCCACTGCGGGGAAGCGCTCCGCGTGGTCGGGATACAGGTCTACCATGAAGAACTCTCGGCGAAATCTTTCAAAGATTCCCGGGTCGCGGATCATGGCCTCAATCTGAGCTTGTGACCAAACCGCGCCATGCGCGGCAGCGCGGGCTCGCAGACGTTCCGCCTGCTGCTGAACAGCCTCTTGCGTGAGGTGGCATTCCGCGTAGCCTTCGACAATCAAGCGGTAGATGGTCTGCGCGCTCAACTGCCAGAACTCGTCGCCAGCTTGCGTTGCCCGAAGGGCACTCATGGCCCGCTCCGAGGACCGGGTCATCAGCAGGGCTTGATAGAACGAAGACAGCGCTGTTTCCAGATCTCCTGCCGATATCTGCCGTTTGGGAGCCAGGAATGCCCAGAAAGGCGCCCGATGCTCAGCACGAACAAAACTGGCGATGGCGCCCCCATGGCATGCGGCCACCACCGTGATGAGGTTCAAGCGCGTGGCCACGTTGAGGTTTACGAACGCCGGCTTCATGTCGTTCCACGTCAACCAAGACCCGTCAGCGAACTCCAGCCCACCCTCTCCACCGTGGCACTCGATGTGAAGCAACGGCACGTAGGGCTCCCTGGATGCTTGCTGAGCAAGCTGGGCCAGCAGATCGAGAAAAGCCCCGCTGGAAGGAACACGAACGCTGGCGATGTGAGGAACGCCGCCGATCACCTGCGCCCAGTCTTGGGCATCCGCGAACAGGCGGGCTGCGGTGTTGAGTTGGCCTTCCGGGAGGGAATCCACGATGAGAATTTGGTTGAAAGTAGCGTTCATCGGCGCCTCCCCAGCCCCGGACTGCCGCCTTGCACCACCGGGCTGCCACCTCGCCGCCGCCTCCCATCGTCGGGACCCAGCGCACGCTCTAGACGTTGCAGCGCTGTCTTGGGCGCTGGCCTGGTATCAACGGACGGCAGCTTGGCTATCTCAGCCTTACTCATTTTGGTCGAGGGCTTGAACCGATTCTTGGGAAGCTTTGTCTTCCCCGGCACTTTCTTCTCAAGCGGCTTCGGTTTCGGTGCAGGCGGCGCTTCGTCGAGCATGCCAAGCTTGGCAGCCACCATGCGCAGTTTCGACGGTGAATTGGCCTTGCGGAGAAAAATGCGCGCACGGCGCTCCGCGTAGGCCCGGGACCATCGCATGCGTGTCATTCCCTCGACGATGATCGTTTCCAGGAACCTCTCTTGGGCTGAGGTCAGAACAATCGGTCCGTTGGGCTGCCCCTTCTTTGACACCCGCTTCTTGGGAGAACGCCCAACAGGACCCTTCTTGCCCGAAGGCTGCGCCGACTTCGGCTTCCTTGCCGATCGAGGTGTCACCCATCCACCTCCGATTTGGCCGGCCGTGCTTGCGTGCGGTCCCGGTAGGTCTCCGTGACGAAATCCACAAACGCCACGGCAGACGCCACCGCCAAGCGCGCATGCCGGGGCTGCAGCCCACGGTGCTTACCGTCCTTGCCATGGCCGGTGCCGTAGAGGCGGCGAAGGTTGGCCAGGTTACCGGCGATTTGGTTCAGGTTGCTCAGGATGCGCTTGATGCACTCGGCCCCCTTGGCTTGGTCATCGATCCCTTCGGGCACCAGGTCCAAGCTCTTGGCCAGCTTCTTGGCCAAGTCGTTCATGTCGTCGCTCTTGCCTATCTCCACCCCCATCTTGCCCAGGATGGTCTTGCAGCACGATTCCACCAGCTCCTTGGCGCTGCCGATGGCCAGCTCGGGATCTTTCTCAACCGCGTATTCCATGCGCTGTATCTGCTTGGCGATGGCGCCCGCGTCCAAGGAATCGGCGGCAGACCTTCCCCTCTCAAAGGATCGGTGACCGTTGGAGGTCAACGGGCGGGGTTCATACCGGGCCCTTCCTGCGATCCGCTCGACTTCGACCAAGTGCCAACCCGCTTGCCGCAGTTGGTCGTTGAGGTGCTCAACGATGGTGGCGGCCTCCTCCCGGTCAGGCCTCACCACCGGGTGGACCATCTCCGCCAAGAACCGCAGGAAGGTATCGGCCGGACCATCGAGCAACGGGAAACGGTCGTCGTCGAAGATCCAGTAATCGTCCCAGTCAAAATTGTTGACCCGGTGCTGGTAGATGTCCCCGGCCGCATCCTTGTAGCGCGGATCGGTGGATGGCAACCGCCGAAGCTCGTAGATGCGGCTCAGGAACTCCGTGTCGTCCAACGCGCCGAACACATTCACCTGCTCCAGCCGAAGCCCATCGAAGATGTTCCGGCGGACGTTTCGGGGAATGGCAACCGGAGAGGCGGAGCGCCAGTCTTCGTTTTGGCCCACGATGGGAATCAACCGGGCGGCGAAGAAGTCGCGGCCATTCGGGGGGATGGCTTCCGACAATGCCTCGGTGATCTGTTCGCATACGTCCTTGAGCTTGGGCCGCAAGCGCGCGAACTCCGGCGCCGGCACCTCCAGCAACACGTTCCAGTAGTTCGTGCCCCCATTCCAGGTATCAGACGTGTCGTGCTGGATAGATGCGGTGGAGGTGCGAAGAAGATCAGCCGCGTCGGTGTGCCCACTCTCTTGGAGCAGCACGTAAGCGGCGCCCAAGCACCGCTCCAACACGTGGTCATCGAGAGGGTTCGTCAGCACGATCAGCTCCGGCGAACCAGCATCGCTTGGGCGGGGTCGTAGACGTAATCGGTGATGCTCCCGTCTTGGATGCGCTTGACCGCCTCGTCAATCACCGGAAGCGGGACCAAGAACCACTCCCGCGGCTTCACAGGAACTCCCATCCGATCTCGGAGGGTTAGCTCAAGACGCGCAGGCTGGAAGATGCGATGAAAGATGTTCTCAAGGCGAATGGGATTAACGTTGGCGAGCTTGTAAGTCGCGATGACCTCCACCTTTGCCAACATGTAGGTCGACTCCCTCTCCGCGTTAGCAATCCTGGTCTCAACCTTACCCCCGGTAACGCCGATCTTGTGGATCAGCTGCTGATTCTCCTGGACGTATGAATTGCGGGAAAGGCTCCGCAGCACATAGATGGTGCCGTTCACCACGTCGTCCGTTTCCAAAGCATCCCCAAACAGGGGACCGTAATCGTCGTCGGTGATGCGTCGGCCGGTGTCGTCCTTGTAGAGCGCCCGCTGCAAGGAGCGCTCGAGCAAATCGCTCTCGGTGCCGTTGGAGTAGATCACGCGCAGCCTGGCGTTGGATTCCCCATTGGGCGTGCGCACCGGCTCGCCTACCTCGGCGACGTAAGCCATCTGCCCGCCGAGAATGAAGAAGTTGCCCTTCTCCACGCTGGCGTCGCGGCCAAACCGCAGGGTTTTCCGGAGCCCCGACTTGAGATCCCCCTCCACGCGCTCAAAGAGCGGTGCAAAGCGCTCAAAGTCTGCGCAAGGCGTGCGGCTGGCGATGTCTTCCAAGGCCTTGCGCTCTTCATAGGACCGAACGTGACGCAGCTGGGTGATGTCGTCCTCTGCTCCTCCTTCGCTCACACCCAAGTCGGCCAGCAGGGCGTCATCGTCCACCGATTCATCTTGCCCGGTGGCAGCAAGGGTTGGGGCTTCTCGGAGCAATCCGTGCGTATCCAAGGGCATGAGCAATGGATGTGCATCGGCAAGCAACCGCAGGCGGTCCAGGCGCACGGCGAACAGGCGTTCAAAGATGTCGCGCTCCTCTCCATGCTGAGGAGCACGCCCATGCTCATCCACGAACCGGAGGATTTCCTCGAAACCGGCGATCAGCCGTTCTTCCTGGGGCGTTCGGGCAGCGGCCTTGATCGGGGCCAGATCTTGCCCCAGTTCGGCCAATAAGGCCTCGTCTTCGTCCCAATCAGCCATGATCGCTGCCTCGAGCCTCTGCCGCCTTGCGTTGCTGGACGTGCTTGGCCAAGGCCACCACGCCTTCAGCCATCTTGCGCTCCCAAGGGTCTGGCGAGTTGATGTCGGGGGCTCGCTGCTTTTCTGCCTTGAACGCGCGGGCACGCAGGGCCAACGCCTTGGCTTCGTCGTAAGGAATGGCCACGCGCTTGGCTGAAATGCTGGCCTGGACCTGACGGAGAATCTTCTCATCCATGGCCTTGGCTAACACCGCGTAGGCTGCATCGAACGGGTTGATCCGGTCGATGAGGTCAATGTTCAAATCCCGCACATTGACGAACTTCCGCACCCCGTCGATGAGCGAGGTGTTGCCCTGCTCCCCCTGGGCATCGTCTTCCGCCAGACGCTGCTTGGCCTGTTGGGTCACGTTGAGCGCGGCGATGGCGTGCTGACGGATGGCCTCCTGGTCTTCCGCGGTCAGGTCCGGGTATCGGTCACGCACGATCTTGCCGAGCTGAACCTGGGTCAGGTCTTCGGGCAGGGTGTTTTCCTTGTCGAACAGCCCACGTTCCACCGCCGTCTTGTCTTGAATGAAGGTGGTGATCACCTCGTTCAGATCCTCACGGCAGATGCGCGCCGCTTCGGGCGAGGTCGGCATGGCCAGCCCCCCAATCTCCACGTGAACTTGGCCCGTGGTCGGATTGACGCCCACGTTGTGACCGCCCTCTTGGTAGCCGTCGTCGCCGTAGTCAAAGCCGTCCATCTTGCCGGCGTTCTTAGGCGTGAACTCGAACCGCGGGGCCAGGACCTGCTCCATGAGCAAGCTGGCCGCGATGGCTTTCAGGGTGTCGTTGACGGCGTCCACGACCGCGGCCTCGTCGGCAGCGGGTTCGGCGATGAGGTTGGTGAAGCGGGATCGCTCCTTGCCGGGCGCATCGCGGGTCGCGCGGCCGATGATCTGAACGATTTCGGTCAAACTGCTGCGGTAGCCGATGGTCAGCGCGTGTTCGCACCAAATCCAGTCGAACCCTTCCTTGGCCATCCCTAAGGCAATGATGATGTCGACGTGGTCTCGGTCGTCCTTGTGCGCAGGATCCTTCAGCGCCGACAGAACCTTGGTGCGCTGTGCAGCGTCGGTGTCGTCCACCAGGTCGGCAACCTTGAGCACGCGTCCGTCGGCCAGCTCGACCTGATGGAACCCCGTGGCCGGGTCCAATCCCTTCCAGGTGCCCAAGCGGGACATGATTTCCTCGACCTCACGGTGCTTGTCCTTGAGGCTCTCCCGGGCATTGACGTTGGGGATGTGGACGATGGTTTTCAGGCCAGGATCCAGCACCTTCATGATCGCGTCCAGGTAGCGGCCGGTGTAGAAGAAATAGCCGATGTCTAGGGACTTGAGGTAGGTGTAGCCGTTGAGCTGCTCGTAGTAGGTGTAGGTCACCGTTTCAAAGCGTGCCTCGTCCGAGGGCGAGAGCACCGCCACGGTGTCTCCACGGAAGTAGGAACCGGTCATCGCCACCACGTGGACCTGTCCATGCGCGATGAGCTGACCCAGCTGACTGCCCAGCTTGTTGTCCGGGTTGCTGCTGACGTGATGGAACTCGTCGATGGCGATCAAACGGTTGTCGAAGGCCTCGATACCGAACTCGTCCACGGCGAAGCGGAAGGTCGCATGGGTGCAGACCAGCACCCGGTCATCGCTGGACAGAAACTCGCCAACGGCTTTGATTTTGGACTTGGCGACCTTCCCGTTGTCTTCGCCCGGTGCGTTGCACAAGTTCCACTGTGGCCGAACCACCCAATCGCTCCAGAACCCATGCTTGCTCAGCTCTTCGTCGGCAAAGCTGCCCCCGATCGAGCGTTCGGGCACCACGATGAAGGCCTGCTTTAGCCCTTGGTTCTCCAGCTTGTCCAACGCAATGAACATCAGGGCTCGCGACTTTCCCGAGGCCGGAGGCGACTTGATGAGCAGAAACTGCTCGCCCCGCTTGCCGTAGGCTCGCTCCTGCATGGGCCGCATGCCAAGCGCGTTGACCTTGTTCGACTCCCCGGTGCGAGCGGCCGTGATGGAGACGGACGGCACGGTGTGCCGATTGGTCGGATTGGTTTCCATGGTCATTTCGCCCTTCCCCCCTTCTTGGGCTTGGCCGGCGCGGCCGTCATCTTGGTGTAGAGATCGAACAACTTTTCCAGCCGCTCAGTGTCGTTTCGGAATCTGCGACCGATGTAGATTCGATCGATCACATCATCGTTCCGTTCATGAGCTTGGCGCAGATCCTCCGGCATTTGATCAGCGACATACAAATCCGCGATGGTGGATGGATAGTGCGCCTCTCTCGCCAGCAAAATCTCCTGGGCACAGGTCATTAGATCTATTCGATTCTGATCCGTTAACAGCGGAACAGGAAAGCTGTTGTAGCAGACGCCCGATGAGTAGCGAAGATCTGATTTCATTCGCCCCGCAGTCAACGACACCCAGGCAAGATGCATTCGAGAACAAATCAGCGACAACACATACAGCGGCGCATCATAGATAGCCTGGGCAGCGTCCGATATCACAACATCACTACCCACCAGGCCAACCGGAATGTGCGGCCGCTTTTCCGATGAAACACGCGGAACAATTATCGAAGTGGCCTTAGCCGTGATCGTGCGCTCAAAGCGATGTGGCGTATCAACCCCTAATTTGCCCCGCTCGCTACCACCCTCTCTATAGGCGACAATCGCGTCCAACCGCTTCTTGATGAATGGGATCGAGTTCGCCAAAGCCGCCTTATCGTCATCGATCCAAAGGCAATAACGCTCAATTCCATTGATGAACTCCATGGAGCCAAGAATTTTCCTTACGAGAACCGCAGCCTCCGGATGACCTTGGAGTAACTCGTCCTTTTCATTAGAGGTGAGCATGAAGTTACCCAGATCCCGAGGAATATTTCCCGCAACCATCTCAGGCAGACCTGAAATAGACTGCGAGTGCTTTTCCACGATGACATTTGGACCGTTCACCAAATAAGCGTTGATATTCCCAACGACCTGCCGCTGAGAATCCCTGTAAATACATTTGTCACCGACCCGCCGACTCGAAACCCCAACGACCACACAAATTACGTTCGCGTTGTTGCTTGCATTATTGGACCAATAAAAGTCCTTATGGGCGAAAAATATTTCCTGACCCCTAGCAAAAATTTGAGGCCAAATAATGGGAACCTGAACCCCCTGACAAATTGAATTTGTTGATACGAACGCAAATGCCCCGCCCCTTTCGATATATTGAGATGCCTTCCAGAACCATCCGGCAATGTAGTCCATTGCTTTGTGCTTGCTCCTAGGCCCTAGCACAGATTTCAAATCAGCCTTTTGAGAGTCTGTCTGGAACTTATCTCCCACATACGGTGGATTTCCGCAAATGTAGGTTTCTCCACCCTCGTTTTCAAAGTCGATTTCGGACTGATCGGCGGGAGCAGTGAACAAGTCGTCGCCCTGGAGGTTGACCTCGGTTCCTGTCGGCGGGCAAACGGAGAGCCAATCGATGCGCAAGGCGTTGCCGCAGGTGATCCAGTTCTTGCTGTCGAGCGGAAGGACGGTAGCCAACGCCTGCTGCTGCCCGCGGTAAAGCACGTCGCACTGAAACTCGGCAATGATGAGCGCCAGCCGGGCAATCTCGGCGGGGAAGTCGTTGAGTTCAATGCCACGGAAATTGTTGATCGGGATCTCGGATTTCCGGTCCTCCTCGCCGCGCCGCCGGTTGATCTCCGCCTCAATCTTGCGCATTTCCTTGTAGGCGATAACCAGGAAATTGCCGGACCCGCACGCCGGATCGAACACACGGATGTGCGCCATCCGCTTGCGCAGGTTGAGCAGCTTGGCCTTGTTGTCCTCCGCGGATTCCAGATGTGATCTCAGGTCATCCAAGAAGAGCGGGTTCAGCACCTTCAGAATGTTCGGCACGCTGGTGTAGTGCATGCCCAACGATCCGCGCTCCTCCTTGTCGGCCACCGCCTGAATCATCGACCCAAAGATGTCTGGGTTGATCTGGCGCCAGTTCAGTTCACCGATCCGGAGCAGATACGAGCGTGCAGCCCGGGTGAACCGCGGAACTTCTGTGCTGCCTGAGAACAACCCGCCATTGACATAGGGAAATGCCAGCGCCCAACCATGAAGGCCCGCGCTGGGACGATCATCGGATTTCAAGTTCATCGCCGTGAACAGCGTTCCGAGCACGGCGTCTGTGTTCGATCCGTCAGGAGCCGACATCCGGTCCACGGTGCGCGTGAACAAGCTATCGCCGTGGAAAATGTCCGTGTCCTCGGCGAAGAAGCAGAAGATCAGTCGGGCCATGAAGTGATTCATGTCCGATCGCCGCTCGTCGGTGTCCCAGTCCGGGTTGTGGGTCAGCAGCTCCACGTAAAGCTTGTTCAGACGGCCCGTCGCCCGGACATCGATCGGGTTTTCCTTGATCTCCTGAACGGTGGTGATGCCAGCGAAGGGCAGGAAATAGCCAAAGTGCTCGGCCAGCTCGGCATAGGGGCATGCCAAAGGCTCCCCTGTGGCCAGATACTCCGCCTCAAGGGATTCACCGTCGGTGGCAAGGACGAGCTTGATCCGATACGTCGAGTTCTTGGCGCTGGCCTTCAACGCTTCGAACGTCTCACGCACCTTTCCTCGTTCGCACACTGCCAAGTGGATGTGGTTGCGTTGAAGAATGGCCCCTGGAACGTCGGAAAGATTCGTCCCGCCGGACCCGACTTTTCTCAGGCGCTTGAGGGTGACCTCGTTGTTGCCAAACGCCGCCAAGAACTGGAAGGGGAACTCTGCAGAATCAAAGGGAGCCTGGGCCAGCTCATAGATGGCCTCTTCGATTTCCACCGCGTTCATAAGGCCAAGATCCACGACGAAGCCCCGCCGTGACAGGCGCGGCGGAAGGGAGGATGGGAGCAGTCCACGTGGCGTTGAAGCAATGACATCCGGCAACTCTCAAAAGACAGGTCCCAAGTATCGTTCAGCCCCATGGTAGAGGGCCACTTTCGCAGCACCTGCGACGTAGCAAGCCTTTGTTTCCAAAGGCTCTCCCCATCAGCGGCAAGCCACCTCGGCCACCGTTTGCGCAGCCCGAAGGTCCGCAGGCAGCTGGGCCTTGCAGACCCCTTCCACGTCCACCGTCTGGCCGGGGCGCGGCTGCTCCAGGTAGAGCACCCCGTCATAGCCCACCTGGGTGGTCTCGGTCGCCGTCTTGGCCACCATGCCCGCTTCGATGGCCGAGCCAGTGAGGCGGAAGGTTCGTGCGGTCTCGGTCAGGACCGGGAAGGTAAGGTGCATGCCGGCTTGGCGGCCAGCGGTGGCGGTTTGCTCGATCTCGGCCAATTGGGTGCCCAGTGGCAGCGCCCGATCGTCTACGCGAACCTCCGTGGGCACCATCGGGGTCACCTCGCCCACCACCAAGCGGCCCTGGGCGTTGGTCTTCCCCACCAAGCGGCCACCCACCCTCACCGGCACCCCGGCTTGGCCGGGCACGTCCACCACGGCGAAGGATTCGGCCGGACCCAGGAACGTCACGCCCTGGCGTTCCAGGTGGACGGCACCGGTCATCGAACCGGAAGTCCAGGTGCCGTTGGGCCCTTGCTCGGCGTTGATCTGGGCCCACCCTGCCCGGGTGGTCCAGTTGGCGTTGGCCCGGGCGGTCTGGCCAGCCGCTCCCTCGTCCACCGAGGCAGACAAGCCGACCGGGGTTCCCAACACCGTGGGACGGGCGCGTCCTTGGACGGCCCAGGCGGTGGCATCGGGGGCTTGCCGGGCCCTAACGCTCACGCCCTTGCCCCGGCCGAAATCGTAGCTATAGCCCACCTCCACCCGGGTTTCCTTGCGCTCCAGATCCCGCAAGGCGGAGACGGCCACGGTGTGCCCGTTGCCACGCCAGGTCAGTCCGGCGTCGGCGTAAGCGGTGCGAAAGCGCGGCGTGCGCACGTCCGAATAGCTGGCCCGAAGGGACCACTGGGGCGTGGGCCGCCAGAAGACCGAGCCTCGGGTGCGCTGCTCCACCTCCACCGCATTGGAGGCGCGCAGGCGCCAGTAGTCCTGTTGGCGCTCGTGCTCCAGGCGCACGCCAAACCCCGGGCCGCGGTAGTCGTAAGCCATGGCCTGCCGTTGGCCGCCTTGGGTTGACGTGCCCACTTCCAGATCCAGCGTGCCGTAGGTGCCAAGCACCGTGGTGGCCCCCAACGCCACGTTGGCCTTACCGTTCGATGAGGTTTGGGCGGTGCCGCGCAGGCTCCACCGGTCATTGAGGCCCCAAGCCACCGACCCGGTCGCGCCCAATGCCTCGTAATTGCTCTCCCCTTGCCGCACCCGGCCGGCGGCGACTTCCCAGGTGGTGAGCCCTTTGCGCAGCAACGTGGGGGCAACGTAGAAACGCTGATCGCTCACCACCGTTTCGCGGCCGTAGGGGTCTCGCACCACCACTTGGGCTTGCTGCGCACCGGCGCCCAAGGCGCTGCCATCGGCCGTGAACGGCCCCTTCCCCACCTGGCCCTGCAGCACACGGGCGCGGTTGGCCAGGACTTCGACCGTGGCCGGATCGAGCGCCACGCCACCGAGCATCGGGACGGGATAGGTGGGCGTCAACGGGTCCAACGCCCGCGGGTCCTTGGCCACGCGCACCCCGCCCAGGTTGACCGGAGAGGACGACGGACCAGCGAACACATCGCCGGCCTGGTAAGTCACCAAGCGGTTGGGATCGTCTTTCTGCCAGCGCGTCACGCCGCGAACGTAGCCGGTGCCCGACGCGTCGGTGTTGACCTGCCCGCTGGTGCTGACAACGCCCCAACGGCCCGCCTTGCGGACTTCGTGCCCCAAGGAGAGCGCCTGCTGTTGCTCGGACACCATGCCCGCCACGCTGTAGTTCACCAGCACCCCGGGAGCGGGCGGCGCGATGGGGCCGCGCTCGGCGCGGACACGGGCCACGCGCTGGGCTTTGAGCCGGTCTGCCGGCAAGTCCAGAGCGACCGTGGCGCTGGCCTCGTCCACGGCAAAGCCCACGCCCAGCGCCTGGGCGCTCATCGGATCCGTTTGACCCGGTGGAAGCTGGAGTCCGACCTCGCGCCACGTGGCCGGCTCGGCGAACCACTGACCGCCTTGCTGCCAGAACGTGAGCGGATCCGCCTTGGCCTTGCCGCCGATCACCGGCACCAGGAACGCGGGTGCCACGCCTTCGGGCACCGCTGCGCTGGCCGACGATGCAGCCAGCAACAACAACGCCAAGGCGTGGCCACGCATGGATCACCGCCCCACAGGGACGGTGACGGGCTGGCCGTTGACGGTGATTGAAAGGTTTTCAGCGCGCTGCCCGGGCTGGGCCTCGTAGGTCATTGAGGCCCCCGGCAGGGTCCAACCCAACGCACCCTCGCGCCACGGCTTGCCACCAGCCGGGCCGATGGACGACACGCGGGCGGCGGTCTGGCCGTGGTTGGTCAGCCGGTAGCCCTTGGGCACCGCCTGGACGGTCACCTGGGGGATGGGTGCATTGGTTGCTTCAAAGGCCACGGGCAAGTCCTGGTTGACCAGCAACTGGACGCCTTGGACGTTGGGAGCCCTGAGCTGCATTAGCAGGACGCGGTAGTAGCGCCGCTCGCCCAGCGCGCCCACCCTCATCAACCGGGCGGTGCGCTTGGATTGGGGCGGGACGTCCACGAAGGTCGGCGCCCCCACGATCTCCGTGGTGGGTGAAAACACGTTCTGCCCCGTGGCCTGATCCCACCCCATCGCTTTCACCTGGTAACGCACCGAGGCGTCGCCGCTGTTGTGCAGCGTCACGGCGACGTGCTTGGCCGATGTATCGCCCATCAGGATGGTGGGGCCAACGGAGATGGAACCGGCGGACGCCGAAAAGGACAGCAAGGACGCGGCGGCCACGGCCAAAAAACGTTGGGAATGGGTCATGGGGTCTCCTTTGGGGGTGTCTCCATTCAAGCTAGATCGGAATACCATTCCGTCAACCCATACCTACTCATCGTTTCGGAAACAAAAAGCCCCCGGGGCAAGCCGGGGGCGTCGGGACAACCGATGGGGATCAGTTGTAAGCGGCGGTGACGGTGACCGTGTCGGTGTAGTTGCCGCCCACGGCCTGCTTGAGGGCCAGGAAGCGCACCGCGTAGTTGTAGCTCTGGACGGTGCCGTCGCCAACGCCGGTGAACGCGTCGGTGTCATCCCCCCAGACTTGGCTTCCCTGCGGGTCCTTGAAGAAGCCGTAGGGGATGTAAGCCCCGGCGCCGTTGGTCACAGCCCGGTAGGTCTCATACCCGGACAGCAGGCCGAAGTTCTGCCCTTGGCCCGGCGAAATGGAGTAAGTCGTGCCCGCGTTGCACACGATGCTCAGCCCGGAGGTGCGGGCGGCAGCTTCAGAGATTCCCGACCAGTCCATGCCTTCGATGGAGGTCACGGACAGCTGGCAGGTGTTGGTCAAGGTGCCCTGAATCGTCAGGTCCGCGGTGGTGTCGGCGGCGAACGCGGGCACTGCCAGCGAAGCCAGGGCGATGGGCAGAAGGGCGCGAAGGAAGGTCTTGCGTGTCATGGGTATCGTCTCCTTGAGAGGGATTGAGTGGGGATGAGTAGCCCCAGAAAGGGCCATCCCCTTACCGATACCTCGAATCTGAAAACGCGCAAGGGGGCCCATTGCTACCTAGCCGCCTTTGCCTCGTTAGTCTTCGGTGATAGAAGGACTTTTATCTGACGCGCCTCGCTCATCTAGGAATGCCCTCCACTCGTCGGTCTTGACGACTTTCGCTACCGCCTCTTTAGTAGCGGCTTCCCAGTCGACTCCAGACCCAATACGAAAGGGCCTCATAAAGGAGCGTATCCAAGAATGACCGGCTGAAAACTCCCCAGCCTTTTGTTGAACGTTGTGACAATTTTTCATGGCTTGTCGCCCCTTGATTAACCAGCGGACCGCGCCGGATACGGGTTCGGGTGGACTGCCCCCGAACTGGGCTGGGTAGATCTGGATGCGCACTAAAGTGGGCCAGGCGGGGCCCATTGAGCCAGCGGTCAGAGCCTGGCTCGTTTGCCACCGGCGGCTGACTGTTGCCATACCCGATCCAGCTCACGAGCCCGGTGCTGAGCCATTGCCTCCTGAATCATGCGCTGAAGGACGAACGCAAAAGCGTCGGTCACAAAAACGCCCACGCCGATCCCGCAATCATCCGGCAAGCTGGAAATCTGTTTTATCGATGGCTGGTGAATGACCTCGTCGAGCTCAGGGGGCAACGGGTCCACGAACGTGTCAATGAACGCCCTCACCTCGGTTTCGGCTGCTTTGCAAAGGTCGGCGTCAGTGAGCAGCGCCCGCAAGTCGGCAAGCGTGGGAAGCCACACCGTATTGAAGAGCGGGCCACCCACCGAGGGACTGACGAAATGGATGCCGTGAAGCACGGATGCCCTCTCACTCTTTCCGAGCTCTCCGTCTCCCCAATAACCGTTCATCGGAGGAGTCACGTCACCCATCATTAGCCAGTTCTGCGCGCCGCCCCTGCTCTTCTCGCCAGCACTTGAGCAGGTGTTTGTAACCGGGCTTGGCTTGGGGGACGTGGAAGGATCGTCCGTAAGTGTTGGCCTTCCCGCCGTTGTGGAGCTCGACGGCATGAACCGCGGTCCAAGTGGTCGCCCAGCCCAGGCTGTCGTCCTCTTCAAAGCTGACGGGCTCCAAGGAGACCGCTGCATAATTTTCAATCAAGCCGGGATTCAATCCCAACGCGATCATCTTGGTTTCGTTGGTTGTGACGGTTGCGCTCATGTGACACCTCTTGGCTTGGTCGGCGGCATTGCCTACCCCTTAATTCAAGGTAGATCGCCCTGGAAATTTGTCCACGGCCTTAGTGGACAAAATCTTGACTAAAAGCAAAAAATGCGGCGCTAAGGCCGCAGTTTTTCCTAACATCACTTATCGCGCCGAAGGCGTTGGTGCTTTCCATCCATGCGGATGCTTTTTCAGATGCCGGCGCGCAGCGGCCGCCGGCGGCTTCCGCCGCAGGTCTTTGCTTTAAAGGGGGTGGTCACACCCACCCTCGTGAAGCCATCGACACGTGCGAGGTGCCCGCGATCACAAGGTGATCCAGCACTCGAATGTCGAAAAGGGCAAGGGCCTGCTTGAGGCGGTCGGTGATGGCGCGGTCGGCAACGCTGGGCTCGGGGTTTCCGCTGGGGTGGTTGTGAAAGAAGATGACCGCGGCGGCGTTGTGGTCCAACGCCTTCTTGGCGACGATGCGTGGATGGACTTCGCACCCATCGATGGTGCCTTGAAAGAGGTGCTCGGTGGCAAGGATGCGGTGGCGGGCGTCCAGGAACACCGTGCCAAACACTTCGTGATCCAGGTGCGCGCAGCGGGCAGTGAGGTAGTTGCTGGCACTGGAGGGGTCGGTGATGGCCTCGTGGCGCTGCAGGCGACGCTCCAAGATGTGCGAGGCGGCCAAGAGGATGCCCTCATCGTCCATGGCCAGCTGGTATTGGGCCCGAATGTCGTTGGCTCGCTTCACTTGCTTTCTCCACCGGCGCGGGATTAGCGACGGGCGGGCGTGGTGTCTGCGGCGGAGGCGGTCAGTGGGAGCAGGCCGACAAGGGCCAGAGAAAGAACCAAGACGCGCATGAGGCCTCCTTTCATGAATGGGTTGCACTACCCATAACAAAAGGTTTGGTTTGCGCAACGGGATCTAGAAAAGAAAAAGGCGGCTTTCGCCGCCTTTCCCTTGGGCTTAGAAGCGCGCTCGCAAGCGAGGGGCTTCCTGGGTTTGGCTGTCCTGCCCGTGGGCCTTCATGGCCGCACCAACCTGGCGTTTGGCATCGGCCCCAAACCCGCCTTCCGGTGGCTTCCAAGCGTTGGCGGGCGGGAGCAGGCTGACCAGGAGCTTGGCCCTCTCTTGAGCCCGCAAGTCGTTGAAAAATGGCTTGCCGCTGTTGATCGGCGCTTCGCCCTTTTGGTTTTGGATGTGGGGATCTGCGCCCGCCTCAATCAGCGCACTCCAGACAGTGGCATCGCGGCGCGCATGAAGAGAGGTATTCCCGTTGTTGTCTTGGGCGTTCATATCCGCCCCTGCCTTGGCGAGCGCTTCAATCGTCTCTGGAAAAATCGCACGGTGGATCGGCGCCTGGCCGTCCATTCGCCGTGCAATGACGTCTGCGCCTGCACGGGTGAGCAAGGCCACCGCCTCGGGGTCCCTGGCTATATGCAGCGGTTGATTCCCCTGGTCATCGCTCGCCGCGGGATCAAGGCCTGCTTTCAGAAGTTCCTTAAGCGCGCCCGTGTTCGCCTCGAAGAGAGGGGTTCGCCCTCGGTTATCCCGGGCTAGGATGTCTGCCCCGGCCGCAATCAAGGCGCGGGCCTCCGTCTGCCCGGTTGCTCGGAAGAGAGGGGTTTGCCCTTCATTATTCCTCGCGCTGACATCCGCTCCCGCCTTCAGCAACGCTTTGAGACTGTCGTTGTGTGCGCCAAACAACGGGGTGTTCCCTTGGGTGTCGCGAGCGTTGATGTCAGCGCCAGCCTTCACGAGCTCCCTTAAAGCCCCTTCGCTCGCTCCGAAAAGGGGCGTTTTCCCTCGGTTATCGCGCGCATGAATGTCTGCCCCGGCCGCAATCAACGCCCTGGCATCCCCTTGCCCTCTCGCGTTAAAAAGCGGTGTTTCCCCTTGGTTATTCTGCGCATTGATGTCTGCCCCGGCCTTGATCAGTTCAATCACGGCTCCCTCGCTTGTCACAGAATGAAGCGGCGTATTTCCAAGGCCATCCCTCGCTTCGATGTCAGCCCCAGCATCCAACAGCCTCCGAACTTCGCGCGGGTGATGCGCATCATGAAGTGGCGTTTGATCCAGCCAATCTTCATCCCTTGCGTTCACATCAGCGGGGATTTTGGTAAGCCCGATTTGCTTCAGAAGAACGTCTTTGAGATTCGAAATGTTCAACCCACACCTCCACAATAGTATTTTGACCTCCCACCATTAGCAGAAAATCAGAACCTCGCAAGGGAATTAAATAGAAGAAGACGGCTCTTGCCGCCTTTCTTTTTCCATGTCAAAACCGTTGTCGGATTCGAGGCTTCTGGCTTCCCTTTCCTCACCCTGGGCTTTCATGGCCGCACCGACTTGACGTTTGGCGTCGGCCCCAAATCCGCCTTCCGGTGGCTTCCAAGCATTGGCAGCGGGAAGGAGCTCGTCAAAAAGCTTGGATCGGTTGTGGGCACGAATGACCTGATCGGATTGATCATTACCTGGCCGCCCCAGAAGATCCGTGGGCGTTGTTCCTTCTAAATCGGGATCCTGAGGCGTGCGTCCAGCCTTGAGCAGGTCACCGGCCCATTCTGCATCGCCGCATGCAACAACGAAGTGGAGCGGATACTCGGTCGCGGCCGTCAGGAAGGCCTCGTAGTCTTGCCGCTGTCGATGCGGGCGTCCTCCTTCCACTCATCTTAATTTGTCTCGTCGTCCCAATGCTCGTCAAAAGCGGCCTGGCGGAGCTCGTCGGGTAATCCCCCCATTTTTAGCAGCGGCCAAAAGTAGAAATAGGGATGGTCTGATCAATTCACACTGAGTCGTGGGTTTTCAGCGCCGGAGTCATCCTGGGCCTTCAGACGCGGCGGACTGCCATGTTTTCCGCTCTCGAAGTGCCCTTGCGGGCACCTCAAGACGGAGTTACCCCTGTGCCGCCAACAGCTTCCGGCGCACCATCCACAGGTTGGACAGCGCGAACAGGGTGAGCACCTGTGCCGTGTTCTTGATCAAGCCGAGATAGCGCACCTTGGTGTAGCCGAACTGCCGCTTGATCACCCGGAACGGATGCTCGACCTTCGCGCGCAGACTAGCCTTGCAGCGCTCCCAGCGCTCAACCTGTTCGAGCTCACGCGCGTTGCCAATGGGGAATTCAACCGGAGGATTGAAGAACGGGCTTGAAGGCTTGAGGATGAGCTACCTGGACCCGCAAACCGTCACGAGACCCCGATGGACTACCCTGACCTTGCCCCCCTGGAGGAAATCTCCGGTCCGTTCGCCGTTCTTTCGAAGGGCCCAAAATTCATCGCCGCCTGGCTTGCCAAGCGCACTGAGGAGCGCTACCGGGAGTTCACCCGTGCCGCGCTTGAGGGTCAGGTGTTCCCCGAGAACGCGGAGGCCATGACCTCGGAAGATTTTCTGGCCATGCTGCGGGCATTGGAGATGGACATCGAGGCCGAGAAGGCCACCGTCTATGGCCGCCTTGCCTGTTCAATCGCTACCGGCAGAACCGCAGGCCATCTCAAGCGCCACTTCATTAAGGCGCTGAGCGACCTGTCGTTTGGCCAGGTCGATCTTCTGCGACGCGCTTTAATCACCGAGCGTCACCACGTGTTTCCTGGCACCGGCGGGGGTAACCTGGACCCAAAAGAATTCCTTGGACTGCAGTCGAAAAGCAGCATCAATCGCCAGACCTTTGAACGCTGGGGCCTGATCGAAGAGAAAGGACTGAGCCTCGCAGGCCGACGGTTCGTGGAGGCTTGTTTTACCAGCGATGAGTTGGCGCCCTCCTCAGTGGGCTTTCAGGAATGGGCCAAGGGTCGCATCCACATCGTTTGCAACGAGATGGGCGCGCCGAGCTGCCACAGCGTCCTGGTCCAACTGACCGAAGATGGGCACCGCCGGGCCATCCATGTCCACAACAGCGCAGCACTTCGGGGACGCTCCAACCGCCTGCTGACACCCGGCCCCGTCATGGTGGTCCTTCTCACCGATAAACCCCAGCGTCTCGCCGACGAATGGACCACGGTGGAAGACACCATCCGAGGAAGAGTCCTGGCCGTGGTGGCCACGACCGATCCGAATGCGCCGTTGCCCGTCGCCATGACGGGCTTGGAACGCATAGATGCGTCACCGGACCGTGCCGCAGAAGCCGTGACGGCGATACTGGAGCGCTTTGAAGCAAAAGGGTTACGGGGCACCTGAGACCGCGATGTTAAACCCGATTCGACCGGTCATTGGAAGTGGCCGCCAACTTTATGGCGGCCAACGAGCACTACTTACAGACCAAACGAGGCTTCACGGACAGCGACTTGCATGCCGGACAGAAGAGCCCCAAGTTGATCTTCCGCTGAAAGTGATGACTGCACTTCTCGCAAACAAAAAGGTAAGGCGCCCCTGGAACGAAGCCGGGCATCACTTTCCTTCCTTGCGCTTGAAAATGACCTTTCCGCCAGCCTCGTATTCCACATCGTAGCCTTTGTAGATTGCGAGGATCAAAGAGAGACCAAGGCTTGCGGCGGTGATGATGCCGATGATCTCGACTCCAGTGACTGTCGCGACCGCCCCCAGGCTGAGCGTGCTGAGCCCAGCCGTTACTGGAGCGAGCCCAACTGCAGCAACGATTGCTGCAACACCGACGGCACCAAGCTTGGCGAACTTGCGCGTCTTCTTCAGGTCGTCTGCCAACTTGCCCACAACCACAATCTGCTGCGCCTTTGCATTCTTGGCCGCTTCCAGCTCATCCCGCGTCCTTACTGTCACGCTTGCCATAACGCCCCCTGTTGTTAGCAATACCAGTGATGGATACCCTGGGCAGGATAGCCGAAGGGAACACCGTGTTCCTAGCAGCAATGATGGTGCCCAACTGTCTCTCCAGCTGAGACACGAACTCAACGCATCCGCTGCCACGGGTCGTCCTTGGGAGCCTCCACCGTAACCTCGGCAACGTCGTCTTCAGCGCGCCATGCCTTCCCTTCGAGCACCATGGTGGGACCCCTGGAACGTGCGATGGCGGCCTCTTTGGCGGTCGGCGGGTTCCATGACCGATGCTCCTCTAGGTAGCGCTCCGTGGACGGCCTCAACGGCAGGCCACCGCTCGGCAATGGCAACGTCCGATCATGGCGTTCGTCTTGCTGACGGGCATAGGCGACTTGCTCGGGCTCCCCAAGCGCCTCTCGGTGGGCATCCAGCAAGCGATCGACAGCGTCCACGTCCCCGCGGGCATGGAGCGATTCGGTGTAAAGCGCTTGAAGCAACGGGTCACGCTCTTCGTGAATCTCTTCGCCTGTGTCTTCGCCTTGGAACAGCCCATCGTGGCGTGGGCGGGCGTCGACGGGGTCTGGGCGCAACCGACCGTGACTCGTTCTCATGCCCGCCTCCGCGCCAGCCCGCTGCCGTGAAGCAGCCCGCATGCGATCGAATAAACGACAAGAGCCAGCGTGGATGACAGGTATAGGTTGGAAGGATCCAACCAGACTTGGCTCACCACGTGCTGTAGCTGGTAAGCCAGCAGTGCCAAGCACGCGTAGAACACGGCCAAATGCCACATCAACGCAACCACGGATGGGGCGTCCTCTTGGCCGGCTTGGAACGCCTCCCAGCCCCTGCGTGCGCTGCGGGCTTTGGACGCGCACAGCCACGCGATTCCGAAGGTGATCGCAAACATGGCGAGCTCAAACAGCACGACCACCAGAATAACGGTCATGGGATCCTCTTCTGGGTTGGGAGCAGGCCATGGGCCTGCAGGTAAGCGTGGACTGCCTGTCGGGTCACGCCCAGGCGCTTGGCAATTGCAGGGCCGTTGTTCCCCTGCTCCAGGAGGCGCACCACCAGAGCGTGTTGGTCAGCCAGTGGGCGCCGGGGCTTTTGACGCAACCCCAGGTGGGCCAGATCGGCGCTCACCACGGGCGATGGAACGCCCAGGGCTTGGGCGATGGCGGCGCGGCCGTGTCCCTCTCGGACCATCCGGGCGACTTCGGAGCGGCGGTGGGCAACGGATGGCCGCTTCATGAGCTCAACCAGAAGCCCGCAAGCCGTGCCTTCGCAATACACGCCTCCACCAACGTGTTCGCTTTTGTGCATCCTTACGGCCCCACGCGCACGCGAGCGCTGTTATTGTCCGACCGGGCATTGATGCCAATGGCACAAGGGCTTCCGCACGAATAATCGCCAATGCGCACCGGCGAAGCATCAAGCGGCACCACCCGGGTCTTCTTACCCTTCCCCACCAAGAAGACCCGATCACCTTCGCGCACATCCACATCGGCGTCTTGGACCACCGCGAGGACGCGCTGGCGGCGATCGGACAGATCGCGCACGTAGATCTCCACTGCGGTGCGGCCGCTGAGGCCCTTTTGAACCGCGGTTCCGGCAACCGCACCGATGACGCCACCGGCCACCCGGGCTGCATTGCGGTAGTCCCGGCTCTTGACCTGGTTCGCAGCCCCATAACCAACGGCCGCCCCGATGGCAGAACCAGCGTTGAGCCGCTGGTCGGACTTCAGTTGGACCGTGCGGACCATCAGGACTTCGCCCAAACGGGCGTCTTGGACGGACAGGGCTTCGGACGAACCGTAACGGCGAGCGGAGGTGGAATCGGCAGCAAAGGCGGCCGGAGCAGACAACGCCAGCGCAAGGGCCAGAACAATGGTTTTCAAGGCGCACCTCCATTTCATGAGTAGGTTCCCCTATTCATAGATCGATTCTGGAAATGCGCAAGGGGTCGCTCTTGTTCGTGAGCGTCGCCCATTGAAAACTGGCTTGATCTTCAACTCTTTTCGCCGGCAGTAGTCGCAGAGCCCTTGCCTGCTCACCCCAAGGTGCCTTGCAATCTTGCCAAGTGAATGCCCTTCATCGATCAAGCCTTGCAAGCGCTCCGGGCCGCAGATGCTGGGCAAGAGCCCACGCAGGTTCTCTGGGATGGGACGAGAAGGCCCCGGACGCACCCAGCCCAACTTCTTTGCCGCATAAATCAGCCGTCCCGACGTCACTCCAAGAATGCATGCCATTTCCTTCATGCTTTTTCCCTGCGCAATCCATACCTCGAATTCCGCCAAACTGATTTCGACCGCCCCCCTGAAGTTTTTCTTTAACGATCCGGCCGCTTTTTTGTCGGACTCGATCGAGTCACGACTGACATCAAACGTTTCTGCTATCGCACGCGCACTGAGCCCTTGAGCCACCAAGGATGGAACGATCGCCCTTCTGTGGGCCAACTCATCCGCCGATGAGCGATAACGGACTTTCAGCCCGACCGCTCTGCGCCCCTTTCTCGGAAATCCCGTTGCCCGAAGGTCAACGTGAATGGTCATCACCGACCTATTAAAGAACGTCGCTATTTCCCGAGCTGATCTGCCTTCTTCGGCCATCCGAACGACTTCGTTTCTCCTCTGCTGGATGTTCATTCAACCTCCTTTCGTATGCGATACCACCCACTGATAAAGGAGAATCGCAATCGCGCAAGGGGCATCAGGACACCATCACGTGATTCCGTCGCCTGGTCTTCTCACGTGCTTTCGTGCGGGCCTTTGTGCCGTTAGGTTTTTCAAGCTCCTGCTGGTTGGCCGCCACCGGCTGCCGCTGCTGCTCAACCTTCTGGAGCGGCTCGCGAACCAACTCGGGCACCTTCAGGAATTCCACCACCCGCTCGGCCGCCGCCGCGGCTCGGAAGAGCTCTCGGGGATCGTCCCGGAGGATTTGGATCCACGACTTCACGTAAGCCGCGTGTTGGGTGGGATCGTGGCCAATGCCTAGGCGTTCGCCCATCAGCATGCTGGAGATCTCGGCGACAAGTTCTTCCTTGGCGTAGTCGATGCTCCCAAAAGCCCCCTTCTGATCGCGGTTGAGGCGGGTGGGAAAGCCGGTCCAGTGGCCCAGTTCGTGCAACGCGGTGGCGTAGTAGCCGCTGGCCGAGTGGAAGGTGTTGCGCTGGGGCAAGTGGATGCTGTCGGTCATCGGACGGTAGAACGCTTGGCTGCCCCCGTCGTGGTGGATCTCGGCTCCGCTGTCCTTGAGCACCGCTTCGCAGGCCTGGTGGATGTCGGGCTCTGGGCGCAGGGGTGGCAGGACCAGTGCCGGCAACCCATCGATCTGCATCGCGTTGAACACCCGGGGGAAGAAGACCTTGGAGCGGGCCTTGGCGATGAGCTCGGGGTCCCCGCTCTTCTTGGCCTCTTCGACCGGCGACCAGTCCCAATACTCGATCACGCTGGCTTTCTCGCCTTTGCGAACCTGCGCGCCCACGGCCGCGGCTTGCTTGTAAGTCATCCACCGGTTGTCCTGGGTGTCCCAGGCGCTCTGTAGGGCCCACAGGTGGAGCAGGTTTCCGCCCCGGTAGCTCTTGCCCGTCGTGGGGTTCATGGGCAACCCGAGGTCCACGCGGGCGTCCCAGGGCTTGAGGAAGGGGCCGGTGCCCTCCTCCATCTGGCGGATCAAGCGCTCGACGACGTCGCGGGAGTGGCGCTGAAGGAAGCTTTCGTTAGGGGTAGCATCGGACACGGACAGGCTCTCCTGGAAGGCAAGGAAAGGCGCCTGTCGGCAACGCCAAGTGGGTTAGGCTGGAAACTTCAATCCTGAATGGTGACGGCGCGCCCCTGCTCCAGCAGGCTCTCCAGCAACGCCAAGACCCGGTCGATGGTCAAACCGGTGCCGGGGTCCCCGTCGCCCTCCTGGAGCTGCACGCGGAGGCCCTCGGGGATTCGGTGCACGGTGAAACGGGGGGAGGCCGCCAAGGCGTCTTGGCGGTCCATGCTGTCGTCTACGAAGGCATCTGAAGGAGTCATGGTTTCAGCATGCGACAGGATGGGGATTTGGCAAGCCCCCGCCCCGGCTGCACCTGCTAACAGGGGGCATCTAGGTCTGGATGAGAGATAGGGCCAACGCTTCCTCCCGCCGTTGACGGCATTCAGTCCCCGCCTCTCTGCAAGCCAGTGAGCCGCAAAACGATTGCTGTGGAACTGGCTCACACAGGCGTTTCCAAATCTGCCATGTCCCGCAGCGGCTTGATGCCAGCAATCCGAATCTCGGCCACACGTGGCTTCTTGCCCCCATGGGAGATTTGGTAGATACCGGCCTCGGGGAACTTCTCGCGAACGCGCTTCCAGAAGTCCTCCGCGTTGACCGGCTTCTTGCCCAGTTCTTCCAACACGTATTGGCGGTAGTCGGCGTAAATGGCCGTCTTGTCGGTGCAAACACCGCTGTCGTAGGAAGCGTCTCGGTCGGCCATGTAGGCCATGGTCGTGTCCGATTCCATTCGGTTCTGCTCGGCCAGCGCCAGCACGGCGTCGGGCAGCTTTTCGGAAAACCCGCCACGCTCCATGAGGCGCAGCGCTCCTTCCAGCACCCAGTCCAGCACCTGGGCCATTTCCTCCTCGCTTTCGGTGATCTGAAGGTAGAAGTCAGGCTCACGCTTCTTTCCATTTCCACCGTTCGCTCCCTCATGGGTCTTCTCACCCATCCGAACATTGAAGGGGATGGCCAGGACCTTTCGCCAGAACCCGTGCTCATGCCCGGAAACCGTGAACCAGGAGTTGACGCTGGCGAACAGGGTGCCGATTGGGAGCGTGGTGTATGCGTCCTTACGCTTGGCCTCGACTTGGATCGGGTCACGGGAAATGAGCGCTTTCAGGACTTCCTGGATGGATGCGGCAAGAACCTTTGGCGTCTCCGTGACAATGTAGGCGCTCTTGCCCACCAGTGGGGCCATGGCGAAGGTTCCGTCCAGCTTCTCCAGACGCAGCGACACGTTGCGGGGGTGAAGGGCGCGCAGGATGTGGAGGAACGTGGATTTGCCATTGCTACCCGACCCGACCAGGAAGAAGGCCTTCTCAAAGCAGATCGACATCAACGAGCTGGCCACCGCCTCCTGAAGGAGTGCACGCACCTCCAGGTCGGGCTGAAAGAGATCCAGGTATTGACCGAACTTCGAGTTGGGATCCAGCGGCTTGGGAGTGTAGTAGCCATCGCCATCAACCTGATCCATCCGCAGCGTGGCAGGGACCTGGTAAGTGATTCCATGCTCCTTGGTGGCCGCGAGGACCCGAATGCTCGTCCTAGACGGCGTCTCGTCGTTTTGAAACAGGAGTGCTTGGCGCGGGCCCAAACTCTGTCCATAGGTCGCAGAGAAAACGTCCTGATCAACGACCTGCTCTCCAACCACCGCTGCGCGAGCACAACGCGGTTCGTCAGGCTTGACGATCTCCAGGTAGCCGCCCTTGAGGGGAACGATGGCCCTGCGATCAGACTTTTTGGGCAACCAGCATTTCCGATCCCCCATCAACTCAAGCACCGCCGTGTTCATGCAACTGGTTGCATGACCTGCGTTCGCCTTGTCCTTGCGCTCCAATCGCAGCCAGGAAAGCGCCTTGGCCGCCATATCCTTCTCCGAGCAACGGTCCCAGTAGCCTTGCTCTGGAAGCCAACGGAAGAAGCTGCAGTCGTCGTCGCCATCCGGCAACTTGCCTCCGATCGCATACTCCTTCGTCGCTTTCAAGTAGTCGGCAAAGTCGGCCTCGAATGCTTGATCGCTCAAGGTTGCCTTGGGCGCTGGTGCTCCAAAAGCTGCCTTGGGGGCTGCATTCCCGCGGAAGGAAAGGACGTTGCTGGGGCGCCCGTTGACACCCGAGGGTGGTGTTGTATCGTTCATGTGTGTGTTGTCCATTTTCGAACCCCGGTTGGCGCCGGGGTTTTTTTGTTGATTACGCGGCCTGCTGGACGCGACTCATCCATTCCACCAGCGCTTGACGCATGGCTTCCGATGAAGTCTTGCCCTGGGCATCAGCCGCCGCTTGAAGCCGCCGCTTGAACGCTCGACTCACCCGCGCCTTCAGCATTTCGTCTCGCGGTTGCGTCGCCTTCTTCGATGTGGGGGAGTTCGTCATTTTTCGTTTCCTGGGTGATGTGGTCCCGTTGTGGCCACAACCCCATCCAAACAGAGCTCACGAACTTGTCCAGATCGACTTCTTGACTAAAACCAATATCTGTCGCCTCAACAGCATTTTTTGCATAAACGAGACGCAATTCACGCTTTTCAGCCAAGGTGTAACAGGTGCTTGTTACACCCCTTGTTACGGCTGAAACCCTGACCAGACAAGGGTTGTCACGGGTGTAACAGGTGTAACAAGTAGATCCATTGATTTTAAAAAAGTGATTGGCCTTGACGCCTAAATCTCTGATGCAGCTGCAAGTAATACCTACCCACCCGTTACAGCCGTTACACGCGCCTTCGCCTCTGCAAAGCCATTGAATCCATTGGACAAACTGCCGTAACAAGCACTTGTGACGGGTGTAACGGGTGCTTGTTACGTCTCCGAGAAGATCACTCTTCGCCATCGGCGTCACTCGCGGATGACAAAGAAATTGCCGCACACCCGCACGCAGCTGCCGGTCGCTTCGCGCCGGCTTCTAAAATCTAAAAGCCCGTTTGGAAGTGAATAACTCCGCCTTCGGCGCGATAGCGACAGGCCCGGGTGGGCACCACCGGCGTTAACCGTCACTGGCACCCGGCAAGGGTTGAGCCCTGGGCGAACCGCACGGCAGCTTTGACTGGGACACTGCCCCTATCCGCAACCATTTGCTTGCTACAAATCGTCCCGCACGAGTTCGAACGGGCAATCCTCGCGACACTCCGACGCAAACACCGGCACCAACAGGTGACGCTGAGCGATGATGTCTTTGCATTCCACGTGAACGGCTCCGATGGGGCGCTCCCAGACCAACTGATTGATCAACAGCTGGAGAGCGGTCATTGCAGCGCAGAGCGGATCCCTGTCGTTGGCCGACACCATCAGGTCAATCAACGCGTCCGGATCGTTGGATTGGCTCCAAAGAAGGGCGTGGACACGGGCCAGAAGCAGCGTTCCAGCACCGCAGGTGAAATCGTTGATCAGCGGTTCCTGACACGCATCGCTCAAACCCCTGGGAAGAAACCTCATCGCGCCCTGAGCAAGGGCCCACGGGGTGAAATCCTGGCAATCCCTTTTCTTCTGACCCGATCCCGCCAGCTCGTTGAACACCCACCCCAGGATGCACTCAAACGGCTCAGCGCTTTCGATGGCGGCGATGTAGGCGTCGGCCACCTCTGCCCCCCAATCCCCGTCTTCAAGATCCACGTCGCTGAGCAGGCCCACGTCCAACCAAGGCAACACCGATACCCCCACCCCGTTTTTGCGCTTTTCCAGCTGCTTGTGAACGGCCGCCCTAAGACCGTATGCCACGAATTTGGACATGCGTTCGCGAGGCGAGAGGGCAGGAATGCAGTTGACGGCCTTCACCAGCCGTTTGTAAGCCTGCGCCTTCTTTTGAAGTTCCCGTTCCTCCCATGCCTTCGCAACATTGATTGCGCCATCGCACCCCTCAACCCTGCCTTCCATATCGCTCATCCACTGAAGGATATGGAGGGCTGCTTTGGTCTGGTTACTCATCGTTCGCACTCCCCAGGTTCGCAGTGACCACCTGCGCCACCCGCTGGAGGGCAAAGAACTTCCCGCGCAGCACACCGCTTGCCTGCGCTTGCTGAAGGTGACCGGCTGCGCGCTTGCCGTAACCCACCACCAACGATCCCGACGGCGCTGCCGTGCCGATGGTTCCGTCGGGACGCACAAACTTCAGCCGCCCGCGGGTAAACAGGATCGCCGTCACGTTGGGGTGGGAAAGCACGCAGTTGTGCATCCACCCCGTTTCCATGCTGACCGGCACCAGGGCGATACCGCCGCCGGGGTGGTTGGCCAGCTTGCTCAGCCACTTCTCCATCCCCTTGCCGTAGGGCGGGTTCATCCACACGAACGCTTGCGGGGGCCACGGCGTGAGCAGGCCGTCCTGGCTCGGCGGGATCATTCGGCGGGCCGTGGGTGCCGGCAGCCGCGAAGGGTCTTCGGGCGTGCAAGGATCGAGGTCAAAGCCGCGCCTTCCTCCCAGCGCCTTGACGATGGCAGGCGGGGTATACCAATCCACGCTCGTGTGGGCCTTGTCGCTTGCTTTGTAGCAAACGGAGCTGAGCCGGGTGGGTTTAGCCGCTGCGAGGCGGTTGGCAGTCTTGAACGGCACAACATTGGTTTTGGGTTGCATGAGAGATCTCCAGGCAAAGCTCCGCCAACACGGCTGCGTTGCCGCGTTGAAGGAATGGGTTTTGGGAGTTGGGCTTGAACCAGCCCGAGAGGCGCTGCTGGCGGCGGGTTACCACCAAGAGTTGTAGAACACGTCCCAACCGTCGTTGATCAATGCGCGGGCCTGCGCAATGAAGTCCAGATCTTCTTCAGCTTGATCGGGATCCAATTCACCGAAGAAAAAGCCCACCGTGTGGGGCAGCCGCTCATCGAGGACAGCCTGCTCCAATGCGTCGAGGTCTGCCGCTCCGAGAAACACGCGAACCATGTTGAACTCAAACGGGTCAGAGCACCCCGTCCGTGCACTGTGCAGCCCGAACATCCAGCCGTGGAGGTTGGGATGGCATCGCCACTGAAAGAACACCTGTCCCTCGCACGACGTCTCCTCCTTGCGGATCTTCCCCCCATACATATCAAGGCCCATCTTTTTGCTCCATCGCTCCGACCACCGGGACGTTGGAGTAATCATCCAAATTCAGCGCCACCCAAAATACGGACATTGGAGGCTTCCAATCCGATTCAGGCACTGCTTAGACGCGCTTTCTCTTGAGTGCTAGCGTGTGTTGGGCGGTTTGGTTCAAACGCTCGTCGAGCGCTTGTTCGATCACCCTAGCTCGCGAGGCGTCGAGCTGCTGAGCAAGGTCCCGCAGGCGGCTGGCCTGGGCTTGGGCTGCGTTGTTGAATGCGTCCACCCACTGGCGCTTGACGTCAGGGTTCTGCCATGGCTGGGCGAATGCCTCGGTCAGTGTGCAGACCCGAATCCCAAGCCCGATCTGCGCGCCGAATGCTTGGAGCTGGCGAATTACCGCATCGGTGATCGGTTGGTCAGTCAGTGGCTCCAGGAAGAACTGCTTAGCCTTGGGCCCTTTGGCCACCAGAAACGGCAGTTCGGCAGTAAGGAGTGTATTGATCGTCACACCCCGTTCGCTCAACGGTTTCCAGAGGCCCTTCGCATTGAGTTCGGCAGCCCAGGCCATCAACAGGGTGAGGGTGGTCGAGCGCTTGCGCGCCCCCTTCACCATGAACAACGTCCCCGACGGGGCGTGCTCCTTCAAGAGGTGGTGCAGTTGAGCCGTGCTGATTGCCAACACCCCAGCGGCCTCATTGAAGCTCAGCTCCACGTCCACCGTGGGGCGCAACTTCGCTAGGCGCAGATGGTCTGCAACCTTCTTCTCCATCTGGCCCACGGTTTCGGAGCCAGAGAGTTTGCCGAGAAAGCGGTCGATGGCTCGTCGGTAGGCATCGGCGGCAGTGAGGGCCATTAGTTCGGCTCGCTCCCCTTACGGCCGACCTTTGAAGAGCGCGCGGCAGCATTGCTGCTGCGCCGCCCGACCTTGCGCGCCGGCAGGGTGCGCAGCGCCTCCAGGTCGATTCCGTAATCTAGGACACCCAAAGCTGGCGTTCCTCCGGCACCGTTGAGCTTCTCACTCACCGTAAAGGGCCTGCTGTAAGTCGCGTGGTGTTCGTCGTCCAATTCGTGGCCGACGATTTGGGCTCGCATCTCAGAGGCCACACCGCTGCCCTGCATCTCCTGAATCACGGTCTTTCGGAGACTATGGAAACCACGCTTCGCTTTCGGCCACCCACCACTGTGCTTTTGGAGGTAGTAGCTGAACGCCTTCGATATCCAGTTCCCCGCACCATTCTTCGCCTTACTGTCAGCCTGCGGAAACAATCGCCAGTCCCCGCTCTCCCTTCGTTCGGCGACGTAGTCCAAGAAACCGAGCTTGATCAGGTCGGGATGCAACGGGACGACCCGATTGGAAACATCGGTCTTCAACCGCTGATCCTCCCCCTCATCGGTAAACCGTATGCACGGGATCCCCTCCTCCTCCTTGACGTCGAGGGTGAACAGCTGCCCCACCTCACCCGCCCGGGCTCCCGTATACAGGCCCAACAAAGCCGCCCAGCGCGCTCCCGTTGAAAGCTGCTTGAAGCTATCGGGCGCGAAGAGTTGATGAACCTGATCCAAGGTAAAGGCCTGGAAGCCAAACTTCCTGCGCTTGCGCTTCTCCGCCATCGAAACGCTGACGTGACCTGCGGCGACATTGTCTCCCTTGAGCACATAGCCTGAAGCCATTGCCCAAGTGAAGAATCCTCTCTTTCCTGCGAGGTAGCTCTGGCGATTGTTGAGTGTAGAACGCGTTAACCCGCGCTTGGCCAAATGGTCGTAGAAGCGGGCCATCTCAGGCCGCGTGATGGTATGCAGCTCGCGCTCGGCGCCCAAGAACTCGATCAGCTCTGTCACGGGAAGCAGTTTGATGCCGACCGTTTTGACCTCGATGTCCTCGGCGGCGACTTTGTCCTGCCAGATTCGCTTCGCATCGATGAGGCTGATCGTCTCAGCTGGCAGGGGCTGCGCCGCCGCTGATTCCAACGGGTTTGGCCCAGCCGCCGCCGGAACTGCACCCGCATCACGGAAGTGGAACTTGCCGATTTCTTCCAACGCCTCCATTGCTCGAGCATGGTCGGCCGCATCCGTGGTCCGAAGACGGAAGCCCGGCAAGTCAATTTCATAACGCCTGGAGCCGTTCTCCGCGACGCTGCGGAGAACATCCTCAACCGTGAGTCCCTTCTTGGTCATGCACCCATCCCTGATGGCATCGAATGCTTGAGCATAACGCTGCGCGATGGCCAAGGCAGCCACTCTTGCGCTATACAGGTGGATGCCCAAGGGATGCTTGACGAAAGGTTTGCCGACGATGCCGCGCATGTCCGTCGGAACGCGCATGCGAAACTGGTAACGACCAGTGGAAGAGCGAGTGAGATAGCTTGGTAACCGCATCGGAGTTGTGCCCCGATTTGTGCCCCAAGCCGCCCTTCAAGTCCCTAAAAAATGTCGTTTACAAACAAACACTTACTAAGGATTGGCGGAGAGAGTGGGATTCGAACCCACGGAAGGTTTAACCCTTCGCCGGTTTTCAAGACCGGTGCCTTAAACCGCTCGGCCATCTCTCCAATCGGGTCCCGGTCGCCCGGGCAGCGGCGTATTCTCGCACGTGAAGAGCATTTGCCCAAGACCACCCTTGCCCCCGCCCTTCGCATCCGGCACGGTGGGGCCTTCACTGCAATCGGAGCCCCATGGCCCACCTCGATCTGGCCAACCTGCGCACCACCCTGCTGGACGACACCCAGCTGGCCGCAGTGGCCCTGCACCGCACGTTCGCCGGGCACCTGCCGGTCAGCAGTGGGCATCTGGTGGTCTGCGATCCGCTGGTGCAGGCCGAGGCGCCCGCGCTGGCCGACTACACCGCCCCGCTGGGCCGGCATCCGGTCGAAATCATCGTGCACAGCGGCCGCCCGGCGCTGGCCGTGGTCTGGTTCAAGCCCCGCGAAGCCCTCACTGCGTCTGCCCTCCACTGGCAGATGGCGCGCTGGACCACGCAGGACCTGACCGGACTGGATGAGGACAGCTTCATCGGCTACCCGGTCGACGCCGGCATCGGCTGCTTCATGGATACCGACACCCAGCAGGCACTGCTGGCCCTGATCGAACAGGCCGATGGCGACGAGGGCAGCGCGTGGTCGGATGCGCTGATCGACCATGACGGCCTGGATGAAGGCGCCGAGTACCGCCCCTGGGGCGAGGACTCTCCACACGGCCTGGTCGTATTCACCAGCGGCTGGGGCGACGGCGTCTATCCCAGCTACTGGGCGCTGGATACCTCCGGCATTCCGGTCGCCCTGGTCACCGACTTCCTGTGCATCCAAGGCGGTGACGGGCGCGACGAGCGCGAGATCGCCGACCAGGCCTATCGCGACAGTCTTCCACCCGAAGAAGCTGAAGCGCTGGCACGGCTGGTTGCCGCCGTGGACCGCGACGACCCGGATGCGCTGCGAGAGCTGTTGAAGGATGCGCCACAGCGCGCCAACCAGATCGAGCCCGGTTGCGGCGGCACCGCCCTGTTCGAGGCGATCCGCCTGGACCGTCCACAGGCACTGCGGGTGCTACTGCAGGGCGGCGCGTTGCCGGCAATGCCGGAGCGCCTGCACATGAGCAAGGTGACCAGCTACATGGACTACGCCCGCTTCCTGAAGAAGCCACGCAGCGCGGAACTGATGGCGGTGCTGGAAGCGCCGGTCGTTGCCGAGCCCATACCGACCGCACCGCCGCGGCGCAGCTTCTGGGATCGGCTGTTCGGCCGGAAGTGACCGGGGCCGGAAAGCAGCAACGCCGGGCATGGCCCGGCGCTACCGTTTCACAGATCGGCGGTGCGGTTGCGGCCAGGTGCCTCAGCCCGCATCCACCGCCAACGCGCCCAGCGCACTGGCCTTGATCCGCTCCTTGGCCTTTTCACAGGCGCCACCGCAATCCAGGCGCGAGGCCTCCAGCTGCGGCGGCAGGTGCTCGGCCAGGAAGTCGATGAACACGCGCACCGCCGGCAGCAAGCCGCGGCGCGAGGCGAACACGGCATGGCACACGCCCTGCGGCAGCGACCAGTCCGGCAGCACCACTTCCAGTTCGCCGTTGCGCACCGCATCGGCGCACACGGTTTCCGGCAGCATGGTGATGCCGAAGCCGTCCTTCACCATGCTCTGCAGCAGCGGGAAGTCGAAGCCGGCCACGCGCGGCTGCAGGTCGACCCGGCGCACTTCGCCTTCCGGGCCGTGCAGCTCCCAGCGCTGGCGTGCTTCGTCTTCGCTGATGCTGAGGGTGACGTGCTGGGTCAGCTCTTCAGGATCCTTCGGCCGGCCGGCGCGATCCAGGTACTTCGGGCTGGCCACCAGCAGTTCCTGCACCTGTCCGAAGCTGCGCATCACCAGGCTGCCATCGTCGTCCAGGCGCGAGCGCACGCGCAGGGCCACGTCGTAGCCTTCGTTGATGATGTCCACGCGGCGGTTGCTGATGTTCAACTGCAGGCGCACCTTCGGGTACTGCTCAAGGAACTTGGGCAGCAGCTTGGGCAGCTGCATCTGCGCCAGCGATACCGGCACGCTGGCGCGCACCACGCCGCGCGGTTCCGCGCTGAGGCGGTCCACCACTTCGCGTGCGGCCTGTGCCTCGGCCAGCATCGTCTGCGCGTGGCGGTGCACGCTGGTGCCGACGTCGGTGACGGCGAAACGACGCGTGGAGCGCTGCAGCAGGCGAACGCCCAGGTCGGTTTCCAGCTGGCTGATGCGGCGGCTCAGGCGCGACTTGGGGATACCCAGTGCGCGCTCGGCGGCAGCGAATCCGCCATGGTCGACCACCATCGCGAAGTAGTACAGATCATTCAGGTCATGCATGCCCGAGTTCCATATCTAGAACAATACGTGGCATTCAACCACCTTTATTCCGCCTTTGCAACAACCTATCGTTCTCTCCGTCGGCGGGGCACCCCGCCCCTTCCTCCCAGAACATAGGTGACTGCCATGAAGCTTCTGCATCTCGACGCCAGCGTGCTTGGCGACAACTCCGTGTCCCGCCAGCTGTCGGCCGCCGTGGTCGCCCGCTTCACCGGCCAGATCGACGGCCTGCAGGTCGATTATCGCGATCTTGACGCCAATCCGGTACCGCATCTGCGCAGCAGCTCGCTGGCCAAGACCGATGCCGCCGAGGCGACCGACGCTGAACAGGTGATGCAGCAGTTCCTGGACGCCGACATCGTGGTGATCGGCGCACCGATGTACAACTTCAGCATCCCGTCCACGCTGAAGGCCTGGATCGACCGCGTGGCCGTGGCCGGCCGCACCTTCAAGTACACCGAGAACGGCCCGGTGGGCCTGGCCGGTGGCAAGCGGGTGATCATCGCCAGCAGCCGCGGCGGCATCTACACCGACTCGCCGGCCGACTTCCAGGAGCCGTTCCTGCGCCAGGTGTTCGCCTTCATGGGCATCAACGAAGTCGAGTTCGTGCGCGCCGAAGGCATCGCCTACTCGCCGCAGCACCGTGAAGACGCCATTGCCGGCGCGCTGGCAGCACTGCCGTCGCACGCAGCGGATGAAGCCGTCGCGGCGTGACGCGCTCCAACGTTCGGCGCCGCTCTCTCCTCGTCTGGGCGCTGAACGCGGGCCGGGATCCCCTCCCCCATCCCGGCCCACCCTGGCGGCCCCGCTTTGCGGGGCCGTTTTTTTGTGTCGTATGGACTGAGCGCTACGTCATCCACGCATGGCGTGGCTCTACCGCACGTGCGCGTGGATACGCTGCCATGCGCGACGCTCACCAGAACGTTAGGCTGGGGCCATGAATTACATCGTGACCACTGCACACCGTAGCGAATTTCCGCACCCAATCACCCTGCGCCGTGGCCAGGCGCTGGTGGTGGGCGAACGTTATGAAGGGCCCGAAGGCTGGGAAGACTGGTTCCTGTGCGAGGCAGAGGGCCAGCAGCCCGGTTTCGTGCCGGGGCCGGTGATCGGCCGCGATGCGCAGGGTGGCGTGTTTGCCACGGAGGATTACTGCGCGCGGGAGCTGGATGTGGATCCCGGGCAGCTGCTGCGCGGGGTGCGCACGCTCAATGGCTGGGCATGGTGCGTGCCGGAGAACGGCGAACCGGGATGGGTGCCGTTGGAGAAGTTGCGGGTTGTGGAGTGATCACGGTGGCTCATCCACGCATGGCGTGGATGTAGCCCGCATTGTAGATCCACGCCATGCGTGGATACGGTGCCATGCAAGCATGGCACCCACCAGAGCCGCAGCAGTGCCATGCAAGCATGGCACCCACCAGAGCCAGAGCAGTGCCATGCAAGCATGGCACCCACCCCATCAGGCTATCAGCCGATGGTTTCCAGGCCGCCCATGTACGGACGCAGGGCCTCCGGCACGGTGATGCTGCCGTCGGCGTTCTGGTAGTTCTCCATCACTGCGATCATCGCGCGGCCAACGGCCACGCCCGAGCCGTTCAGCGTGTGCGCCAGTTCCGGCTTGCCGGTGGCCGGGTTGCGCCAGCGGGCCTGCATGCGGCGGGCCTGGAAATCACCACAGTTCGAGCACGAGGAGATCTCGCGGTAGGTCTCCTGCGACGGCAGCCAGACTTCCAGGTCGTAGGTCTTCACCGCCGAGAAGCCCATGTCGCCGGTGCACAGCAGCACCTTGCGGTACGGCAGGCCCAGCTTTTCCAGCACCACTTCGGCGCAGCGGGTCATGCGCTGGTGTTCGGCATCGCTGTCTTCCGGGCGGCTGATCGAAACCAGCTCGACCTTCTCGAACTGGTGCTGGCGGATCATGCCGCGCACGTCGCGACCACCGCTGCCGGCCTCGGCACGGAAGCACATCGAGTGGGCGGTCATGCGCAACGGCAGGCGTTCGGCATCGACGATCTCGTCGCGCACGATGTTCGTCAGCGGTACTTCCGAGGTCGGGATCAGGTAGCGGGTGGAATCGCCCACGGCCGTCTTGAACAGGTCGTCCTCGAACTTCGGCAGCTGGCTGGTGCCGCGCAGCGAATCGGCGTTGACCAGCAGCGGCACGTTGGTTTCCTCATAGCCGTGCTCGCCGGTGTGCAGGTCGACCATGAACTGGGCCAGCGCACGGTGCAGGCGCGCGATCGGGCCGCGCAGCACGGTAAAGCGCGAGCCGGACAGCTTGGCGGCGGTCTCGCCGTCCAGCCAGCCGTTGCGGGCGCCCAGTTCGACGTGGTCGAGCACCTTGAAATCGAACTGGCGAGGGGTTCCCCAGCGCGACTGCTCGACGTTGTCGTTCTCGTCGGCACCGGCCGGCACGTCATCGGCCGGCAGGTTCGGGATGCCCATCGAGATCGCTTCGATCTTCTCGCGCAGCTCGTCCAGCGCCACTTCCGAGGCCTTCAGCTCGTCGGCGAAGGCAGCGACCTCGGCCATGATGGCCGAGACGTCCTCGCCCTTCGCCTTGGCCTGGCCGATGGCCTTGGAACGGCTGTTACGCAGGCTCTGCAGCTCCTGGGTCCGCACCTGGATGCGCTTGCGATCGGCCTCCAGGGACTCCAGGGCAGACACGTCGAGCTCGAAGCCGCGGCTGGTGCGCAGGCGTTCGGCGAGGTCGGCGGGCTGGTGGCGGAGCAGGGCTGGATCAAGCATGGCAGGTGTCGTGGTGGGTATCAGGAACGGGATTATCGCTTGTTATACGGATTTCTGCCGCCCGGTTCATTCCCGGCGTGGCAGAATCGGGCTATTCCGTACTGGTCCGGTCCATGTCTGCACCCCGCTCGTCGTCCGCCAAGTCGTTCACTGTGCATATCCCGCGCAACGCCCTGAAGATCGCCGGCATCGCCTTCGGCGTGGGCGTGCTGCTGTTCGTGCTGGTCTGGCTGACCGGCCGTGACAAGGAGTTCTTCCGCGCCGACCCGGCCGCACAGACCCCGCAGGAAACCGCCCAGGTCGAGCCCCTGCCGGAACCCTTGGCCGCTGCAGCCGGTTCCAGCGACATGCCTGACGCCAAGCCGGCACCGGTGGAGGAAGAAGCGCCGAAGCTGGTCGAAACCGCTCCGCCGCCACCCGCCCCGATCGCCGAGCCGGCCCCGGCCGCCCCGGGCGCTGCGCCGGCTGCGACCGGCAACAGCCAGCCGATGCCGATTGCCGGCCAGTCGCCGCCGCCGTCGTACCCCGCCGCCGCCCTGCGCGCCGGCGAAACCGGCACCGTGGTGGTACGCGTAGACGTGGACGCCACCGGCTATCCCAACAACGCCACAGTGATCCAGCGCAGTGGTTCACGCGACCTCGACCGTGCCGCCACCGACGCGGTGCGCCGCTGGCGTTTCACCCCGGCGCAGAGCAATGGCCAGGCCGTGCCCGGCAGCATTGAAGTGCCGTTCGACTTCAAGACGCAGTAACTGAACGCTTCCCGGCAGGCAAACTGAACCCTGCCGGTGGCGTTGACGCAGCGCTGACACTTCCCGTCCATGGCTCGGGCAACACTTCCCACGTCGTCAGTTGACGGAAGGAGTTTGCGATGACTGCCACCACCCACGAAGACCTTCATTCGCCGCAGCTGCAGCAGGATTCGAGCGTGCAGCACAAGCCCACGTCGCCCTGGATGTGGATCGCGCTGATCGTGGCGATGTTTGCCGGCGCCCTGCTCTGGCTGCGTCATTCGAACCAGGAAGACGTGGCACCGGCGCCGGTCGGTGAGCGCATGCTGCCGGCCCCTGAGCAGCCCGCGGTGACGGATGCAGCGGCCCCTGCCGCGCGCCAGGTAACCCCGGCTACTGCTTCGCGGAAGGCCGCGCCGGCAGTGCGCAATCGTGAAGCGCGCCCACTGGCCAGCAACCGCATGCCCACCTACCCCGCTGCAGCACTGCGCAGTGGCGTGCAGGGCAGCGTGATCGCCAGCCTGAATGTTGATACCCGTGGCAATGTCGCCAACGCTGCGATCGTTTCGCGCAGCGGCGAGCGCAGCCGCGACCTGGATCGTGCGGTGCTCAGCACCGTGCAGAACTGGAAGTTCCAGCCGGCGATGCAGGAAGGCCGTGCAGTAGCAAGCGTGGTGCGGGTCCCGGTGGATTTCCGCACCGAGCAGCGTTGATCGCGGACGAGGGGTTCGTGATGTTTCGACGGAGGCTTCGGCCTCCGTCTTTTTATGCGGAAAGGCGTGCCAACCAAGGTTGGCACCTACCGGGCGATATGAGCGTGCCGACCAAGGTCGGCACCTACCGGGCGATGTGAGCGTGCCAACCAAGGTTGGCACCCACCGGGTTACGTCATCTGCCGGGCGTGGCCGCTCAGGCCAGGTTGAACCCGGCGCTGCGCGCCAGGCCATCGAAGTCCGGGAAGGAGGTGGCGACGTTGGCGATATCGTTGATGCGCACTTCGCCGTCACTGATCTGGCCGGCGATGGCGAAGGCCATGGCGATGCGATGGTCACCGTGGCTTTCGATGGTGCCGCTGCCCAGGCGCACACCGCCGTGCAGGGTGGCGCCGTCTTCGGTTTCGTCCACCTGCATGCCCAGCGCGCGCAGGCCGGTCGCCATCGCGGCGAGACGATCGGATTCCTTTACCCGCAGTTCGGCGGCCCCGCTGACCACGGTCTGGCCTTCGGCGGCCGCAGCGGCCACGAACAGCGCCGGGAACTCGTCGATCATGTCCGGCACCAGTGCTTCCGGAATGCGTGCGCCCTTCAACCGAGCGTAGCGCACCACCAGATCCGCCACCGGCTCACCGCCCTGCTCGGCCGGGTTCTCTTCGGTGATGTCCGCTCCCATCAGGCGCAGCGCGTGCAGCAGGCCGGTGCGGCGCGGGTTCAGGCCGACCTGCTTCAGGCGCAGCTCGGAGCCCGGAATGATGCTGGCAGCCACCAGATAGAACGCAGCCGAAGAGAAGTCCGCCGGCACCACGATGTCAGTAGCGCGCAGGCGCTGGCCACCACGCAGGCGTGCCTTGCCGGGCGAGAATTCGATGTCCACGCCGAACGCGGACAGCATGCGCTCGGTGTAGTCACGGGTCGGGTGCGGTTCGGTCACCTGGGTTTCGCCCTGCGCGTACAGGCCGGCCAACAGCACCGCCGACTTGATCTGCGCGCTGGCCACCGGCGAGGCGAAGTCGATGCCGTGCAGCGATTGCCCGCCATGCACGTGCAGCGGCGGCGTCCCGTCTTCCTGGGTGTCGATCTTCGCGCCCATCTGCGACAGCGGGCCGGTCACGCGGCGCATCGGGCGGCCGGACAGCGACTCATCGCCGATCAGCGTGCAATCGAATGCCTGGCCCGCCAGCAGGCCGGCCAACAGGCGCATGCCGGTACCGGCGTTGCCGCAGTCCAGCGGCGCAACCGGCGCTTTCAGGCCATCGATGCCGACGCCGTGCACGATGCGCTGCGACGCACTGGGGGTCTCGATGCGCACGCCGAGCTGGCTGAAGATGCGCGCAGTGGCGCGGGTGTCCTCGCCTTCCAGGAAACCTTCGATATGCGAGGTGCCATCGGCCAGCGCGGCGAACATCACCGAGCGGTGCGAGACCGACTTGTCGCCGGGAATGGTCAGGCTGCCCTGCAGCGGCTGGCCCTTGCGGGCGATCCAGTGTTGCGCGTTGCTCATCGTTCGATCATTCCGTAAACGCCGGCAGCGCCGGCGATGCATCAGGGAGCGGCGGCCGTGGCCGCCGCGGCAGCACTCAGGGCACGGCCACCGGATAGGAACCCAGCACCTTGATCTGTGCCGAGTGCGCTTCCAGTTCGGCCAGCGCGGCCTGCATCGGCGCGTCGTCGATATGGCCGGCCAGGTCGATGAAGAAGCCGTATTCCCACTTGCCGTGGTGCGACGGGCGCGACTCGATGCGGTTCATGCTGATGCCGTGGCGGGCGAACGGGCTGAGCACGTCGAACAGCGCACCGGGCTTGTCATGGATGAACACCAGCACCGAGGTGCGGTCGTGGCCGGAGGTCGGGAAGATATTCCGGCCCACCACCAGGAAGCGGGTGGTGTTGTCGGCGTCGTTCTGGATCGGCTTGGTGACCACCTTCTTCAGGCCGTAAACATGGCCGGCACTCTCGCCACCGATGGCCGCTGCGTCGTCGGCGTTGCGCGCACGGCGCGCGCCTTCGGCGTTGCTCGACACCGGAATCTTCTCGGCCTTCGGCAGGTTGGCGCGCAGCCACGCCGAGGTCTGCATGAACGACTGCGGATGCGCGTAGATGCGCTCGATGTCCTCGATGCGGCCGCTGCGCGACATCAGGTACTGCTGCACGCGCAGTTCCACTTCGCCACAGATCTTCAGGTTGGAGGTCAGGAACATGTCCAGGGTGATCTGGATGGTGCCCTGCCCGGAATTCTCCACTGGCACCACGCCGAAATCGGCGTTGCCCGCTTCCACTTCCTGGAACACTTCTTCGATGCTGGCCATCGGCAGGCCCAGCGCCGAGCGGCCGAAGTGCTTGAGCACGGCCTGCTGGCTGAAGGTGCCTTCCGGGCCGAGGTAGCCGATCTTCAGCGGCTCCTGCTGGGCCAGGCAGGCCGACATGATCTCGCGGTAGACGTGCACCAGCAGCTCGTCGCTGAGCGGGCCTTCGTTGCGGTCCACCACCATGCGCAGCACCTGCGCTTCGCGCTCGGGACGGTAGTAGTCGACGGCGGCGGCGAGCTTGCCCTTGGCCTTGCCGACCTGGTGGGCGAAGCGGGCGCGCTCGGCGATCAGGCTCTGGATGTCGCGGTCGATCTGGTCGATCTTCGAGCGCACATCGGCCAGCGCCAGCGGCGCCAGGGTGGGTGCCGGGTTCGACGCGGCCTTGGCCTTGCCCTTCGCCTTGGTGGGCGCGCTGTCCTTGGCCGGTTCGGCCTTCTTTGGCGCCTTCTTGCTGGATTTGCTGCTTGCCATCGGAGTTCCTTGTTACGGGGCCCGCACCCGACGGTGCGCGCCGTTCATTGCTCAGCCGTGACGCTGCTGGAAATCGGCCATGAAGGCGACCAGCGCCTCGGCCCCGGCCAGCGGCATGGCGTTGTACAGCGAGGCGCGGATGCCACCCACCACCTTGTGGCCCTTCAGCGCCAGCAGGCCGGCGGCCTTGGCTTCGGCGACGAAACGGGCATCAAGCTCGGCATTGGGCAGGAAGAACGGGATGTTCATCCGCGAGCGTGCCGGGTGTGCGACCTCGTTGCGGTAGAAGCCACCGGAACCGTCGATGGCGCCGTACACCAGCGCAGCCTTGGCGGCATTGCGCTTTGCGAACTCGGCCACGCCGCCTTCGGCCAGCATCCACTTGAACACCAGGCCGGCCAGATACCAGTTCCAGGTCGGCGGGGTGTTGAGCATCGAATCGCGGGCGACGTGCGAGCGGTAATCGAAAATGTCCGCACGCGGCTGGCCGCTGCGTTCAAGCAGGTCGCGGCGGATGATCATCACCGCAATGCCGACCGGGCCGAGGTTCTTCTGCGCGCCGGCGTAGATCACGCCATAGCGGCTCACATCCAGCGGTTCACTGGCGATGGACGAGCTGAAGTCGGCGATCAGCGGGACGCTGCCGGTGTCGGGCACATCACGGAACTCGACGCCGTGGATGGTTTCGTTGGCGGTGATGTGCACGTAGGCGGCATCGGGCGACAGCTGCCAGTCGGCGCGCGGCGGCAGCGTGCGGTAACCATCGGCCTCGCTGCTGGCGGCGATGTTGACATCGACGTAGACACCGGCCTGCTTGACCGCCGTCTTGCCCCAGTGACCACTGACCACGTAATCGGCACGCTGGCCGGGGGTGGCGAAGTTGAGCGGGATCAGCGCCTGCTGGGTGGTGGCACCACCGGACAGGAACAGCACCGCATAGTCTTCGGGGATATCGAGCAGGCGACGCAGGTCGGCCTCGGCCTCGGCGGCCACGGACATGAACTCCGCACCGCGATGGCTCATTTCCACGATCGAGGCACCGGTACCGTGCCAGTCCAGCATTTCCGCCTGCGCCTGGCGCAGGACCGATTCCGGCAAGGTTGCAGGGCCGGCACTGAAGTTGAACGCGCGCGTCATGTCACACCTGTGGGGCAAGACCCCTAGTATGCCGCAGTGCACCAGCCTTGCGGCCTTGTGCGGCAAGGGAAATTTGGTTTCATTGGAATCCATTGGCCAGCAGCATTGCCCCGGTAGTCGCCGACCTTGGTCGGCGTACGCCGTCAGGCGTCATCCCCGCCGAAGGAGCGTGCCGACCAAGGTCGGCACCTACCAGAGCGGATACGGCCGGTTCAGATCAGCGCGCGCCGAACCAGAGCAGCAGGCTGAGCAGTGCAGCCAGCAGCAGCGCACTCACCAGCAGCCACGGCCAGCGCCGGACCTTGCGCGGCGCGGCCGGCAGCACCGGCGCCTGCTCGGCGTCCTGGCTGGACTCGTCTTCATCCGGCAGCGGGCGCCGGCGCGGGTCATGCGGCACTTCCAGCACGAACCGGTGCTGGCCATCGAACACCACCTGGTCGCCGGCCTGCAGCCAGCAGTGGCGCACGGCCACGCCATTGACCCGTGTGCCATCGGCACTGCCCAGGTCACGCAACAGCACGCGCTCGCCATGCACTTCCACGCGGGCGTGCTGTTCGGCGAAGGCCGGCTCATTGATCTCGATGTCAGCGTCGCCACCGCGGCCGATCAGGCGGGACCGCGACAGCGTGAAGCTGCGGCCATGGTGCAGGCCACCGACACCGCGCAGCAGGCGCTGCTGCTCATTGGTGCCGTCACCGCTGTTCGGTGCGGGGGCCTGCAGCAGGCTCTCCACCTCGCCCTGCAGGACCATTTCCACGCCGTCCACATACACCGCATCGCCCGCACGCAGCAGCGCCATGCGCCGCACCGGGCGACCGTTCACATGAATGCCGCGGATACCGTTGCCGACCTGCAGCCAGAGGCCGCGATCATCCACGCAGAACTGCGCCAGCAGCAGGGCACCATGGCCGGCGTCGCCGAGCCTCACACTGCCATTGGCCTGGCGCACGATGCGTTGCACCCCGGGCCGCAGCGGCTGGTCGGGCTGTTGTTGTTGGCTGAAGTGAACAAGCAGGTTCTGCACGCGGCGCAGCCTAGCAGGTTGGCCGCCAACGAAGAAGAACCTGCGATGAGTGCTTGGCGCGACGGCCCTCGATGCGCACAATGCTCGCCCTCATTGATCATCCCCGCCCTGCGCCAGGAGCCTGCATGTCCACCATCGATGTCCGCCACGCCCACGCCCTGCCCGACGCACAGGCACGCGCCGCGATCGAACAGGTCGCCGCCAAGCTGTCCGAGCGCTTCGGCCTGAAGTCGTCCTGGACCGCCGACGTGCTGAACTTCTCTGGCAGCGGCGTGGACGGTGCGATCGAGCTGCAGCCGGGCGCCGTGCGCGTGACCGCCAAGCTGGGCTTCCTGCTGTCGGCGATGAAGGGCATGGTCGAGGGCGAGATCCAGCGCATGCTGAAGGAAAAGCTGGGCTGAACCCCGGCGGCGGCCGTCACGGCCGTGCAACGCCAGCGCGCGCTACTCTCGGGGCAGGCCCAACTCCCACGGGAAGTGCGATGAACCACTACGAGAACGACGACCGCCGCAACGACGACGCCTCTTTCGGTGACCAGGCCGAGCGCTTCTCGCGCAAGCTGAGTGACTCGGCGCAGCAGGTCTGGCTGGCCGGCCTGGGCGCCCTGGGCCGTGCACAGGCCGAAGGCAGCCGCTTCTTCGACGGCCTGGTGAAGGAAGGCGAAGCCTGGGAGGCCCGCCGCCGTGAACGCCACGGCGAACAGGGCCCGGGCTGGCGCGACAACGTGGAATCCTCGCTGGATGAGGCCCGCGAGAAGGCCTCTGGCACCTGGAACAAGGTCGAAAAGGCCTTCGATGACCAGGTGCAGGGCGTGCTCAAGCGCCTGCATGTCCCCACTGCGGACGAGGTGACCGCGCTGGAAGCCCGTATCGACGCCCTGCACGCGCGGCTGGCCAAGCTGGAAAACCGTGCGGCCTCGGGCACCGATGCTCCCGCCCCGGGCAGCCATCAATCGCCAGGCAGCGTGCCCTGACCGACCATTGTTGCAATGCAATAAATTTTGATTGACAATCGCGAGCAACCCGCCAATCGCTTCGGCTGCCGTTTGTTCCCTCCCCTCACGGCTTCAGGATTGGCGGGTTTTTCGTGCCCGCCGTATACCGATCTGCGCGCGCCATCACGTTTCCTGTCAGGAACCTCCTGACCCAGCGATGCGGCACGACCTTTACACTGTCGTCCTCCGCATTCGCCCCTTCCGCGCACCTCCTGCATGCTCCCTTGGATCCTGGCCCTGCTGTCGGCCCTGCTTACCTGTTCCCTGGCCGTTGTCTATCTGTGGTGGATCAAGCGGCGGCAGAAGGAGATGCAACTCGGCCTGCAGGCCTTGGCTGGCATGCACTGGCGCGAATTCTCAGTGCTGGTCAAACGCATGCTGCGCGAACAGCGCGGCCTGCGTGAACTGAACGACCCGGCCGAGGAGTCCCGCGAGCCGAGCAGCGACTTCCTGCTCAGCGATGGTCCCAACCAGTGGCTGGTGTCCTGCAAGCACGGCCTGGCCTACCGCATCGGTACCGCCGCAGTGAACGAACTGGGGGCGGCCGCGCGCCTGGCCGGCGCCAAGGGCGGCGTGCTGCTGACCGAGGGCCGGATCGAACGCGACGGCCGCAGCGCCGCCGAAAAGCAGGCGGTCGAGGTGCTGGACGGCCCGCGCCTGTGGCCGTTGCTGCAGCCCTATCTACCGGCGGAAATCGAAACCCGTGTGCGCGCCAGCGCCCGCCATGAAGCCCTGCGCCGCATTGCTATAGCCGCGCTCGCCGCGGTGACGCTGGGCCTGCTGGTGGGATTGAGCCTGCAAGGGCTGCATGTGCAGGACGCTCCGTCCGTTGCCGAGGAGACGGGCGCCCCCGCGCCGGTTGCGCCTGCGGTTGAAGCGGCGCCCGAACCGGCGCCGGCCCCCGCCACCACGCCGCCGACCACGCTGCCTGCGCCGGCCACGCCCTCAACCGATGCGCGCAGCAATCCCAACCCGGATGCCGCCACGCTGGAGCGCTTCCAGGCCGATCTGTCCCGTGCCTTGGCCGGCAAGCCCGGCATCGCCAGCGGTGTCTGGCTGACCCGGCAGACGCTGGCGATCAACCGCACCGGCGAGCTGGACGCGGTGTGGCCGCGGGTCTGCGAGGAAGTGCTTCACTATCCTGCCCTGCGCAACGTGCGCATCCAGCTCAACGCCCGCCCCGGCGTGGATGAGCCGGTGCGCTGGCGGCAATGCGCCACGTATTGATTGGGACCAACATCCACGCATGGCGTGGATCTACTGAATCCCGGTTGCGATCATGCGATGCGCGCGAACCCCTGGTAGATCCACGCCATGCGTGGATGCCTTTGCAGAGTCGAGCATCGGCTCGGTTCTACATGGCGCCCGCTCAGCCCAATGCTGCGAGATGGGCGATGTAACTGGAACGCGATTCACCTGCCGCTCTGGCCTGCGCATCCAGCCTCGCCAGGATCCGGCGTGGCAGGCTGATATTGACCCGCTCGATGGTGTCGTCCAGCAGAGCCGGATCAATGCAGATGTACGCAAGAATCCAACGGATGTCCTTGGATGCCTCGGCGGCGATCTTCTGCGGCGCGGAAGGTGTCGGAATCGAACGCCCCTCATCCAGGGCCGCATCAATCCAGGCGAGTGCAGCTTCCTCGGCAGCGCTGAGCGCATCATCAAGCGTATCGGCCGCCGAGAAGCACCCCGGCAGATCCGGAACGACCACACCCCACGCGGTGCGCTCATCGCCTGCCTCGATCAAGACTGGATATCGCATGGGCCCTCCTACGTCAGTCCTGCGAGCATCCGCATCGCCTGCACCAGCCCTTCCCCAGATCCTTCCTTGGGTGAGGAACGGTGATGATGTGAGGGTGCTGCGGGTGCACGAATACATTATGGGATCCGCGGATTCGACGACAGATCCAACCTGCCGCTTCCAGATCCCGGATGGGGTCCCTGCTCTTCATGCAGGGACGATACACATCGCACACACGCCCCGACAGAGTTCAAGGCGACAGTCGTTCCGGCCCAGTAGATCCACGCCATGCGTGGGTGGAATCCCTATCGCGCGCCCGGCGCGAAGCGCGCCACCAGATCCCAGGCATCCCCCAGGAACACCTGGCGCACACGGGTGATCGGCTGTTCGCCGCGCCAGGTCAGGCGCTCGATCACCAGACAGGCGGTGCCGGGCTTCACCTCCAGCAGCTTGGCGGTGGCGGTGTCCGCGCCCCAGGCACTGATGCGGTGCTGGGCACGGGTCCACGACACGTTCTGCAGCAGCCAGCTGCCCGGCGCGGTGGTACTGAAATCGACCTCCAGCACCTCGGGCACGCCCACCGGGCTGATCAGGCGGTGCTCCAGCGCCAACGGACGGCCATCGGCCAGGTGCAGGCAGCGCATCGCCAGCAGCGTCTCCTGGCCGGCCAGCTCCACTTCACCGGCATTGCCAGCGTCGGCCAGGCGCAGCTCGCGCTGCAGCAGACGATAGGCGTACTGATGGCCGCGCGAGCCGACCTCCATCGCGATATCGGGAATCTCCAGCGCCACCTGCTCCAGGTGTGGGGGCTGCCGCGCCACGAACGAACCGGCGCGGCGGCGCCGCTCGATCATGCCGCTCTCGGCCAGCGCGGTCAGCACCTTGTTCACCGTCATCCGCGAGCAGCCGTACTGCTCCATCAGCTCGTGCTCGTACGGAATACGGAAGCCCGGCGCCCACTCTCCGCTGAGGATGCGGCTTTCCAGATCGCTGCGGATACGCTGGTTGAGCGTGGCGGACTTGCTGGCCTTCACGTGATGGGGTCTCGGTGGCGGGAGGCGATCAGCCCAGCACGCCACGCAGGGCGGCAGCGAAGGCGGTGGTGATCGCCTCGCGCTGCAGGTGGCGGCCGTCGGCCACGCACTGGCGGCCATGACGCCAGACCGATCGCAGCGCGCCATTACGTGCGGCGAACACCCAGCTGTCAAGCCATGCGTCATCCTGCCGCGCCTGTAGCGCGGGGTGTGCGGCATCCAGCTCGACCAGGTCGGCACTGGCGCCGACCTGCAGGCCGGCGGCCACACCCAGGGCCTGTGCACCGCCTTGCAGTGCGCCCTCGAACAGGAAGCGGCCGGTGCTGCGGGTGGCATCCGGAGCCAGCACATTGCGCCCGCGCAGGGTCAGGCGCTGACCGTATTCAAGCAGGCGCAGTTCTTCAGCCGCGTCGATCAGCACATTGGAATCGGAGCCGACACCGAAGCGACCGCCTTCGCGCGCGAACGCCTGCATCGGGAACAGGCCGTCGCCCAGGTTGGCCTCGGTGATCGGGCACAGGCCAGCCACGGCGTGGCTGGCGACGATGGCCGCGCGCTCGTCATCGGTGATGTGGGTGGCATGCACCAGGCACCAGCGCGCATCCACCGGCGCATGGTTGTACAGCCACTGCACCGGGCGCTGGCCGCTCCAGGCCAGGCAGGCCTCCACCTCGCGCACCTGTTCGGCGATGTGGATGTGCACCGGGCCGTCGGTCAGCGGCAGCAGGGCACTCAGTTCCTCTCCGGTGACCGCACGCAGGCTGTGCGGGGCAATGCCGAGCACCGCATCGGGCAGCGCGGCCAATGCCGGCCTGGCGGCATCCAACAGCTGCGCGAAACCGTCCACATCGTGGATCAAGCGACGCTGCGCGGGATTCGGCGCCGCACCGCCGAAATCGGCGTGCGCATAGAACACCGGCAGCAGGGTCAGGCCGATGCCGGTCTGGTCGGCCGCCGCCGCAATCCGCGCGCTCATCTCGGCACGGTCGGCATACGGCCGGCCGTCAGCATCGTGGTGCAGGTAGTGGAATTCGCCGACGCGGGTGAAGCCGCTTTCCAGCATTTCCATGTAGGCCTGGGCGGCGATGGCCTGCACTGCGTCCGGGCGCAGATGGGCCAGGAAGCGGTACATCAGCTCGCGCCAGCTCCAGAAGCTGTCACCGTCGCCGCCGCCGATCTCGGTCAGCCCGGCCATGCCGCGCTGGAAGGCGTGGCTGTGCAGGTTGGGCAGGCCCGGCACCAGGATGCCGACGCAGGTGTCGCCGTGCTGGGCGCCCTGCCCCATGTGGATCGCCGTGATGCGGCCGTCCTGCACCTGCAGGCGGACATCACGGGCCCAGCCGTCGGCCAGCAGGGCGTGGGCGGCATGGAAACTGTGCGGGGAACGCGAATCGGACATGGCTGGACAACCCGAAATGGACGCCTATATTGTATAGACATATAAGCACAGCCGCGTTGTGGATGCCATGCACGTCGATACCCTCTGGTCCAACGTTCACCTGATCACCCTCGATGGCGAGGGGCTGGGTGTCATCCGCGATGGCGTACTGGCCTGCGCCAACGGCCGCATCGTCCATGTCGGCGCGGCCGGCAGCGATGCCCACCTGCAGCCGACCACCCGCATCGACGGCGAAGGCCGCTGGATTTCGCCCGGCCTGATCGACTGCCACACCCACCTGGTCTACGCCGGCAACCGCGCCAACGAATTCGAGCAGCGCCTGCAGGGCGTCAGCTATGCCGACATCGCCCGTGCCGGCGGCGGCATCGTCTCCACCGTGCGCGCCACCCGCGCCGCCACACCGGAACAGCTGGCGCACGAAAGCCGGCCGCGCCTGCTGGCGATGCGCGCCGAGGGCGTGACCACCCTCGAGATCAAGTCCGGCTACGGCCTGACCCTGCCCGACGAGCGCAAGCAGCTGCAGGTGGCGCGTGCGCTGGGCGAGGAATGCCGGGTCAACGTGGTGACCACCTTCCTCGGCGCACACGCGATTCCGCCGGGCCGCGAAGCACAGGAATACACCGACGAGGTGTGCAATGTGATGATTCCGGCCATCGCCGCCGAAGGCCTGGCCGAAGCGGTGGACGTGTTCTGCGAGAACATCGCCTTCTCGCCGGCACAGGCGCGGCAGATCTTAGAAGCGGCGCGCGCTAACGGGCTGGCGGTAAAGATCCATGCCGAGCAGCTGAGCAACCAGCATGGTGCTGAACTGGCCGCCAGCTTCGGTGCCCTCTCGGCCGACCATATCGAACATCTGGACGAGGCCGGCATCGCCGCGATGGCCGCCGCCGGCACCGTCGCCGTGCTGTTGCCCGGTGCCTTCTATTTCACCCGCGATACCACCCTGCCGCCGATCGCTGCGCTGCGTGCGGCCGGCGTGCCGCTGGCGCTGGCCACCGACAGCAATCCGGGCACTTCGCCGCTGACCAGCCCGCTGCTGGCGATGAACATGGGCGCCACCCTGTTCCGCCTGACCGTGGACGAATGCATCGCCGGCTTCACCCGTGAAGCGGCGCGCGCACTGGGCCATGGCGAGCGCATCGGCCGCCTCGCCGTGGGCATGGACTGCGACCTGGCGATCTGGGACATCGACGCCCCCGCCGACCTGGTCTATCGCATTGGATTCAACCCGCTGCACGCGCGCGTGGTGCGCGGACAGCCCGACCTGCCTGCCTCCTGGAGCAACACATGAGCAACACCCTGGTTCTTCGCCCCGGCCATGTCACCCTCGCCCAGTGGCGGCAGGTCTATCGCGGTGCGCCGCTTGCACTGGACCCGGCCGCGCTGCCGGTGGTGCGTGCCAGTGCCGCGACCGTGGCCGCCATCGTCGCCAAGGGCGCGCCGGTCTATGGCATCAACACCGGCTTCGGCAAGCTGGCCAGCGTGCGCATCGAGCGCGAGGACCTGGCTACCCTGCAGCGGAACATCCTGCTCTCGCATGCGGCCGGTGTGGGCGAGCCGATGCCGGCGAATGTGGTGCGACTGATGATGGCGCTGAAGCTGGTCAGCCTGGCGCAGGGCGCTTCGGGCGTGCGCGAGGAAACCCTGCTGCTGCTGGAAGCAATGCTGGTCAAGGGTGTGCTGCCGGTGGTGCCCGCACAGGGCTCGGTGGGTGCCTCGGGTGACCTGGCGCCGCTCTCGCACCTGGCCAGCGTGATGCTGGGCGTCGGCGAAGCCTTCATCGGTGACGAACGCCTACCGGCGGTCGACGCACTGGCACGTGCCGGCCTGCAACCGATCGAGCTGGGCGCGAAGGAAGGCCTGGCGCTGCTCAACGGCACCCAGTTCTCCACCGCCTATGCGCTGGCCGGCCTGTTCGAGATCGAAACCGTGTTCCAGGCCGCGTTGGTCACCGGCGCGCTGTCGGTGGAAGCGGCCAAGGGCTCGGATACCCCGTTCGACCCGCGCATCCATGCCATCCGCGGCCAGCGCGGGCAGATCGCCACGGCCGCCACCCTGCGCACGCTGATGCAGGGCTCGGACATCCGCGAATCGCATCGTGACAACGACGTGCGCGTGCAGGACCCGTATTGCCTGCGCTGCCAGCCGCAGGTGATGGGCGCAGCGCTGGACATCCTGCGCCAGGCCGCGACCACGCTGGAAATCGAAGCCAACGGCGTGTCCGACAATCCGCTGGTGTTCACCGATACCGGCGAGGCACTGTCAGGCGGCAACTTCCACGCCGAACCGGTGGCCTTCGCCGCCGACATGCTGGCGATGGCGGTGTGCGAGATCGGCTCGATCAGCGAGCGCCGCCTGGCGATGCTGGTCGACCCGGCGCTGTCCGGCCTGCCGGCGTTCCTGACCCCACGCCCGGGCCTGAATTCCGGCTTCATGATTCCGCAGGTGACCGCCGCCGCGCTGGTCTCGGAAAACAAGCAGCGCGCCTACCCGGCCAGCGTCGATTCGATCCCGACCTCGGCCAATCAGGAAGACCATGTGTCGATGGCCGCACACGGTGCGCGCCGCCTGATGCAGATGGCCGAGAACGCCGCCAACGTGATCGGCATCGAGCTGCTGGCCGCCGCGCAGGGCTGCGACTTCCACGCGCCGCTGCGCTCCAGTGCCGCGCTCGAATCCGTGCGCGCCACCCTGCGTGCGCAGGTGCCGACGCTGGAAGAAGACCGCTACTTCCACCCGGACATGGTGACCGCCACCAACCTGGTGCGCAGTGGCGCGCTGGCGCAGGGCTTGGCCGGGCTTCTGCCAACCGTGGAACCGCAGGCATGAATGTCCATCCCGAATGGCTGACGGTGCACGAAGGCGATGCCCCGCTGATCGTCAGCTTTCCGCATACCGGCAGCGAGCTGCCGCACGACCTGATCGGCGACTACCACTCGCCGTGGCTGGCCCGTCGCGACGCCGACTGGTGGGTGCACGAACTGTACGACTTCGTGCGCGGCATGGGCGCGACCACGGTGCGTTCGGCGATCTCGCGTTCGGTGATCGACCTCAACCGCGATCCCAGCGGCGTGTCGCTGTACCCGGGCCAGAACACCACCGGCCTGTGCCCGCTGACCACCTTCGACAACCAGCCGCTGTACCACGCGGGCCGCGAGCCGGATGAAACGGAAATAGCCCGTCGCCGCGACACGTATTTCCTGCCTTACCACGATGCGCTGGCTTCGCAGATCACGCGCCTGCGTGAACGCCACGGCACCGTGGTGGTGTACGACGCGCATTCGATCCGCTCGCATATCCCGCACCTGTTCGACGGTGAACTGCCGCAGTTCAATCTCGGTACCGCCGGCCCCTCCGGCGCGCCGGACACCTCCTGCGACAACGCGCTGAGCGATGTGGTGGAGAACCTGCTGAAGATCAGTGGCATGAGCCAGGTGCGTAACGGCCGCTTCAAGGGCGGCTGGATCACCCGCCACTACAGCAACGTCGCCGGCGGCGTGCACAGCCTGCAGATGGAGCTGGCCTGCCGCGGCTACATGCACGAACCCCTGCCGGACCAGGTGGACGAACACAGCTGGCCCACCCCGCTCGACCCCGACCACGCCGCACCGCTGCGCCACACCCTGGCGCAGGTGCTCAACGCCTGCCTTGAATTCGCTACGAACCGGAGCGCCGCATGACCCGCAACGACCCGTCCCGCACCATCGCCGCGCCGACCGGCACCACGCTCAACGCCAAGAGCTGGCTGACCGAAGCGCCGCTGCGCATGCTGATGAACAACCTGCACCCGGACGTGGCCGAGCGCCCGCAGGAACTGGTGGTGTACGGCGGCATCGGCCGCGCCGCGCGCGACTGGGAGAGCTTCGACGCCATCGTCGAAACCCTCAAGCGCCTGGACGATGACCAGACCCTGCTGGTGCAGTCGGGCAAGCCGGTGGGCGTGTTCCGCACCCATGCCGATGCGCCGCGCGTGCTGATCGCCAATTCCAACCTGGTGCCGCGCTGGGCCAACTGGGACCACTTCAACGAGCTGGATAAGAAGGGCCTGGCCATGTACGGCCAGATGACGGCCGGTAGCTGGATCTACATCGGCGCGCAAGGCATCGTGCAGGGCACTTACGAGACCTTCGTGGAGATGGGCCGCCAGCATTTCGGTGGCGACCTGACCGGCAAGTGGCTGTTCACCGGCGGCCTGGGCGGCATGGGCGGCGCGCAGCCGCTGGCTGCAGTGATGGCCGGCGCGTCCTGCCTGGCCGTCGAGTGCCGCAAGAGCAGCATCGACATGCGCCTGCGCACCGGCTACTTGGATACCTGGACCGACAACCTGGACGAAGCGCTGCGGCTGATCGATGAATCGTGCAAGGCCGGTACGCCGAAGTCGGTGGGCCTGCTCGGCAACGTCGCCGACGTACTGGCTGAACTGCTCAAGCGCGGCGTGAAGCCGGACCTGCTGACCGATCAGACCTCCGCGCACGACCCGGTGAACGGCTACCTGCCGCAGGGCTGGACGGTCGAGCAGTGGGATGAGAAGCGCGTGAGTGCGCCGAAGGAAGTGGAGAAAGCCGCGCGCGCGTCGATGGCCAACCACATCCGCGCCATGCTCGGCTTCCACGCGCTGGGCGTGCCGACCGTGGACTACGGCAACAACCTGCGGCAGATGGCGCTGGAAGAAGGCGTGGCCAATGCCTTCGACTTCCCCGGTTTCGTGCCGGCCTATATCCGTCCGCTGTTCTGCCGTGGTATCGGCCCGTTCCGCTGGGCCGCGCTGAGCGGCGACCCGGAAGACATCGCCAAGACCGACGCCAAGGTGAAGGAACTGATTCCTGACAACCCGCACCTGCACCGCTGGCTGGACATGGCCGCCGAAAAGATCAAGTTCCAGGGCCTGCCCGCGCGCATCTGCTGGGTGGGTCTGGGCGACCGCGATCGTCTCGGCCTGGCGTTCAATGAGATGGTCGCCAACGGCGAACTGAAGGCGCCGGTGGTGATCGGCCGCGACCACCTCGACAGCGGCAGCGTTGCCTCGCCAAACCGCGAAACCGAAGCGATGGCCGACGGCTCCGATGCGGTGTCCGACTGGCCGCTGCTGAACGCCCTGCTCAACACCGCCAGCGGCGCGACCTGGGTGTCGCTGCACCACGGCGGTGGCGTCGGCATGGGCTTCTCGCAGCACGCCGGCATGGTGATCGTCTGCGACGGCACCGAGGCCGCGGCCAAGCGGATTGGCCGCGTGCTGTGGAACGACCCGGCCACAGGCGTGATGCGCCATGCCGATGCAGGCTATGAAATCGCGATCGACTGCGCGAAGGAAAAGGGGCTGGATCTGCCAGGAATCCTGGGCTGATCGCAGGGGTGCCGGCCAGCGGCCGGCACTACCGGAAGCGTAGGGTAGTGCCGGCCGCTGGCCGGCTCTCCCTGATGCGGGAATCGGTGCCCTTGACCCGCTCCCCCGCCGCTGACCAACATGCGCCATCACCGCTGACGGATCACCGCGATGTACCGCACCCTTGCTGCTGCATTGCTCTGCGCCCTGTTCGCTGCTCCGCCCGCTTCCGCGCGTGACCTCCGCGTCGGCCTCTCTTCACAGCTCCACGCCCAACTGCAGAGCAACCGCGAGCGCTACGGCATTGCCGGCCAGGCGGTACTGGTCGCCCACAACGGCCAGGTGCTCTACCAGGGCGCCAGCGGCGAACGCGATCCCGCTGCCCATGTGCCTGCCACTGTCGACACCATCTTCGCCGCGCAATCCATGGCCAAGCTGCTGACCAGCACACTGGTGATGCAGCTGGTCGACCAGGGCAAGGTGGATCTGGACGCACCGGCCAGCCGTTATGTTCCGGACCTACCGACGGCATGGCAGACCATTCACGTACGCGATTTCCTCAACCACAGCTCGGGTATCGGCGAGTATTACGACCGGGTGGACAACCGCTGGGTGAGCAAGGGCTACACCGGAGTGGCGCCTAACCTTGGCGCTGCACTGAAGGTGGCCGGCGCGACACCGATGCAGTTCGTCACCGGCAGCCGAGTGCAGTACACCCAGGCCAACTACCTGGTGCTGACCGCCTTGCTGGAAGCGCATTGCGGCAAGCCCTACCCGGCCATCGCGCGCGAACGCATCCTGCAACCGCTGAAGATGACCAGCACCTCATGGGGCGTCACCAGCGTCCCAGCCACGCGCGCGGCAGTGCCTTACATCGGCAAGGACGGCCAGCTGCAGCCAGCGAACGAAGACCCCTGGCCGGGCTACGGTTGGGGCCACGCCGACCTGCAGACCACCGTGGGCGACATGAACCGGTTCCTGCAGGCGCTGGCGACCGGCAAGCTGCTGCGCACGTCAACGCTGGAAACGCTCTGGCAGCCGCAGAAGCTGAGCGGCGGCGGCAGCAACTTCTTCTCCACCGGTTGGGACACCACTCGCAGCGACGGCTACACCCAGGTCGGCCACGATGGTGGCACCCGCGTGCGGGCACGGCTGGCCTACAAGGGCACGCTGGCCAGCGGTTACTGGGTATTCGTGTACCTGACCAACGGCAGCGCCCGCAATGTCTGGTCGAGCACGCTGGTGGAGAGCACGATGGCGGTGGCCGCGCCGGAGGAATTCCCACATACGGTGTTGTCCGAGCGACTGATCGCGTATGCGCTGGATGACAGCGCTGGCGCGGCCGAAGCTGTGCATCGCTGGCTGCGCGACAGCAACAAGGTTGCTGCCAGTGAACTGGAACGCGCGATCAATGCCGATGGTTACGCGATCCGCGAGAGCCTCGGGGCACGCAAGGCAGTAAAGGTATTTGCTCTCAACACCGAGCTGTATCCGGATTCGGCAAATGCGTGGGACAGCCTGGCGGAATGCCATGCGGCGCTGGGTGAGAAGGAAGCGGCCGATCGGCTGTATGCAAAGGCCAAGGCGCTGGCGAAGCCGGCTCTGTAGAGTCGAGCCGTGCTCGACTCCGGGACACAGAGGCAGTCGAGCAAGGCTCGACTCTACAGAAAGCGAAAGACAGTCGAGCAAGCTCGACTCTACAAGGAGCGCGGGCGGCCATACGCCGCCGATGGGTGACGTGACGCCGCCGACCTGTTAACTTGCGCGCCACTTTCGTGGTTTACAGCATTCCCGCATGTCGCTCTCGTCGTACCGCCCCGCCCCGTCGCTGTTGTTCCTGGCCGTTTCTCTTGGCCTCTCCTCCACCGCCGCTGCGGCCCCGCAGGCCACCACGCTGGATGCCGTGCAGGTCACCGCCGCTGCCGATGCCAGCGCGCAGGCGCGCGCGGCGCTGACGCGCGTGCCCGGCGCCAGCAATGTCATCGACGTGGCCAAGGCCGACAGCCGCCTGTCCAGCAGTGCCGATGTGCTGGCCTACCAGCCGGGCATCAGCGCACAGTCGCCGGGCAACGAAGGCACCAAGATCTCGATCCGTGGGTCGGGCATCAACCGGGGCCCGGGTGCGCACGCCTCGGGCATCGCTGTGTCGATCGACGGTCTGCCGCTGACCGGCCCGGGTGGTACGCCCTATGAGCTGCTGGAGCCGTTGTGGCTGTCGCGCGTGGAAGTCCTGCGCGGCGCCAACGGCTTCGAACGCGGCGCGTTGGCGCTGGGCGGTGCCATCGATTACGTCAGCCGCAGCGGGCGTGATTCGGCGGGCGTGCAACTGCACTACGAAGCCGGCAGCCGTGGCTACCAGAAGCGCGGCATCAGCTGGGGCGGCGTCAGTGGCGATGTCGATTACTTCCTGGCCTACACCGATACCGAGTTCGATGGCTATCAGCGCCATGCGCGCGGCGACGGCAAGGGCGCGATGGCCAACATCGGCTGGCAGATCACGCCCGACCTGCAGACGCGCTTCTTCGTGCGCTACCGCGAAACCAATCACGAAGCACCCGGTCGCCTGACCCGCGACCAGATCCGCAATGACCCGCACGCGGCGAACCCAGCCAACCTGGCCATCGATGCACGTCGCCCGCAGCCCGGCAGCACGTGGGTGGGCAACGTCACCACGCTGCAGATCGATGAGGATTCCTCGCTGCAGGCGGGACTGGTCTATCACAAGTACCCGATGGACTTGAACGAGAGCCTGTACCGCCAGCAGCTGGACTACGCCAACCTCAACGCCACACTGGACTACCGCCACCGCCACCGGCTGTTCGGCCTGGACAGCGAAACCACGGTCGGCCTGCGCGTCACCCACGATCTGGACGCCGATGTGCGCGAGTCGCTGCGTTTTGCCAGCAACGGCTATGCCACCGGCACGCGCACGCGTGACTTCCGCCACCACGGCACCGACAGCACGCTGCACGTTGGCAATACCCTCACCTTCAATGACCGCCTGCGCATGCAGACCGGGCTGGCACTGATCAACACCCGTCGGAATGTACAGGTGACCTGGCCGAGCAGCGGCGGCCGCCTGCGCGACCACGACTGGGACTATGCGCCGCGACTGGGCTTCACCTGGCAGCACAGCGCCCAGACCCAGTGGTTCGGCAACCTAAGCCGCTCGGTGGAAGCACCGCACCCGTGGTCGATGATCTGGGGCTCGAACCAGTACTTCAGGCCGGGCAATGGCCCGTCCACCGGACGCCAGCGCACGCCGGTGCCGATGCAGAACCAGACCGCCACAACGCTGGAACTGGGCGCGCGCGGTGACGCGGCGCTGGGTCGCTGGGAACTGACCGGCTACTACGCGCACGTAAACCACGAACTGCTGAGCGTCGAACTGCAACCGGTGCCGAACCTGTTCATCGCCGAGAACAACGCCAGCCCCACCGTTCACCGCGGCATCGAAGCCGGGTTGGACAGCACCCTGTGGCAGGCTGCGCCGGGCCGCCTGTCGCTGCGCCAGGCGTACACCTTCAGTGACTTCCGCTATCGCCACGATGCGCGTTTCGGCAGCAACCGCCTGCCCGGCCTGCCGCGCCACGCTTACCAGGCCGAGCTGCGCTTCGATCACGCGTCCGGCCTGTACGCTGCGCTCAATACCGAATACGCCTCGCGCATCGCGGTGGACTACGCCAACAGCTACTGGGCTGACAGCCATGTGATCTTCGGCAGCCGCATCGGCTACGACGCACCCGGCGGTCGCTGGCAGGCCTGGGCGGAGATGCGCAACATCGGCAACCGCCACTACGCCGCCACGGTCACGCCAGGCTACAACGATGCCGGCAAGGATATTGCCCGCTCGACGCCGGGCGAAGGCCGTGGCATCTACGCTGGTGTGCGTTTGCGCTTTGACTGATGACCGCAGGCGGCGCCGGGTGTGATCCAGCGCCGCCGTTTCAATGTCAGCTGATGCGCCACGCCGGCAGGCGCTCGCTGCGTTTCCAGATGGACGGCGCGAAGCCGATCAGCACCATCGCCGCCAACCACTTCGGTGAGGTAGTGAGCAGTGTCGATGTGAGCGAGCCATCGACGGGGGCAGCCATTTCCTGCCACGGGTTGTAGCCCAGGTAGACGATGCTGCCAGCCCACCACAGCAACGCCACACCGAAACCCACCAGCAACAGGGCCAGCGTTCGGCAGGTCCAGCGCTGCGAGGTGGTACCCCATTCGCGGGATACCGCCACCAACAGGCCCACCACCAGCAGCGAAATCAGGGCCACCAGGCCGATATCGACCTTGGGCCCAATGCGCTCATAAGTGCAGGCGCGGCATTGCGCCTCTTCCGCGGCAGTAGCGGCTTCGGCGCCATCGGCCTGCCCGGCTGCAGGCTGTGCCAGTGCTGCAAACGGCAACAACACAGCCAGCAGCGTCACCATGATCCAACGAAACAACATCCTGTTCCTGCGTGCAGCGACATCCATGCGCTCTTCCTCGTCAGTGGTTGTACGTCCAGGGCCGCAGTACGCGGCCGTCCCATACGCCGCCCAGACCCCGTTCCGGGGGTTCGGCCATCCAGCGTCCTTGTTCCCGATGCAGTACGACAAGCTCCCGGTAGACGAAATCGTCGGAACACGAATCCCAGGCGACCGCGATCATAGCCCACTGCCCATCGACGCTGAAAACGGGCCGGGTCAGATAGACGACGTGGTCGTATGTCCGAGTCGGCCCATGCACCGTTGCCCCGCACCCCTGCTCCCGCAGCGCTCGAAGCCCCGCGCTGTCCATCCGCTGCGCACCGGCCAATGCGGCCGCAGGCACTGGCGTGGAACGGCGATTGGCGGGAACCAGGTCCGCCTGCAGCTGCAACCGCAGCGCATGGATGTCCTGCGGCCACCAATCGTCCAGCGGCAGGACCAGATCGTCCACCTCCTGGCAGGTGGAGGCACTGCTGCCCGGCCAGCAATAGGGCAAGGTCTGCTCCATCACGTAGATGTCCTCCCCCACCGGGTCGGTCAACTGTGGCTGCTCCTGCGGGCGCCATCGATCGACACGCGTGGACGGCGTCTGCGGTGCTGTGGGCACCTCGCTCAGCGGCGATGGCAGAACTGGTGTTGGCTGCGGCTCTGGCGGAGGTGGAGGGGAGAAAGGCGGCCTCTGCCGGATCGCCAGCGCCATCGCCTCCGCCTGCATCTGCGCCGTTCCCAGGTTGACCAATGGCGGACCGATCGCCTGCTGCCACCTCGGGCGCAGGCTGCAGACTCCGGCCATGAGAGCCAAAGCCGACAGCGCCGCCGCCAACGACGCAATGCGTCGCCAGACGATCCGTTGTTGGCAGTCACGGTCCGGCTTGAACGAGGTATCTGTCATCACGACTCCGGCAACGCGGGCCACAGGCCGTGGCCAAAGCTCATATAGCGGACAGGATCCACTCGAACACGCTCCCATCCGCCCTTGCTGCGGTGCAGAAGGTAGAGGGCGCGCATCGCCGTTCCTCCACTGCACAGATCCGAGGCGATCGATGCCATTGCCCAGTTCCCGTCCAGGCTGAACACAGGGCGCTGCAGATAGACAACGCCCAGATCCGGATTGCCCGGGCCACCCGTGCATCCCTCGACGCCGCGTGCGCGCCGTTGCTGAAGCTCGTCCCACGTCATCCGTTGCGCTCGCACATGCGCAAGCTCAAACGCGAGGTCGGGTACGCGTACAGCCCGGCGGTTCGCAACCTGCAGCATCGCCTCCAGATGCTGCTGAAGTTGAAAGGACGCCGCACTGTCATCATCGCGCCACTCGACGACGCTGTGACGAACCTGGCAGACCGGGACGGGGTCTCCTTCACCGCAGGAAGGCGCAGTCCATTCCATCACTGCAAATGGCATGTCGGGTTCCCAGCCGCGCGGCTCGAAGTGTGCTGGCGCGACATCTGCCAGTGGCACCTCCGCGGTCGCGAACGCACTGTTGCCAGTCAGCATCGGGGAGGAGACTGCCTTCATTGGAATCGGTGGTACTGGCGGCTTTCCTGGCGGTGTCGGTCGCAGGTCGATGAGCTCTGCCATCACCTCGGCCTGCATCCGTGCCGTTCCCAGATTGATCGGAGGCGGGCTGACATCCTGCCGCCACTGCGGGCGCACGCTGGCCATCAGCGCTGCGCCAGCAGCCACGAACAGGACGACCGCTGTCGTCAGGATGCGCTTCCGTGCAATGCGCTGTCGCATGAAGCTCCTCGAAGAAATGAAGCAGGTTGGGATATCGGCCGGGAACGTGGCGCTACACTGCTTGAATGACCTGCAGCAGGTGGGTCGCTCCTGGAGCCAGCGCCTGCGCAAGCCAACCCAGCACAGCAAAGAACAGCAGCAGGCCGAGCAGCGGCCAGATCGTGTGCGTCACGCATACGCGCCACCATCCCTGCTCCCGCATGCCCTGCATGCGCCGGTACAGGCCTCCGGCAATGGCCGCGTCCACCAGCAGCTCGGCCATCAGCACTGGCGCCGACCAAACCACCCACACGCTGGCCAGCAGAACGGTCGCCAGCAGCGCGACGAGGCCGAGGATCGCGAGCAACGGCAGGCCCGCTTCGTCTTCGGCCAGGCCGGTCAATGGCAGCTCACCGGCATCGTCGCCGTTGACCCGCGCCGACTCATTCCACGAAGCTGACGCGCCGCCACCTCCAGAACGGCCACCGACGCCGCTCCACGGTGGTTCCACGGCACTTCCGCGAGGCGATGGGCTGCCACTGCCCACATCCGGCGACAGGCCATCCAGCACGTTGTCCCAGCGCCAGCGGATCCAGATCCACATCAGCAGCAGGAATACGCCATAGGCCAGCAGCACGGCCATCGGGTAGCGCAGCAGCATCGCGTCGATACCGGCCAGACGCAGCAGGTGCGAGGCGAGGAAACCGGCCGCACCGGTCAGGGCCACGATCAGCGCCATCTGCAGGCGCGGCCAGCCGAGCTGCTGCAGATGCTGCCGCGCGCGCACGACTTCACTGCCGCGATTAGCCGGCAGCTTCAATGGGCTGCGTGTAAAGAAACGGGTGCGTTTCATCGGCGCCGCTGGATGCCGCAGATCGTGCAGCGTGGAAGCTCGAAAACCTGATACTGCATGCGGACATCCTTGCCGGGCACGCGTAAGCGGTGGTGGGCGGATTCTACCGCGGGCAGGTCCGCTGTCCAGACGGCGGACCTGTGCCATCGATCCTCAGCTGCGGTCGATGATCCGCACGATGCGACCGTCCTCAAAAGCGAACTCGCTGCGTCCCTGCAGGGCCAGTTCCGTGCCCGCACTGGGACCATCGGGAATGTCCTGCGCGAACACGCCACGCCAGCCGATGCTGGCCAGCGCCATGCCATCCTCGAAGGTCAACTCGAGCAACCGCTGCTCGCGCTCGCGGAACAACGGCGCCGATTGCCGTGCCAGTTCGCCGAAGGCATCGATGCCTTCGGTGACCATCGTCAGCTGGCTGCCGCTGTGGTTCTCGAATCGCACGTTATGCGCCAGCACCGCCAGCATGGCGTCGATGTCGAAGCGGTTGTAGGCCTGCAGGTAGTGCTCGATCAGGTGGCGGCAGTGCGATTCGTCCATGGCGGCGTCCAGTCAGGGCCTGCGCCGAGTCTCCCGCGACCGTGCCGCCGGATCAAGGTCGCGCGGCGGCTTTCAACAACTGCGCGGCCACCTGGTCGAACGGGGCGATGTCCTGCAGTGCGCGGCACATCGCCACCGCACCTTCCACGCTGGCAATCACCAGACTGGCCAGCCCACCTGCGGCGGCCGGATCGTGTCCGTCGGCGACGAACGCTGCGGCCAGATGGCCCTGCCAGCGCGCGAATACCTCTGCAGCTGCCGCGCGCGGCTGGCTGTGCACCGCGTCAACCGGCTCCTCCACCGCAGCGGCCAACACCGGGCAGCCGGCGCGGAAATCCGTGCGCAGCAGGCGCTCGCGCCACATCGTCAGGAACTGCTGTAGGCCCTGCACCGCCCCGCCCTTCAGCAGCTCCACCAGCAACGCTTCGACCTTGTCGCCGGCCATGTGGGTGGCACGCGCCAACAGCTCCTGCTTGCCGCCCGGAAAGTGGTGATAGGTGGAGCCCAGCGGTGCCTCGGCCAGCTTGGTCACCTCACGGATGCTGGTGGCATTGAGACCCACGCGCGCCAGCATCTGTGCCGCAGCATCAATCACGCGTTGTGGCGCATCAGAGGGGCGCGGGCTCACGGCAGGCTCCTTGCCAGGACAGTCGTCATAAATTAGCGTATCGGCGATTCTATAACAGTCGTCATAACCATGAATCTCTGGTTCCGCCTGCTCCACCTGCTGCTGTGCAGCCTGTTCCGGCCGAAGCTGGAGGCGCCGTTCGGGGTCTCGCGGCTGCAGTTCCGGGTACTGCCCAACGACCTGGACAGCAACCTGCACATGACCAACGGCCGCTACTGGAACATCTTCGATCTGGGCCGGCTGGACCTGATCCTGCGCATGGGCCTGGGCCGGGTGGCGCTGCGCGAGAAGTGGGCACCGATCGTCGGCGCCGGCACCATCCAGTTCCGCCGCGAACTCAAGCCATTCCAGCGCTTCACCCTGGAAACGCGACTGGTCGGCTGGGTCGGTTCGCGCGGCATCATGGAGCAGCGCGTGCTGATCGGTACCGAGCAGAAGATCGCCACCCGTGCACTGCTGGTCACCGGCATCTACGACCGTCGCGCGCGGCAGTTCCTGGGCATGCCGAAGATGATGGAAGCGATCGGCGTGGTCGCCCCGCCGTCGCCGCCGCTCAGTGCGGCCGCCGAGGCGCTGCTGGCTGCCGATGCGGCGTTGAAACAGGACGACGCCTGAGACGCGTCAGCCCACCTTCGGCATGTTCTTGGTCACGCAATGGATGCCGCCACCGCCACCGGCGATGGCATCGATATCCACCTGCTCGATCACGCGGCCGGGATACATGTCTTCCAGTAGTTCGCGGCAGAATCCATCGGCTTCGTCGTCTCCGAACTGCGGCACGACCACTGCGCCGTTGATCGGCAGGTAGTTGATGTAGCCCATCGCCAGATCGTCGTTGTCGCGCGTATGCACGTTGTCGCGCCCGTCCTGCGGCGGCGGCAGCGTATGCACCTGCAGGCGACGGCCATCGGCATCGGTGGCCCCGCGCAGGATCCGCAGATGCTCGCGGGTCAGGTCGTAATCGTAGGACTCCGGATCGTTGTCCAGATTGGCGATCACCACGCCCGGGCGTACGAAGCGCGCATAGAAGTCCACGTGCGCATCGGTGATGTCCTTGCCGGCGATGCCGGGCAGCCAGATCACCTTGCGCAGGCCCAGGTGATGCTTCAGCTCGGCCTCGATATCCGCGCGCGACCAGTCCGGATTGCGGTTGCGGTTGACCCAGCAGCTTTCGGTGAGGATGGCCGTGCCATGGCCATCGACTTCGATGCCACCGCCCTCGCCCACCAGATCGCTTTCCAGCAGCGTCGCGCCGGTCACCTGCGCCAGCCACGGCGCCACCGCGCCATCGTTGCGCGCGCTCTGCTTGCCGCCCCAGCCATTGAAGTTGAAGTCGACCAGGCCCAGCCCGCCCTGGCCATCGGTGACGAAGCACCCACCATAGTCGCGCACCCAGATGTCATCCAGCGGCACCTCGAGGAACTCGATGTTGTCGCGGCCACAGCGATCCTGCGCCTGCTTCAACTGCGCCGGGCGGCACAGCACGCTGACCGGCTGGTGGCGCGCGATGGTACTGGCCAACCGCGCCACGGCGGTGTTCACCGCATCGGCTTGCGCGCCCCACACCCGCGGCTGCGCGGCGAAGGCAAGGAACACGCGTTCCTGTGGGCCGTGCTCGTCCGGCATGCGCCAAGTCCCCGCACCTGGCCCTGCTGCAGCCACGCGACCCGGCAGCCCGGCCAGGCCCAGAGCAGCCAGGCCGCCAAGGCCGGCGGCGCCCGCCAGCTGGGTGAGGAAGTGACGACGGTTGCTCATGACAGGCTCCATGGCCGGTGTGGGATGGGCGCTATGCTGCGCTTGCCGACACATAAGAACAAACGATAGATTCAGCCATCAATTGAACAGTTTTATTTATCTGAAATGCTCAAGCACTGGCCACCACTGAACGCACTACGGGGTTTCGAGGCTGCGGCCCGGCTGGGCAGTTTCCACCGTGCGGCGGAGGAACTGCACCTGACCCAGTCGGCCATCAGCCAGCAGATCCGGGGTCTGGAAGCGTCGCTGCAGCAGCCGTTGTTCTTCCGGCAGGGCCGCAGCGTCACCCTCACCGATGCCGGCATCGACCTGCTGGAAACAACGCAGGCGCTGCTGCGGCAGCTGGCCAGCGGCATCCGCCGGCTCGATCAGTACCGCAAGCCCAATCAACTGATCGTCAACGCCAGCCCGGCCTTTGCTCGGCATTGGCTGGTGCCACGCCTGGCCAGCTTTCACCGGCTGCATCCCGACGCCGATCTGTGGCTGCTGACCAGCGAGGAAGCGCCGGACATGACCACGCAGACGCTGGACGTGGCGGTACGTGATGACCTCGACTCACAGGCGCAGTGCCAGCATCGCGTGCTGCTGCGGGATCGTCTCTATCCAGCCTGCCATCCGGCCCTGCTCGCCACACCGGCGCACGAACGCCTCACCCTGCATGGCGAGCGCGAGATGGACTGGAGCCAATGGCAGGTACAGGGTGGCGCCGATGTCGGCCAGCGTCGCGAGGGAATGAATTTCTCCGAGCCCGGGCAGTTGCTGGATGCCGCGTGCCAAGGGCTGGGTATCGCCTTGGTCAGCGAGCTGCTGGCAGCCCGAGCCTGCGAACAAGGCCTGCTGCAACCATTGGATGATGCACGCGTGCGCGGCCCACGCTGGAGTTGGCTGGTACATGAGGAGAGTGCAGCCGATCCGCTGGTGATCAGTTTCTGCGAGTGGTTGTTGGCAAGCCTGCTCGGCGGAGCTACTTCTGCTGCAGCGCGCGCTTGACCGCCGCCTCGGCCAACGGCGCCATCACCGCATAGCCCTTCGCCGTAGGATGCACGCCGTCCTCCGCCAACTGCGGGTCCAGTCCGCCGATCGCATTGGCCATCGGCGTGTAGTAGTCCAGATAGACCAGCTGCTGCGCATCGGCATAGCGCTTCAATGCCGTGTTCAATGCACGCACCTTCGGCGCTGGCGCTGTTCCAGGCAGCCACGGGTAATCGCTGACCGGCAGCACCGATGCCAGCACCACGGCGATGCCATGTGCACGCGCCAGGTCCACCATCGCGTGCAGGTTGTCCTCGATCATCGCCTGCGTGGACGGGCCGGTGTTGCCGGCAATGTCGTTGGTGCCGGCCAGGATCACCACCACCTGTGGCTTCAGTGCCAGCACGTCCTGCGGGAAGCGCACCAGCATCTGCGCCGTGGTCTGGCCACTGATGCCACGGTTGAGCCAGCCCTTGCCGGGGAAGAATCCAGCGCTGCCTTCCGCACCCCAGCCTTCGGTGATCGAGTCGCCGAAGAACACCACGCGCGGCTGGCCCGGCACGGCCTCAGGCAGTTGCGCGTTGGCATCACGATAGCGCTGCAGCTCCGGAAAATCGGCCAGGCGCTGCTGCATGAAACGAACCTCGTCGGGGCGCAACTGGTCGATGGGCGTCTGCAGCAGCGGGTTGACTGCGACGGCCTCAACGGCGCCCAGCGGAGAAGCCAACGCGAGGCCCAACGCCACGACAGTGGCAGTGGCAAGCTCAACAGGTCCACGCATGCGGGTACTCCTGAAATCATCTTCAGCAGTCTAACGCCCCACCCTGTGCTCAGCGTGCAGCCGTACGCGCCGCCACACCCGTGACTTTCGCCGGCATCCACATACCCGGCGTCCAGCCGCTGGCGGCCAGGATCGCCTTCGGGTTGTCCTGCTGGATCAGCGCACGCACCGCGTCACGCTTGTTCTTGGCCTGCAGGTAATAGGCCTTGGCAATGCGGTATCCCACCCAGTACCCGAGGTCATAGGGCTCCTGCGAACCGGGCTTGTAGTTGTACAGCCACGGCGACAGATCGTTGCTGTCCAGATCCAGCGCGAATGCGCTTTCGATATGCACTTCCCGACCACGGGTCCAGGCCGCATGGCGCCCGTTGCCGACGTTGCCGGAAATCAGTTCGGCGATGAACTCAGCAATGCCCTCGCCCAACGAAACACGCAGCACCGTCGCATGCGGGTCGCCCGGCTCGAAGTCGGTCAGGCCGGTCTGCTGGATGTGCACGTACTCGTGCGCGATCACATGCACGAAGCGGTCCTGCACATTGGGATTCATGAAATCGGCTGCGCACAGCGCTTCTAGGCCGATGATCACGCCGCTTTTCGAGGTCAACCCTACCGGACGACCACGGCCGACGGCGATGGTCACCGGCGGAAACGCAGCCTGCGGATAGATGGCCTGCAGGTTGGAAAACACCTGCGTCAGACGTTGTTTCACCGCCGGCAGTTCGGCCAGGCAGCTTCGCCCCTGCACATACAGCTCCGGCTGGCTGGCGATGGACTCGGCAATGCGCTCGGGGGTGACCCGGCGCGCCTTGGCCAGCTCGGCCAGGCCCGCCGAACCCTCGGCCATGTAGCCACGCAACTGCGCAACGCTGGGTTTGCCACCTGCGTTGTCGTACAGCGCGTAGAAGCGGCTGACATCGTCAGTGACAATCTGCGGCCCGGCCGGTGCCGCCGCCGTGGCCATGCCAACCACCCCGGCACAGGCCAGGGCCAACAGGCCGCGCAGGATCATGGACATCGCTCCGTCCTTGGTGGGGTGCATGCGAAGCGCGCAATCTATCACTCCGGCCCGGCCGCCGCAGCAAGCAGATGCGGGCACCCCGGCGCTGTGCCAGACTCGCGTTGGCACCTGCCACGGAAGATAGAGCACCCCGCGATGATGATCGTTCCCGCCTACTGGGCCGAAGCCCGCCTGCAGGCCCGTTTCCGTGGCCGGCCGGTGGTGGTGCGCCGCTTCGGCTGGTCCGACGAAGGCCCTGCCGAGGCGCAGGTGCACGCGGACCGCCGCGCCAATGAAGCCCTCAATGCCATCCTCGCCGGACAGGTGCTGCCGCGTCGCGAAGTGCGCAGCAACTACGGCGTGGAAGGCGTGCCGATCCGCGAGCAGATCGTGCAGCGCGACGGCGACGTCGTCATCACCCGCAACAGCTATGGCGCACTGTGCCTCAACAGCCCGGACGTACTGTTCGCCGACATCGACCATGCGCAGCCGCCAGCCGGCTGCGTGATGCCGGCCATCGTTGCGGCGGTCGTGCTGCTTGCCGGCGCCGTCACCGGCACACTGCTGTGGCATTGGCTGGTGGGACTGGTGCTGGGCGTGGCGGCGGTGGTTCTGGTCAATGCGGCATTGCTGATGCGCCGCAGGCAGCGGCTGGCCGCCGCCGGGGGCGCCGAGGGGTTGGCGCTGCGACGCGTGGAAGCCTTCAGCGAACAACACCCCCACTGGCATCTGCGCGCCTACCGGACGCCTGCGGGACTGCGCGTACTGGCGATGCATGCCACGTTCTCCCCGGAGGACGAGCAGCTGCAGGCATTCTTCAAGGCACTGGGCACCGATACCCTGTACGCGCGCATGTGCCGGCTGCAGCATTGCTTCCGTGCGCGACTGACACCGAAGCCGTGGCGCGTCGGCCTGAAGTACCGCATCCGGCCGCCAGTGGCCGCGTGGTCATCCGAACAGGCCAACAATCCGGATCGATTGGCCTGGATTGCCGAGTACGAAAAGAAGAGCGCCGGCTTCGCAGCCTGCGCTTATCTACGCAGTTTCGGTGATACCACCCGGGTGCATGCCAAGGCCGAGCACGTGCGCGACCTGCATGACGGGTTTTCCCACGCGCAGGACCGCCTACCGCTGGCGTGAGGGCGGGTGCTCAGTCAGCGCTCTGCACGAACGGCTGCCCTGCCAGGGTAGTGCCCAGCCGCACCGCGATCTGTTGACCGTCCTTTTCGAAGGTCGTCGCACACTGCTTTCCGTCCTTCTGGCATCCGACTTCCGGAAAGCCCTCCAGCGACTCCGGCGCGCCCTGCGCAGGTTTCGCCTGCCAGCCTGCGGCATCCAGCAGGCGCTTGGCCTTGGCGTAAGGCATGCCGGCGATGATGCCCAATTGCGTCAGCTCAGCGGGAAACGACTGAGCATATGCCGTTGAAACCAGGGCCAACGACAACGTTGCAGCAAGGAGAATGGCTTTCATTGCACCGACCTGGAACGAGCGATCAGGTTCAGCCTAGACCATTTGCGTGGCACGCGAATGTGCCGGTAACACGTCGTTACCGAGTCTCCACAGTTGATTGCAGAGCACGTGCGGCTGGTTACAGCCGAGCGTGGGCTCGGCGCTACAGCAGGATGCAGGAAGGCCACCCAGAGGTGGCCTTCCTGTTCCTTCACTTGGCGTTCTTCACGTAGGTGTCGAACCAGTTCAGCATCTCCGACACCAGCTGCTCGTTGGACTCCAGCGCGGTGTACCAGTGCGGTTCGTTCGGCAGCATCACCAGGCGGGTGGTACCGCCGTTGCCACGAATGGCCTGGTACAGCTTGCGCGACTGGAACGGTTCGGTGCCCGGGTTGGCATCGTCCTCACCGTGCACCAGCAGCAGCGGCAGCTTGATCTTGTCGGCATAGAAGAACGGCGAGGCCTTCAGGTACACGTCCTGCGCCTGCCATACCGAGCGACGTTCGTTCTGGAAGCCGAACGGGGTAAAGGTCTTGTTGTACGAACCGCTGGTCGCCACGCCGGCCTTGAACAGCTTGGTATGCGCGATCAGGTTGGCGGTCATCAGGCCACCGTGGCTGTGACCGGTCACGCCGATGCGGTTGCGGTCGACCACGCCCATGTCCACGGCCTTGTCCACCGCCGCCTTGGCGTCGGCTTCCAGCTGCTCCAGATAAGTGTCGTAGGCGTTCTTCGGGTCACCCACGATCGGGAACGAGGCGTTGTCGATGATCGCGTAGCCGGCCAGCAGCATCAGGCGGTACGGCTGCAGGCGGGTGAAGGTCTGCTGCGAACCGGACACCTGGCCGGCCTGCGCGGCATTGGCGAAGTCGGCCGGGTACGCATACAGGATCGCCGGCACGCGCTGGCCTTCCTTGTAGCCCGGCGGCGTGTACAGGGTGAACGACAGGTCCACGCCATCGGCACGCTTGTAGGTCACCAGCTGCTTCTTGATCTGGCGCACTTCCGGGGTCGGGTCGACCAGCTTGGTCAGCGCGGTCGCGGTGGACGCGAACTGCGCCTCGCCGGTCTTCGCATCAGCCACTGCCTCACCCTGCTGGCGGATGAAGGCATTCGGCGGATCGATCACCGACTGGTGCCAGGTCAGGTAGCGCCCCGGCGTGCTGCTGAAACCGAGGAACTGTTCGTAGGCGTCGGCACTGCTGCGGAACAGGCGCTCGCTCTTCAGGGTGCCCAGGTCCAGGCGGTCCAGGAACGGACGGTCGCCCTGCGGCGACGCGCCACGGCCGCTGAGGAACACATGGTTGCCCTCACGGCGCACCACCTGCGCGCCATTCGGCAAGCGGGTAAAGACCAGGTTGCCGGGGTTGGCGTACAGCTCGTCGCTGGACATGTCCCACAGCAGGCGGCCTTCCTTCTTCGGCTGGTCCACATCGACGATGCGGGTCTGCATCCAGTGGCGGTTCTCGTCGTTCTCGTACTGGAACGCCACGGCCGGATCGGCGGTCCACGCGAAGCCCTCAAATCGCTGCGCGGTACGGGTGATTTCGGTCGGCTTGCCGTTGAACGGGGCCTTCAGCATCAGCACGCGGTCGCGGTGCGGCACGTTGACCTTCCAGTCGCCCTTGTCCAGTGCCTCGGCATAGACCAGGGTGGCCGGATCGGTGGCACGCCAGTCGAAGCCACGCGGGCCTTCCGGCACGCCATGCACCGGTACGCGGTCGGCCAGCGGCAGGCTGGCAATCGGCGTGGATTTGCCGCTGGCGATGTCCAGCACGGCCACGTCGTTGGCGAAGCGCTGGTAGGTCACCGCATGCGAGTATGGCGCCTTGATCGATTCGGTCAGCACGTGCACGCCATCGGGTGCGGCGCTGACTTCGTTGAACAGCGCCGGCTGCCCGACCGGACGCACGCTGTTGGCGGCGGTATCGACCACGGCCAGCTGCGAGGCACCGTAATAAGCGAACAGCTTCTCGTCATGCACGCTGGTCAGCGTGTCGCGGGCCTCGTAGGTGCTGCTCTCGCCACTGCTGCCCAGCGACTCCTGTGCATCCGGGCCGGTCGGTACGCCGCCGTTGGAAGGTGCCGGGCCCTGGTTAACCGGTACCAGTTTCACCAGCAGGTTCTGGCTGCCGCCCAGCCACTGCACGGTGTAGCCGAAGATCGGGTTCAGCTGCACATTCGGCACCTGCTTCACCTGCCCGGTGGCCGCATCGCCAACCCACAGCTGCACGCTGGTATCGACCGCATTCTGGAAGGCGAAATGGCTGCCATCGGCCGACCACAGCGCGCCGGTGGCGCAGCCCTGCGGCAGGTTGACCTTGGTTTCCTTGCCGCTGCCGATGTCGACCAGGGTGAAGTCGGCCACGCAGGCCGGAATGCCGTAGCCGCCGGGGGTGTCATGCCGACTGCGGTTCTTCGGCTCCAGGCGCACGCCGGCCAGCTTCAGGTACGGCTGGGCGACGCGGCTGATCGACGGATAGGTCTGCGCGGTGGTCAGCAGCAGGCGCTGGCCGCCCGGGGCCACGTTCGGCGCCGGCGGCGGCGGTGCCTTCAGCACCTTGAGCAGGTGTTCCGGCGGCTTCGCGTAATCGGCAAGCGCCGGGCCAGCGGCCAGCAGGCCGACGGTGGCAACGGCAACGGCCGCTGCCAGAGAGGTTCGACGGATCAGCATCCTTATCCCCTGGGGTGTGAATGGGTACCCGGAATCGGGCATGGCCCCGAATCTAGCACCGCAGGAGTTGTCGTGAATGGGCCGGAAGGGCTAGTGGCCGGATGGGGCAAAGTGCATCTCCGGGAGGTGCCGGGGAGCTGCCGGCACCTGCTTGGCATGGCCTGCCACTACTGCTGGGCGTGCAGGTCCCAGGCGGTGAGATAGTCCGGGTCGACCACGATCATGCCGCTGTTGCTCATCCGGTACTCTCCCGGCTGGGCCGGCAGGTACTGGTCAAGCATCGGCGGCAGGTAACGCTCGTGGCCATCATTCTCGTCGGCCAGCACCACGCCTTCATCGGCACTGATGCGCAGCACCGTTCCCGCATACTGCTCCAGTCCCTGCACCTGACCGTCGCCGCCGTAGCGGGTCACCCCGACCAGCACCAGTTTTCCGATCATTTCCTCGACCTTGGCATCGTCCAGGGCCGGCAGCATTCGTTCGTATTGGTCGCTCATCGGTGCACCTCCAAAGCCTGCAGGATCATCATGGACAAGCCAGCCTCCGCGCTGCGAAGGCCATCGGGCAACGCAGAGGACAATCTGGCGGGCGTATGTCTATTGCAGGGCCGGCAAGAGCATGCCGGGACCGCATCGGGTGAACAGTGGCAGATGCTGTGGGTGGCGGCCATCCGTGCCGGCAAAGTGGCCGTATCAGACCAGGGTCAACACCACGCGTTGCATTGCATGCAGGGTAAAGCGTGACAGCTGCGCAGTTGTTGCATGACGGCCTCCTGTTGAAGGTCACACGCGAAGTTGATGCTCCATGGACCCGATGCTGACATCGCGCGCGGAATGGTCAAGTGAAGAATGCGCACCCGTTCACCTTTTTGTAACGCATTGGGGTGCCTCGATTACGCTTAACCTCTGCTTCATCCGGCTGGCCCTAGGGTCAGCCTTCAATCTGCAAGGAACGCACATGCCCCGGTACGCATTCATACGACCGTGGACGCTCGCACTTTCAGCGACCACGCTCTGCGCCTGCGCACATGCCGCCGACCGCACGCCGACTTCTCAAGGAACCGACACCATGGCCCCCGCCGTATCCGAGACCACTTCGCCCTCACCGCTCAATGCCGAGCAGTTGCTGCTGCGCCTGCTGGACCTGATCAAGGTCACGACCTCCACCCGCGAGCTCACCGCCGAGCGCCTGTCCGCGGCAATGCAGGCGCCCGCGCAGGTCTTCGGCCCCGGCCACTTCGGCTATGGCGGCACGCTGACACCGGAATGGGGCTATGGACTGGAAGTGCAGCGGGCCGGCACTGCCGACGCGCGGCTGGACCTGAACTTCATGGACACCAGCAGCGATCGCAAGGCCTCGGCTGCGGCGATCTGCCAGGTCGACTTCAACCACTTCGCTTCCGCACTGGATGCCGCCGGCTTCAAGCGCGAGACGGTGCGCGGCGAACACGGCCGGGTGATCTACGACCGCTTCGATCGACCGCAGCTGAGCATCAAGGTCGACACCATGCCCGAGAACCCTCACGCCCTCGGCGACGCCACGCATGCCTGCGTGCGTCTTGTCACCGTGCAGTAGGGGGAGCCATCAATGACGATCCTTTCCGCAGAAACGGAACGCCTGCTGGGCGAATTCGCTGGCAAGACCGACGTCACCAGCGACCAGGTCGACAACCTGCGCAGCGTCATCGCGGGCTCGCCCGTGCTGGCAAAGCAGGTGGACGCCGCCATCGCGGCAGGCTACCTGGAACGCTTCGAACTGTTGCCCGCCACAAGCAACGCGGGTGGTACCTACGAGACCGGCACGAAATCCATCAACCTGCCCGCCAGCAGCTTGTCGACCCCGGCGGCGCCGGATCGGTTCGACGCGGCCGAGGTCACCTTTGTGCTCGGTCACGAGATCCAGCACGGTTTCAACGATGCTGATGTCGAGCGCGCCTACGTGCAGTTCGAAGCCGACGTGGAGCAGATCGCGGGCCGTACAACGAGCCATGATTACACCGGGGCCATCGGCACCCTGCTCGCGGCCAACCGCCGCGATGAGGCTTCTTCGAACATCGCAGGCTGGAATGCGCTGGTCAGCCAGGTACGTGCCAACAACCCGGACGCCACCCTGCGCGACCTGTATGAAGCCAGCACCCGCTCGACAGATGTCATCCAGTCGCGACCCGGCCCGCCGATCACCTATGCCCCGCACCCGGAGCTGACCCTCAATGCGGACCTGACCATCTCCCCCACCGCAGCCAACATCGAGGGAATGGCCAGGCACTATTACGATCAGGGCGTCAGCACCGGCCTGGGCCATCATGGGAATTCGGACTACCAGAATTTCTACGGCGCCCTGGCGATCGGACTGGCCAGCGAATTCGAGGCCGCGAATCCAGCGCCCGATGGCGTCAGCCGGATGGAAGTGAACATGAAGAAGCTGGGCCTGGACGAGCGCCTGCTGGAGCAGAACGGGCTCAACCTCGGCGAGGGCTCGCCCCCGCGCCAGCCCTACTTCGATACCAGTACCTCGCCGTCGACGCTGCGTTACTTCGACCACACTGAGGGCACGCATACGCATGTGCCGATCACCACACAGCATGCGGTGGAGGGCGATGGCTTACCGACGCTGCTTGCGGAAGGCCGTGACCGTTCGCTGCACGAGCAGATCCGCGGCAAGGTAGCTGAGCTGGATGCTGCCAACGGACGCAGTTTCGATGCGTCCAGCGAGCGCCTGAGTGCCAGCCTGCTGGTGCTGGCCCGCGAAAACGGCCTGGACCGGGTCGACCATGTGGTGCTCAGCCGCCAGACCGAGGGTGCGGGCGCGGCGCAGAACATCTTTGTGGTGAAGGGGCCGCTGGATGATCCGGCCTCGCTGCGCGCCTCATCACCCACTGCCGAGGCCGCCCAGCGTCCGGTGCAGGACAGCCTGGATACGCTTGCCGTGGTCAACCAGCGGCAGGCCGATCAGGCCACGCAGGAACAGGTCCGCGTGCAGGAGCAGCAGCGCGGCGCGCTGACGCACTGACGGGGAACGACATGGAGCCGCCGGGACGCGCCCGGCGCTCCCTTGGCGGCACCCACGCTAGAATGCGCGCATGCGCACCGTACATGCCCTCCGCTACATCACCCCCTTGCGGGAAGGTGGCTCCCTGCCGGCCGTAGTCGAGACTGACGACGACGGCATGGCCGTGCTGAAGTTCCGTGGCGCCGGCCAGGGCCCGAAGGCCTTGATCGCGGAGCTGATCGCCGGCGAAATGGCGCGCACGCTGGGCCTGCCGATTCCGGAGATCCTGTTCGTGGAGCTGGACCGCGAGTTCGCCCGCACCGAGCCCGACCCGGAGATCCAGGAACTGATACGCGCCAGCGAAGGTTTGAACCTGGGCCTGGACTACCTGCCCGGTGCGATCAACTACGACCCGGCGGCGATGCCGGTGGATGCCGACCTGGCCTCGCGCATCGTCTGGTTCGATGCGTTCACCAGCAATGTCGATCGCACCACGCGCAATCCCAACCTGATGGTGTGGCATCGAAAGCTGTACCTGATCGACCACGGTGCGGCCATGTACTTCCATCACGACTGGGCCAACGCCGGCGATGCCTGCGAGAAGCCGTTCGTGCTGATCCGCGACCATGTGCTGCTGTCGTTCGCCAGCCGCATCGCCGAGGTGGATGCCGAACTGGCCGCGCGCCTGACCGATGCCGAGATCGAGCGCATCGTCGGCTTGGTGCCGGACAGCTGGCTGGTGGACGAACCGGCGTTCGACAGCCCGCAGGCCTACCGGCAGGGTTATATCAACTACCTCAAGCACCGCCTGAAGGTGCGTGCGGTGTTCGTGCAGGAGGCCATCCGTGCCCACGCTGCACACGTATGACTATGCTGTCATCCGCGTGGTACCGCGGGTGGAGCGCGAGGAATTCATCAACGTCGGGGTGATCGTCTCCTGTCCCGGTGCGCGTCATCTGGAAGCGGCCATCGAGATCGATCCGGCACGCCTGCACGCCTTCGCGCCAGCGCTGGACCAGGAGGCGCTGCAGCCATGGCTGGATGCGATCGTGGCGATCTGCCGCGGCGATGCCAGCGCCGGGCCGATCGCGCAGCTGCCGGCGCGCGCGCGCTTCCATTTCCTCACCGCCAAGCGCAGCTCGGTCGTGCAGATGTCGAGCACGCATGTGGGCCGCACGGCGGACCCGGCGGGTGTGGTGGAACACTTGATGACGAAGATGGTGCGGGTGCCGCGCTGACGCGCCCGTCTCTCACTTCCGGGCGCGCGCCCTGTGCCAGGCAATGAGCGCACAGGCTGCTGCAGCGGCAATCAACACCCACCCGGCTGCCGCTTGTCCATGCAGGTAGCCTTGTGCATACGCAGCACTGGCACCTTCGCTGGCCATGGCCGGAACACCCTTGAGTATCACGTGCACTCCACGCAGCAGCAGCACCATGCTGGCGACCAGACACACCACGGGAAGGAGTCGGCTCATGGCCCGATTCTGGTCCGCCACCTGCCCCAGCGTCAACATCGCTGTGGCATAGTCGCTCGGGACTACAGCGGCACTCTTCGCGCGATGTAGTTGACCACATTGCCGATCGCATCCGGATCGACATTGGCCAGCCCAACGATCACATAGCCCTGCGCGGGTAGCACCACGATGGCACTGTTCGATCCGGGCGCACCGCCTTCGTGGCCGTACTGATGCTCCCTGCCCTCGCCCTGCACCACGAAGCCGAACCCGTACCAGCCCTTGTGGTTCTGCGCCGTGGTGGCCTGCTGCAGCAATGCAGGTGAGACCAGCTTTCCGCTGCGCAGCGCCTCGGCGAACTTCACCATGTCGCTCACCGTGCTGTAGCCACCACCGGCTGACATGCCGCGCCAGGGCAGCGACTTCGTTTCACGGACCCATTGCCCATCCTGCTTCGTATAGGCGACGGCACGCTGTGGCACCGTCACTGTTTCCGGTTCGAAGCCGGTGCCGGTCATGCCTGCCGGGCGCAGGACATGTTGCTCCACATAGGCGTAGTACGACTGCCCGGAGACGGCCTCGATGATCCGCCCAAGCACGATGAAGCCATAGTTCGAGTAGCTGTCCTGGCTGCCGGGCGTGAACTGCGGTGCATCCTTGGCAAAGCGCTGCACATAGTCATCCAGCGTCTTCAGCGACGCGGAATACTGCTCGAAATCGTCGCCGAAGAAATCACCCAGGCCACTGGTATGGGTCAGCAGCTGGCGAACCGTCACGCTGTTGGCAACGGCCTTGTTCGGATAGTCCGGCAGGTGCTTGCCGATCGTGTCATCGAGACTGAGTTTGCCCTCCTGCACCCGCTGCAGTATGGCCACTGCGGTGAACATCTTGTTGGAGGACGCAAGGCGGAACTGCGTATCCACGCCCACTGGAATGCCAGCGGTGCGATCGGCATTGCCACCGCGCCAGTCCAGCAGCACCTTGCCGTTCCGTGCCACCTGCAACGCACCCGACAGCGCGTCCTGGGCCCGCAGCGCCTCCAGCCTTGCTGTGGCATCGGCCATCAGGGCAGGCAAAGCAACCCTCTCCGGCTTGAACTTGTCCGGCGTTTCAGTGCCTTCGATCTGGAACTGCTTCAGGTGCGCCGGATTGTCCGGGTCCATGCTGGCCGTCACCCACATCGCGCGCTCGTTCAGCTGGCCCATCACCAGCACCTTCGCGTGACCGGGCGCGCTCTGGCGTGTTTCCAGCACACGCAGCGGGCCGGTGCTCTCGCGGAACTCGAGATAGTCCTTGGGGCTGCTGCCTTCCTTCTTCGCGTAGGTATCGGCGAACGCCTGCAGTTGCTCGAGGCTGCCAGCGTTGAAGGCCGCCAGCCAGTCATCGATGGCGTCCTGCGCACGTGGATGTGCACGCTCGGAAGATGTGGCGCCGATTGCTGGAAAAACCGGGGTAACCAGTAGAACCGAACAGGCCAGTGCACTGCAGAGAAACAGGCGTCCAACAACCCTCATGGCAGTTCCTTTGCGGGGATTCCTGGACGCATCCTAGGCCAAGGATGCGGCCGCCGCATCGACACCAGGGACTCTGCCGCAACACCTCAACGGTGACGCTGAATGCATCGATGCGCTGCCATCCACTCCGCGTGCGTGGTGGAATGCGCACAGCCCCGGATGCAACGTGAGTGCGAGATCCTTCGCAGTTGATGGAAACCCTGCTACCCGATGGCCCCGCTATCGCCTTGCCATCGTCTGTTCGCTGAATCGCGCCACGCAGAAGTCCAGGAAGCTGCGCAGCTTGGGCGTCAGCTGGCGATCGCGCGGATACACCAGGTTGATCCAGGTCGACACCGGTACGTAGTCCGGCAGCACTTCCACCAGCTCACCACGCGCCAATGCTCCGGCCAGCATTTCGTGCGGTTGCAGGATCAGCCCCAGCCCTCCGATGGCGGCGGTCAGCAGCGGCTCGGCCTGGTTGACCATGAAGCGGCTGGACACCGGCACGGTCAGCACGCCGCCATCGGTATCGCGAAAGCTCCAGCGGGTGCGAATGATCGAATGCGCGAAGCCCAGGCACTCGTGGCGGCTCAGGTCATTGGGATGGGCAATGGCCGGGCGCGAAGCCAGATAGTCCGGCGAGGCACACAGGACCAGCGGATACGGCCCCAACCGCCGCGCCACCAGCCCACTGTCGGCCAGATCGCCAGTGCGGAACACCAGGTCGTAGCCGTCTTCAACGATGTCCACCAGACTGTTGGACAGGTTCAGATCGACCTGCACGTCCGGGTACTGCTGCAAGTAGGCCACCACCGCGGGGCCCAGCGCGTGCACGCCGAAGGTGACCGGCGCACTGATGCGCAGGCGCCCCATCGGCCGCCCGCGCGCCACTTCGGCCAGCTGCTCGGCCCCCTCCACTTCCTCCAGGATCACCCGCGCCCGCGCGAGGTAGGCCTGGCCGAAGTCGGTCAGGCTCTGCTTGCGCGTGGTGCGGTTGAGCAGGCGCACACCCAGATGCTGCTCCAGCGCCTGGATGTGCTTGCCGACCAGCTGCGGCGACAGGTCCAGTGCCTCGGCAGCGGCGGCGAAGGAGCCGACCTCGGCCACCTTGGCGAAGGTCCGCAGGGGAACGATCAGGTCCATTGCAAACAATTGTTTTTCAATGAAACGCCAGATTACCCCTTATTCTGGATGCAGACTACGCGCACAGTAGCGCTCACCCTTTCGCCGGCGCCCTCGCCGGCCCTTCCTCGGAGCCCCCCATGAGCCAGGTTGTCCGCATCCACGAATATGGCACTGCCGATGTACTGCGCATCGACGATATCGACGTTCCCGCCCCCGCCCCTGACGAAGTCCAGATCCGGGTGAAGGCGATCGGCCTGAACCGCGCCGAGGTGATGTTCCGTAACGGCGCCTACCTGCAGGAAGCGCAGTTCCCCAGCCGCCTGGGCTACGAAGCGGCCGGCGTGGTTGAAGCCGTCGGCAGTGCAGTGAGCGGATTCACCGCGGGCGATGCGGTCAGCGTGGTGCCGCCGCTGGATATCGCGCGCTGGGGCACCTACGGCGAACTGGCCAACGTGCCGGCACGACTGGTGGTCAAGCATCCGCAGGCACTGGACTTTGAAACGGCCGCCGCGGTGTGGATGCAGTACGTCACCGCCTGGGGGGCGCTGTTGGAGCAGGCGCACTTGTCCGCCGGGGATTTCGTCATCATCACCGCCGCCAGCAGCAGCGTCGGCCTGGCCGCCATCCAGATCGCCAATGCAGTCGGCGCCACGCCGATCGCTGTGACCCGTGGCCCGGGCAAGCGCCAGGCCCTGCTCGACGCCGGTGCCGCCCATGTCATCGCCACCCAAGAGCAGGATCTGGTGGCCGAAGTGGCGCACATCACCGGCGGCGCAGGTGCCCGCGTGGTGTTCGATCCGATCGGTGGCCCACAGTTCGTGCCGCTGACCGAAGCGATGGCGCGTGGCGGCATCCTGCTGGAATACGGCGCGCTGAGCAGCGAACCCACGCCGTTCCCGTTGTTCAACGTGCTGGGCAAGTCGCTGACGTTGAAAGGCTACCTGTACTCGGAGATCGTTTCCGACGATGCCGCGCTGGCCCGCGCGAAGGCATTCATCGTGGATGGCCTGGACAAGGGCACCCTGGCACCGAAGATCGCCAGGGTGTTCCCGTTCGCGCAGATCCAGGACGCACACCGTTACCTGGAATCGAACGAGCAGATCGGCAAGGTGGTGGTGACGGTGTGATCCAGCGTCATGTAATGGGGGTGGATCACCGCCCCCGTTGCGGTTACCTGGGCAACGCAAACGCCATCACGTAATCGCCGTTCGGGGTTTCCATGAAATGGTGGCCGCCGGCCATGATCACCACGTACTGGCGCCCGCCCTGCTCGTACACCATCGGATTGGCTTGGCCCCCCGCGGGCAGCTTGGCATGCCACAACTCCTTGCCGGTCCTCAGTTCGATGGCGCGCAGCAGGTCATCGGTGGCGGCAGCGATGAAGATCAGGCCGCTGGCGGTCACCACCGAACCGCCATTGTTCGGTGTGCCGATCTCGATCGGCAGGCCAGAGCGGATGCCGAACGGTCCATTGCCACGCGCACTGCCGAACGGACGGTCCCACAGCAGCTTGCCGGTGCGCAGGTCGATGGCACGGATGCCGCCATAGGGCGGCTGCTTGCACAGCAAACCGGTGAACGGCAGGCGCCAACCGGCATTGACCTGGATGGCATAAGGCGTGCCCACCTGCGGGTCACCCGCGCCTTCTGCTCCGCCCTTGTCGAACCGGATCTTTTCGCGCGGCAGCCAGCCCAGCCGGTCGGCCTCCGCGCGTGTCACCAGCCGGTTGTAGTTCGGCATGTCGTTGTAGTTGGCCACGATCACGCCGCGGCGCGTATCGATGGATACGCTGCCCCAGTCCGAGCCGCCGTTGTAGCCGGGGTACTCGATGGAATGGCGCTCGCTGCTCGGCGGCGTGTAGAACCCTTCGTAGTACGCCTTGCGGAACTGGATGCGGCAGACCAGCTGGTCAATCGGGGTGATGCCCCACATGTCACGCTCGGTCAGGTCATGTTCGCGGCGCAGCGTGTGGTACAGCGAAAACAGCTGGGTGGGGGAACGCTGCTCGGGTTCGACGCCGCCCACCGGCACCTTGCGCTCTTCGGCCGCGGTCAGAAGCTGGCCGTTGCGGCGGTCGAGGATGTACATGTCGCCCTGTTTGGTCGGCAGCAGGATCGCCGGCACTTTGCCGGCAGCGGTCGGGTAATCGATCAGGCTGGCCTGCGAACCCAGGTCGTAATCCCACACGTCCTTGCGCACCGCCTGGAAATGCCAGACCGGCTTGCCGGTGGCCACGTCGATCGCCACCAGTGACGTCGCATAGCGGTTCTGGGTTTCCGTGCGTGAGCCGCTCCAGTAGTCACCCGCGGAATTGCCCAGCGGCAGGTAGACCAGGCCCAGCGCCTCATCACCGGTGGCGGTGGTCCACATGTTGGGCGTGCCGCGCGTATAGGTCTGCTCGCGCGGCGGCAGACCGCTGCGCTCGGGCTGGTCCATGTCCCACGCCCAGCGCAGCTTGCCGGTAATGGCATCGTAGGCCTGGATCACGCCCGACGGCGCATCGCGGCGCTGCCCGTCCAGCACCTGGTGACCGGTCACGATCACGCCACGCACGATGGCCGGTGGCGAGGTGATCGACACGTAACCCGGTGGCACCTCGCCCATGCCCAGGGTGATGTCGACCTGGCCGTTGTTGCCGAAGTTGGCGCAGGGATGGCCGCTGTCCGCGTCCACCGCGATGATGCGACCGTCCAGCGTGCCTTCAATGATGCGCGCCCAGCACGCCGGTCGACTGCCCGGTGCAGCACTGCGGGTGACACTGGGCGGCGGCTCCGGCAGGGCCAGATCGGCAGCGACATCGGCCAATGCCGCGTCGGCAAGGGTCGGCGTGCTGGGCTGCTCGTAGTAGCTCACCCCACGGCAGGCGGCGGTGTACGGAATCGAGGCGTCCTTCACCTTGGGATCGAACCGCCACAGTTCCTTGCCGCTGGCGGCATCGAGTGCGATCAGGCGGTTGCGCGCGGTGCACAGGTAAAGGCGATCGCCGATCTTCAGCGGCGTGGTTTCCGCGCCCCAGCGCTTCTTGGGCATATCGCCGGTACGGAACTGCCAGGCTGGCTGCAACGAGGCCACATTGGCCGGGGTGATCTGCTGCAGCGGCGAATAGCGGGTGGCGGCATTGCTGCGGCCCCACGCCGGCCAGTCGCCCTCGGCGGGCTGGTCAGCCGGCTGCAGGCCCGTGGTATCACGCGTAGGTTCCAGTCCGGCGCTGACCGCGCCTTCCGGGAACGGCTGATGCCCATCCACTTCACCATGCGGCGCAAAGGCCAGACCGAAGGCGGCCACGAACACCAGCATCAGCACACCCGCCGCGCTGCGCGACAGGCGTTTGGAGACCGGCTCGTGCAGGGTGGGCGCCAGCAAGGCCAGCACGATGCCGAGTGCGGTCACCAGGCCCAGCCGGGGCACCCAGCGCCAGTAGTCGCTGCCTGACTCCCACCAGGTCCACAGCAGCGTGCCGATGAACACCAGCGCGTACAGCAATGCACCGCTGCGGCGGTTGCCGAACAACAGGATGCCGCTGGCCAGCAGGCCGAGCCCGGCGATGGCGTAGTACGCCGAGCCGCCAAGGCTGAGCAGCCACGCACCGAGCCCGCCGATGACCAGGCCGAGCACGACCAGCAGCAGCGACAGCACGGTGACAAGGGGGTGCCGGGAGGCGCGAACAGGGGCAGGAGCGGACTGCGGCGTGGCGGACATCGTCGATCTCCGGGGGCAGCATGCGCCGTTATCCCACCGCCTGCGTGAAGCGCGCGCGTATGTGCGGCATCCGGATACGACGACGCCGGCACAGGGCCGGCGTCGTCGGGTACCTCAGGCTCGCGGCAGGATCACTCCTGCGCGGCGTCCTCGCTGCTGGCAGCAGCCGGTGCGCCGTCGGTCGCGGCCGGTGCGGCGACGGCCACCTCGTCCTCGTCTTCGTCGATCGAGGCATCCATGCGCTCCACCGCCTGCAGCTTCTCGTCCTTGGACAGGCGGATCAGGGTCACGCCCTGGGTGTTGCGGCCAACGCGGCTGATTTCCGAGCCACGCGTACGCACCAGGGTGCCACCATCGGAGATCAGCAGCACTTCGTCGCTGGAGCCCATCAGCACCGCGGCGACCAGCTTGCCGTTGCGCTCGGTGGTCTGGATGCCGATCACGCCCTGCGTGCCACGGCCCTTGCGCGGGTAGTCGGGCAGCGGGGTGCGCTTGCCGTAGCCGTTCTCGGTGGCGGTGAGGATGTACTGCACGCTGGCGTCATCGGCGCCGTCGATCACCGCATCGCCATTGGCGACGGCTTCCTCGACACCGTTGTCGTCCTCGTTCTCATCCTCGCTGCCACCGGCACTCTCGGCCACGATCAGGCTGACCACTTCCTCGCCGGCCGGCATCTTGATGCCACGCACGCCGGTTGCGGTACGGCCCATCGAGCGGACCTTGTCTTCACCGAAGCGCACGGTCTTGCCGTTGGAGGCGAACAGCAGGATGTCGCGCTCGCCGTCGGTCAGGCCGACGCCAACCAGAGCATCGCCCTCGTCCAGATTGATTGCGATCTTGCCGCGCGCCAGACGGAAGGCGAACTCGCCCAGCGGGGTCTTCTTGACCGTACCGTTCTTGGTGGCGAAGAACACGAACTGGCCATCGGCGTATTCGCGCACCGGCAGCACGGCCTGCACGCGTTCGCCCGGCTCCAGCGGGATCCAGTTGATGATCGGACGGCCGCGGGCATTCGAACCGGCTTCGGGCAGCTGGTAGACCGGCAGCCAGAACACCTTGCCCGAGCTGGTGAAGGTCAGCAGCGTATCGTGCGTGTTGACCAGCCAAAGCTGTTCGATGAAATCTTCTTCCTTGGTCGCTGCCGCACTGCGGCCGCGGCCGCCACGGCGCTGTGCGCGGTACACGCTCACCGGCTGCCGCTTCACGTAACCGGCATGCGACACGGTGACCACCACGTCTTCCGGCGCGATCAGGTCGAGGATGTCGAGATCTTCTTCGCTGTGACGGATTTCGGTACGACGCTCGTCGCCGAACTCGGCCTTGACGTTGACCAGTTCCTCGCGGATCACCTGCAGCAGACGGTCGGGATCTTCCAGGATGTGGATCAGCCCGGCGATCACTTCCAGCAGCTGCTTGTACTCGTCGGTCAGGCGGTCCTGCTCCAGCCCGGTCAGGCGGTGCAGGCGCATTTCCAGGATCTGGGTGGCCTGGATCTCGGTCAGCTGGTAGCCGCCCTCGATCAGGCCCACGCCCTTGGGCAGGTCTTCCGGGCGCGAGGCTTCGGCGCCGGCGGCACCCAGCATCGCACCGACCAGGCCCGGCTCCCACACGCGGGCCAGCATGCGCTCGCGTGCTTCGTTCGGGTTCGGCGAGGTCTTGATCAGTTCGATCATCTCGTCGATGTTGGCCAGCGCGACGGTCAGGCCTTCCAGCACGTGGGCACGGGCGCGCGCCTTGCGCAGCTCGAACACCGTACGGCGGGTGACCACTTCGCGACGGTGGCGGACGAACGCCTCCAGCATCTGCTTGAGGTTCATCAACTGCGGGCGGCCATCGACCAGCGCCACCATGTTGATGCCGAACACCGATTCCATCTGCGTCTGCTGGTACAGGTTGTTCAGCACAACCTCGGCAGATTCACCGCGCTTGATCTCGATGTAGATGCGCATACCGTCCTTGTCGGACTCATCGCGCAGCTCGCTGATGCCTTCGATCTTCTTTTCCTTGACCAGCTCGGCGATCTTCTCGATCAGACGCGCCTTGTTCACCTGGTAAGGAATTTCGGTGACGATGATCGATTCGCGGCCGTTGTCGGCCACTTCGATATCGGCCTTGGCACGGATGCGCACGCGGCCACGGCCGGTGCGGTAGCCGGCGACGATGCCGGCGGTGCCGTTGATGATGCCGGCGGTCGGGAAATCCGGGCCCGGGATGTACTCCATCAGGCCGTCGACGTCGATTTCCGGGTTGTCGATCAGCGCGATGCAGGCGTTGATCGATTCGCTCAGGTTGTGCGGCGGGATGTTGGTCGCCATGCCCACCGCGATACCGGCCGAACCGTTGACCAGCAGGTTCGGGAACCGGGTCGGCATGACCGTCGGCTCCAGTTCCTTTTCGTCGTAGTTGGGCTGGAAATCGACGGTTTCCTTGTCGATGTCCGCCATCAGCTCATGCGCCAGGCGCGACATGCGCGCTTCGGTGTATCGCATTGCCGCGGCGGAGTCGCCATCGATGGAGCCGAAGTTACCCTGGCCATCAACCAGCATGTAACGCAGCGAGAACGGCTGTGCCAGGCGCACCAGCGTGTCGTACACCGACTGATCGCCATGCGGGTGGTACTTACCGATGACGTCACCGACGATACGCGCCGACTTGAAGTAGGGCTTGTTGCTGTGCGCGTTGAGTTCATTCATCGCGAACAGCACGCGGCGATGCACCGGCTTGAGGCCGTCGCGCGCATCCGGGAGCGCGCGGCCCACGATCACGCTCATGGCGTAATCGAGGTAGCTCTTGCGCATCTCGTCTTCCAGGTTGACCTGGATGATTTCCTTGGCGGTTTCTGCCATTCGGGTTCCGTTGTCTGGTAGCGGTCCAGTCCGGCGCAGCCCCCTGCGGGAGGGGGTCGTGCCGGAACCTCGATTCAACCTGCGGATATTACCACAACAGGCCGTTTTCCGCCTCCCTTTACGGGTATTTTACCTGCACAAATCAGGAACTTAGGGGGTTGCCGACCCGCGGCCGGCACCACCGGGGGCGGAGGTCACGCGGCCCCTCCCCCGCGCGTCAGCCGCCGAAGGCGGCGCGCATGTTCTCCGGGGTCGGGTTCAGGATCACGCCGCGCTCGGTCACGATGGCATCGATCAGCTCGCCCGGGGTGACGTCGAACACCGGGTTCCAGGCGGCGATGCCTTCGGCCACGGTGCGGGTACCGCCCACGCCGTACAGCTCGCCCGGGTCGCGCTGCTCGATCTCGATCTGGCTGCCATCCACGGTCTCCATGTCCACGGTCGAGGACGGCGCCACCACCATGAACTTGACCCCGTGGTGGCGCGCGGCGATGGCCAGCTGATAGGTGCCGATCTTGTTGGCGGTATCGCCGTTGGCACAGATGCGGTCGGCGCCGACGATCACCCACTGCACGGCGCCGGTCTTCATCAGGTGCGAGGCTGCCGAATCGGCGATCAGGGTGGCGTCGATGCCATCCTGCTGCAGTTCCCACACGGTCAGGCGTGCGCCCTGCAGCCACGGACGGGTCTCGCCGGCGAACACGCGGGCGATGCGGTGCTGGGCCATGCCGGCACGGATCACGCCCAGTGCCGTGCCGAAGCCGGCGGTGGCCAGCGAGCCGGTGTTGCAGTGGGTCAGCACGCCGCTGCCGGCCTCGATCAGGCCCGCGCCCAGCGCGCCCATGTGGCGGTTGGCGGCCAGGTCTTCTTCGGCAATGGCCTGCGCTTCGGCTTCCAGCAGGGCCTTCCAGTCGGCGCCGGCGATGTTCAGGCAGCGACGCATGCGCGCCAGCGCCCAGGCCAGATTGACGGCGGTCGGGCGCGATGCGTTCAGGCGCTGCAGCGCCGGCTCCAACTGCTGAAGCGCATGCGCGCCATCAGCGGCCTGCACGTCCCGCGCCGCCAGCACCACACCCCAGGCTGCGGCAATGCCGATCGCCGGCGCGCCACGCACGGTCAGCGCGTGGATGGCGCTGGCAACGTCGTCACTGTCATGGCAGACCACGTGCTCGACCACGAACGGCAGCTTGCGCTGGTCCAGCAGTTGCAGGGCATCTCCGGTCCAGAGGATCGGGCGGATGTGGTCATAACGGGCGTAGTCGATGTCGGAGGCAGTGTTCATGGGCCCATTGTAGGGCCACGCCCCGCGTGGTTGGAGCCTGCCCGGGCTCAATTCACCGAGAATTCGGCGCGGCAGCCGCCGTCCACCCAGATCCCGTTGCGGTTCCAGCCCCAGGTGTTGCCTTCCTCGCACGGTGTGCTGGACAACTGCTCGGTAACGACCGCGCCGACCGAAATGCTCGCCCCACAGAAGCGGCGCTTCTTCGACTTCGACTCGCAGGTCAGGCGGCGTGGCACGTCGACAAAACGGCCGTCCTCGTCAGCCACTTCGAAATCGCCCTGGCAACCGCGGCTGGTCCAGACTTCATTGCGCTTGTAGCCCCAGCCCTGCCCTTCGCGGCACGGCAGCACCGACAGCTGGCGCAGCAGGCGCACCGGCGCCCCGTCCAGGCGCACCGGGCAACTCTGCGGGCGGCCATTGGATTCGCAGCGCACCACACGGCGGACCAGGCGCTTGCCTTCCGTTGCCGCAGGCGCTGCACCTTCCGCACGACGCGCACGGAACTCTGCGCGGCAGCCAAGGGTGACCCACACGCCACTGCGGTCGGTGCCCCATTCGCTGCCACGGATGCAACTGTTGCTGGACAACTGGCGCACAAGGTCGATGCCATTGCTGACGTCGATATCGCAATGCACCCAGCCCATGTCGCGCGATTCGCAGGTCACCACTTCGCCGTCATAGCCCGCCTGCTGGGCCGACGCCGATGACGGCAGCCAGGCACCCCAGAGCGCGATGGAGTACACCGGTGCAGCGACAACCGCAAACCACTTGACCAAAGCCTTCCCCAGCAGGAATGGATGAACTGCGTGCCAGTGTCCGGCATCTGCCGTGATAAGAGCATCATCCTGCTTACCGAAGCAAGCGTGGAAACGCGGAATTCCGTTCAGTCTTCGATGTTCAGGAACGTGCGCACCGCGCTCACGCGTGGGCGAAGTCGTAGGCCAGCACATCGGCGATACGCGGCGTGCGGCTCATCGCCATCAACAATCGATCGACACCCACCGCCACGCCAGCGCAGGCAGGCATCGACGGCAACGCCGACAGCAGCGCCTCATCCACGGACGGTTGCACCTGGCCCCGCTCATGGCGGCGCTGCAGGTCACGCTGGAATCGCGCACGCTGTTCGTGCGCGTCATTCAGTTCGTGATAGCCGTTGGCCAGTTCCACGGCCCCCAGATAAAGCTCGAAACGCTCGGCCAGCGGCGGCGTGCCGGCTCGAATGCGCGCCAGTGCGGCCTGGCTGGCAGGCCAATCATGGACCACGGTCATCACCGCGTCATCGAAATGCGGCTGGATATGATGGGTCATCAGCAGATCCAACCAGTCATCGCGGGTCAGCCCAACCGGGTCGATATGTACCTCGCCCAGCGCGCCACGCAACGCGGCCTCATCGGCATCGAACGGATCCACACCCACGTACTGCTGGAACAGCTCGCGGTAACTGAGCACACGCAGCGTCGCACTGCGCCCGACCAGGGCCAGCGCCTGGCCAACCAGCTCGGCGGTTTCCTGCACCAAGCGATGGTGGTCCCAACCGACCCGGTACCACTCCAGCATGGTGAATTCCGGATTGTGGCGGCCGCCCGCCTCGCCGTTGCGGAACACCCGGCCCAGTTCGTAACAGTCACCCACGCCCGCCGCCAGCAGGCGCTTGAGCGGATACTCCGGCGAGGTGCGCAGCCAGCGGCGGCGGCCACCGGCATCGACATGGCCGGTGAAATCGGTATGGAAGCTGTCGATGTTGGGCTCGGTGTTGCCGGCCACCGACAGGATCGGCGTCTCCACCTCCAGCACATCTCGATCGGCGAAGAAGCGGCGCACCAGCGCGTTGAGCGCGGCACGCTGCTGCAGCGCGCGCAGCAGGGCCTCGCTCACAGGATGCCCTCCGGGCGCGGATGATCCAGCGGCAGGGTCAGCAGATCGCGGGTGTCATCGATGTAGCCACTGGCCAGGTACAGGCGCCGGGCCAGTTCGTTGTGGTGGTTCACTTCCAGCCGCAGGCGGCTGACGCCACGCCCGCGAGCGCGCTGTTCGCAGATGGCCAGCGCCTGCTTGCCGCGGCCGCGGCCGCGCGCGCGGTGGCTCAGATACAGCTCGTCCAGCAGCATGAAGTGGCCGCCCTGCTCCAGGCTGAAACCCATCGCGATCACTGCGTAGCCCACCACCTCGGCGGCCTCGTCCAGCCACAGCAGCACCTCGCCATTGCGCGGATCGGCCAGCAGCGCGTCCACGCCGCGACGCACGCGCGCGTCGTCGAAGTCGATCTTGTCTTCGGCATAGAACTCGCGCATCAACGCGATCAACAGTTCTTCGTCGGCACGGGTGGCCAGGCGGAAATCCAGCGGAGCGGTCTGCATCGGCGTTCCTTTGTGTTTCATGCCGGGCGCCAGGCACCCGGCGGGGTCATCATTCGTGTTCGGCGAGGTAGGCCAGCAGGCGGTCTTCGTCCCATACCGGCACGCCCAGCGACTGCGCCTTGTCCAGCTTGGAGCCGGCCTCGGTACCGGCCACCACGAAGCTGGTCTTCTTCGACACGCTGCCGGAGACCTTGGCACCCAGCGCTTCCAGGCGTTCCTTGGCGGCATCGCGGGTGAGCTGGGCCAGGGTGCCGGTGAGCACCACGGTCTGCCCATCCAGCGGGCCGGCCACGATCTCGGCCAGCGCCGGCGCCTTGGCCAGGATCTCCCGCATCGCGTTCTCGGCGGCCAACAGCATCGCACCGTGGCCATCAGCGTCCAGCCATTCGGCCAGACCGCGCGCGGTGTCATCGGGCAGACCGGCGTTGACGAACTGGCCATGCTCGGCGTCGAGCACCGCCTGTGCGCCGGGAAGCGCAGCCACCAGCTTTTCGGCGCGCAGACGGGTGATGCCGGGGATCTCCGACTCGACCAGCAACTGCGCCAGATCCAGCCCTTCGCGCAGCTTGGCACTGGGCGCATGCACGTCGCTGATGCGCACCTGGCCGACCTGCAGCAGGTCATCGATGGCCTGCTGGTTGCCCTGCTGCTCGAAGAAGTGGCCAAGCGAACGCGCCACTTCGCCACCGATGTCCGGCACACGCTTGAACAGCGGCCACGGCAGGTGACGGATCAGCTCCAGGTCACCGAACCACTGCGCCAGCGCCTTGGCGGTACTTTCGCCCACATGCTCGATGCCGAGCGCGAACAGCAGGCGCTCCAGCGTGGCCGCACGACTGGCGTCGATCGCCGCGATCAGGTTGTCGGCCCACTTGGTGGCGATCTTCTTCGTGTTCCATTCGAAGCTGGCCGGCTGCGCCAGCGCCTGCGCGCGCCAGCCCGGATCGTTGCCGTCCAGCTTGAGCACCGCATTGAGCACCGCACCACTGCCCTCGGCGGGAAGGTGCAGCTTCAGCGCCGCTGCCAGCGCCGACGGCTCCTCGGCGTCCAGCACCAGCTTCAGGTGCAGCAGCGTATCGCGGCTGAGCCGGTACAGGTCGGCCACGCTCTTGACGATGCCCGCGTCGACCAGGGTTTCGATGTACTTGTCACCCAGGCCATCGATATCCATCGCGCGACGCGAGGCGAAATGGGCGATGGCTTCCTTGCGCTGCGCCGGGCAGGACAGTTCGCCCGAGCAGCGCCATGCGGCAGCACCTTCCTCGCGCACGATTTCCGAGCCGCACACCGGGCAGCGCGTCGGCATCTGCCACGGCGTGGTGCCCGGCGGGCGGCGATCAAGGATGACGCTGACCACTTCCGGAATCACATCACCGGCGCGGCGCACGATCACGCTGTCACCCACGCGCACATCCAGGCGTGCGATCTGGTCGGCGTTGTGCAACGTGGCGTTGGACACGATCACGCCGGCCACCGCCACCGGTGCCAGCCGCGCGACCGGTGTGGCAGCACCGGTGCGGCCGATCTGGATCTCGATCGCCTCTACCGTAGTGCTCTGTTCCTGCGCGGGGAACTTGTGCGCGATGGCCCAGCGCGGCGCACGCCAAACGAAGCCCATGGCCTGCTGGCCAGCGCGGTCATCCAGCTTGTAGACCACGCCATCGATATCGAACGGCAGGCCATCGCGGCGCTCACCGATATCGCGATAGTAGCCGAGCAGGCCGTCGGTGCCTTCCACCACCTTGCACAACTCGCTGACCGGGAAGCCCCAGGCACCGAGCTGGGCCAGTGTGCCCGAATGGGTGTCCGGCAGCTCGCCGCCCTGCACTTCGCCGGTGCCGTAGGCGAAGAAACTCAGCCTGCGCTGCGCACTGATCTTCGGATCAAGCTGGCGCAGCGAACCGGCCGCCGCGTTGCGCGGATTGGCCAGCACCTTGCCGCCCTGCAGGCGCGCACGTTCGTTGTAGGCCTCGAAGTCGGCGCGGGCCATGTAGACCTCGCCACGCACCTCCAGCACATCCGGCCAGTCCTTGCCGTGCAGCCTCTTGGGAATATCACCGATCTCGCGCAGGTTGGCCGTCACGTCCTCGCCGGTACTGCCATCGCCGCGGGTCGCGCCGAGCACGAAATGCCCGTCTTCGTAGCGCAGGCTGATCGCCAGGCCGTCCATCTTCGGCTCGGCCGAGAAGCGCAGGCTGCGACGGCCCAGGCGCTCATCGATGCGGCGCACGAAGTCGGCCACTTCCTCATCGCTGAAGGCATTGGACAGCGACAGCATCGGCACCGCGTGGCGCACTTCCGGGAAGCGGCCGGAGGGGCGCGCACCGACCTGCTGGGTCGGGCTGTCGGCACGGGCCAGCTCCGGATGCTCGCGCTCCAGCGCTTCCAGCTCGCGCACCATCCGGTCGTAGTCGACGTCGGGGATCTCCGGCGCGTCCAGCTCATGGTAGGCGCGGTTGGCCTGGGCGATCTGCCGGCGAAGGTCTTCGGCGCGTTCGGCGGGGCTGGGGCTCATCGGGATCCGGTGGTTCTGGGATGGCCGGGGATTCTACCGCGCCCGACCGTCAGGCCCTGTAACGCTCCCGCCTTTGTAGCGTCGAGCTTGCTCGACTGGTGCTCCCTCGCTCTGGCAGGTGCCAATCACTCCCCCATCCTGGTACGTGCCAACCACTCCCCAGCTCTGGTACGTGCCAACCACCCTCCCGCTCTGGTAGGTGCCAACCTTGGTTGGCACATCTGCAGTCAAGCATGGTTCGACTCCACAAAAAGCAGCTTGCCGCCCATCCCCACCGGCGCTAGCGTGCGACGGTCGCCCTTCGGAATCCTGCCCGTGACCCTGCCCGCTACCCGTCGACGCTTCCTGCAACTGGCCGGTGCTGGCCTCGCCGTCGCCGGCACCGGGCTGCCGCAGCTCGGCCATGCCCAACCCGCGACAGCCGCCGCCCCAGCCCCTGCCGAAGGCGCCGTACTACTGAACTTCAACGAATGCCCGTACGGCCCCTCGCCCGCCGCCCAGCAGGCGGCGCGCGACAGCATCGCCAGCTGCGGCCGCTACCGCTTCGCTCTGGCGGCACAGGTTCGCGATGCCTTCATCGAACAGGCGCGCATCCCGGCTGATCACGTGCGGCTGTATCCGGGTTCCAGCGAGCCGCTGAACCGCGCCGCCGTGCTATGGACCGGCCCGCAGGCGGGGCTGGTAGTGGCCGACCCGACCTTCGAGACGCTGGGCGAGGTCGCCGCCGCACACGGTGCACACGTGCAGAAAGTGCCGCTGCGCGAGGACGGTGCACACAACCTGCGTGCGATGGTCGCCGCCGCACACGCGCGCCCGACCGGCCTGCTGTATGTGTGCAACCCGAACAACCCGACCGGCTCGATCAGCCCGCCGGATGAGCTCGCCTGGCTGCTGGCCCACAAGCCTGCGTCCACCCGCGTACTGGTCGACGAGGCCTACCTGCAGTACAGCGAGCAGCCCAGCCTGATCGCGCAGGTGGCGCAGCGCGATGACCTGATCGTGCTGCGCACGTTCTCCAAGCTGTACGGCATGGCCGGCCTGCGCCTGGGCGTAGCGGCCGCGCATCCCGACCGCCTGCGCGAACTGGCCAGCCTGGGCGACAACCCGCTACCCGTGCCAGCACTGGCCGCGGCACTGGCCAGCCTGCAGGATCCTCAGTTGATCGCGCAGCGGCGCCTGCAGAATGCCAAGGTGCGGCAGGCCACCGTCGCGTGGCTGGGCAAGCGTGGTTTCAGCTGCGTGCCGTCGGAAGCGAACTGCTTCGTGGTGGATGTGCAGCGCGACGGTGCCGCCTTTGCCAAGGCGATGGCAGACAACGGCGTGATCATCGGCCGCAGCTGGCCGATCTGGCCACAGCGCGTGCGCGTGACCGTCGGCACCGAGGACGAGATGGCCGCGTTCCGCCATGCGTTCGCGAAGGTGGCCGGCGTACCGGCCTGACCCTGTTGGTGGGGGCGAACCTTGGTTCGCCCCATCCACGCATGGCGTGGATCTACTGTTGTGGGTGCCGACCGTTGAGGTTGGTGTGTGCCGACCATTGGTCGGCACACCATGGCGCTTACCAGCGCGGGGTCTTGGTCAGCGGCGGCGCCTGGTGCTGGCGATCATAGGCACGCAGTTCGTCACGGATGTGCGCGATGCGCTGCCGGCCGAGAGCGTTGCGGCTGTCGTCCAGCACCACGCCGTCGAGCAGCTCGGCCATGCGCTGTACGGTGGGCAGCATCTTCTCCCAGGCATCCAGCGCGGTCAGCGGTGCCGGCAGGGTCAGGAAGAAGGCGATGGCCGGGGTCTCCATGGCGCGGATGTTGGCCATGTCGAAGCTGCCCGGCTTCATGATGCTGGCCATCGAGAAGATCGGGCCGCGCTCGGGGTGGCCTTCCACCAGGCGGTGGAACACGTTCATGTGGCCGAACACCAGGCCAGTCTTCTCAGCCGCCACCACGATGTCTTCGCCACGCAGCTGCTCGCCGGCCCGGGCAGCCACGAACAAGGAGACGATCTTGTCGAAATCCTGGGTGGCGCGCTTGCCGAGATCACTGGCGCCCGGGTCGGTTTCGCCCAGACCAAGTTCGGCCTGCTCGCCTTCCGTGCCCATGCCCGGTTCGACGCGGCCATCGGCCAGGGCGACGCCGTCTTCGCCCAGTACCGGTTCGCGGCGCTCGCCGCTGGTCGGTTCCGCGCCTTCCACGCGGCGCCCCTGGGGCTTCTTTTTCGGACGGCCAAACAGGAAGATCGCGGCGATCAACAGCAGGCCGGCGGCCAGGATGCCGATGCGCAACAGTGCCGTGTCGGACATTCGATAGGTTCTCCGGCTAGTTCATTCAGGTAACTAGGATGGCACGTCAGGCCGCGCCCGCCAATCGCGCGGCTTCTTCCAGGTCCACGCTGACCAGGCGGCTGACGCCCGGCTCGCGCATGGTCACGCCCGACAGCTGGTGCGCGGCCTCCATCGTCGCTTTGTTGTGGCTGACGAACAGGAACTGCACCTTTTCGCTCATCTCCTTGACCATGTTGGCCAGGCGGCCGACGTTGGCTTCGTCCAGCGGCGCGTCCACCTCGTCCAGCAGGCAGAACGGCGCGGGGTTGAGCTGGAAGATGGCGAACACCAGCGCCACCGCGGTCATCGCCTTCTCGCCGCCGGACAGCAGCGAGATGCTGGACACGCGCTTGCCCGGCGGGCGCGCCATGATGGTCACGCCGGTGTCGAGCAGGTCTTCACCGGTCAGTTCCAGGTAGGCGTGGCCACCACCGAACAGGCGCGGATACAGCGCCTGCACGCCGGCGTTGACGCGATCGAAGGTGTCCTTGAAGCGGCCGCGGGTCTCGCGGTCGATCTTGCGGATGGCATCTTCCAGGGTTTCCAGCGCCGTGGTCAGGTCGGCGTGCTGCGAATCCAGGTAGTCCGAGCGCTGCGAGGCCTCGCCATACTCGTGAATCGCAGCCAGGTTGACCGGCTCCAGCCGGCGCATGCGGCCATCAATCTGGTGCACGGCCTGCTCCCAGTCGCCCAGGCGGGCATCCTCGGGCAGTGCGTTGAGTACGTCCTGCAGCACGAACCCGGCCTTCTCCACCGCGCCCTGCAGGGTATCCGCACTGAGCACCAGCGCCTGCTGGTCCAGCTTGCGCTGCGAAATACGCTCGCGCTGGGCCAGCGCCTGTTCGTCACGCTGGTGACGGGTCTGCTCGTAATTGCGCAGCTCGGCGTCGATGCCGTCCAGCAGCGTGCGCGCCTCGGTCAGCACGCGATCGGCCCGCACACGCTCTTCCAGTGCGTTCTGGTGCTCGGCCTGCAGCGACTCGACCGGCGAATCACCTTCGTCCAGCTGCGAATGCAGTTCGCCCAGTCGCGAATCCAGCTGCCCGCGCTGGGTGCCCATGCGTTCCAGCGCCTGGCTCAGTGAAGCCAGCTGCGCACGCTGCGATTCCAGGGTCAGGGCCAGCGAATGCGAGCGCTCACGCACCGCACGTGCAGCATCGCGTGCCAGGTCGCGGGCCTCGGTCAGCTGGCGGCGCTCGCCCTCCAGCCCCTGCCGGGTCGATTCAAGGTCACCCATGCTGCTGACCGCGTTTTCCAACCGCGAGCGCGCTTCACGCGCCTGCTCGTTATTGGCTTCCAGCGTTTCCTGCAGCTGCTTCAGTTCGCCTTCGATGCGGTCGATGCGCGTGCGCGCCGCCTCCACCTTGCCCTGCTGCCCCTGCAATTGGCCAGCCAGTTCAGAGACCGCACGATGGGCCTGGTACAGCGCACGCTGTGCGTCTTCGCGGTGCTGCTCGGCGGCCTGCAGTTGCTCACGGAAACCACTCAGCTGTTCTTCCAGCTCGGCTTCGCGATCCTGCAGTTGCTCGATCTGCTCGCGCAGCTCGTTGATCTCACGTTCGCGCAGCAGCGCGCCCTGCTGGGCCGCACCAGAGCGCGATACACGCAGCCAGCCCTGGCCCAGGCGTTCGCCGCTCTGGGTGATGATCGAATCGCCTTCCGGAAGGTTGGCCTGCAGGGCCTTCGCCTCGGACAGGTCCTTGGCACCATGCAGGTGCGCAAGCAGGCGACGGATCGCGGCCGGGCCACGCACGCGGGCCGCCAGCGAAGTCGGTGCAGCCTTGACGTCGGCACCCGCGCTGGCAACCAGCGCAATGTGGCCATCGCCGAGTTCGCCGAGGGCATCAACCAGGCTGCCCGGGTCATCGACCAGCACGCCTTCGATTAACTGGCCAAGCGCGCTTTCCACCGCATTTTCCCAGCCGGCATCGACGTCCAGACGTTCGCCGACACGCGCCGCCGAATCCAGCCCGCGCGCCTTCAGCCACGCCACGGCAGCGCCCTGCTCCTGGCCCAGCGCAGCCTGCTGCAGGGTTTCCAGCGAAGCCAGGCGACCGCGCAGGCCGTTGGCCTGCTTGCGCAGTTCGGCCAGTTCGTTCTGGCCATTGCGCTGCTGTTCCTGCACTTCCGCCACGCCCTGCTTGCGCAGCTCGACGTCTTCGCTCAATTCATCCAGCGCGGTCTTCTGCGTGTCGTGCTGCAGGTGCAGCTGCTCGAAAGCTTCTTCCAGCGCGTCCACGTCCAGCCCGGCGCGCTCAGCGGCCAGGGCCTCGCGACGGCGGTCGGCATCGAGGATCTGCTTGTCCAGGTAGTCCACGCGCGTGCGCTCGACATCTCCGGCGCGCGAGGCCTCCGAACTCTGCGAAGTGTGCTGTTCCCAGCGCTGCTGCCAGCTGGCCAGCCGGTCTTCGGCCTCGCGCAGGCTTTCCTGCTTTATCTCGTTTTCTTCCTGCAGCTCCTCCAGCTGCGGGGTGGCGGCCTCGACCGCTTCGCGCAGCACCATCAGCTTGGCCTCGTCGCCGCTGATGTGCTGGCCCAGTTCGGCCAGTGCCTGGCGGGTCTCGTCGCGCGCCTTGTGCAGGCGCTGCGACAGCTCGCGCTGGTGCTGGATCTGCTGTTCCAGGCGCGCCAGCGTGCTGCCGACCTGGTAGACCGCAGCCTGCGCGGTGTTCAGCGCATCGGCGGCCTCTTCGCGTCGAACGCGCGAGGTCTCGATGCGGGCCTCGGCGTCACGCTGGTCGGCGATCAGCTGCTGCAGCTTCGTCTCTTCCTGCGACAGCCCTTCGCGCAGCTTGGACAGGCGACCGTCCAACCCGCGGAACTCCAGGGCCTTCCACTCGGCATCCTTGACCCGGCGCTCTTCCTGCAGGGCCTGGTACTGCTCGGCCTGCTTGGCCTGGCGCTTGAGGTGCTCGAGCTGCTTACTGATCTCGTCGCGCAGGTCGCCCAGCCGGTCCAGGTTCTCGCGGGTGTGGCGGATGCGGGTCTCGGTCTCCTTGCGGCGCTCCTTGTACTTGGAGATGCCGGCCGCCTCTTCCAGGTACACGCGCAGGTCTTCCGGGCGCGCCTCGATGATCTGGCTGATCATGCCCTGCTCGATGATCGAGTAGCTGCGCGGGCCCAGGCCGGTGCCGAGGAACAGGTCGGTGATGTCGCGGCGACGGCACTTGGTGCCGTTGAGGTAATAGTTGCTGGTGCCGTCGCGGCTGACCGTGCGCTTGACCGAGATTTCGTTGAACGAGGCGTACTCGCCGGAGATCGTGTGGTCCGAATTATCGAAGATCAGCTCGACGGTGGCCTGCGAGACCGGCTTGCGGGCATTGGAACCGGAGAAGATCACGTCGGTCAGCGAGTCGCCGCGCAGGCGGCTGGCCGAGCTCTCGCCCATGACCCAGCGCACGGCGTCGATGATGTTCGACTTGCCGCAGCCATTGGGCCCCACCACGCCGGTCATGTTGGTCGGCAGGTGCAGGGTGGTCGGATCGACGAACGACTTGAAGCCGGACAGCTTGATCGTGGAAAGACGCATGGCGTGATTGGGTTCCAACAGGCGCCTTGGGGGCGTCCGTATTGTGGATGTCAGGTCAGCCAGCACCTCAAGCCATTGATTTCAAAAGAATTCAATGAAGCCAAGGGTGACACAATGGAATGAGTATAACGGCGCGAATGTTCCACGGGCGGGATGACCGGCGCGGAGCGCGCTTGAAATGGGTCCAGATGTCGCTTTGCGCCCCGCGCGACGGATTTCCAGGTCGCCGATCAAATCGCAAGCCATTGATATTAATTGTTTTATTAACCACACCGCCGCCCTGCACATCTGAAGCCGTGCAGGATGGAGGGATGCATCGACCGCTTTCCTTTAGCCCCGCCGACGACGCGACGGCCGCTCCCGTGCTCGGCGGGACCACTTGGCTGGATGCCCGCACCCCTTGGCCAACCAGCATCCATGGACACGCACTGCTTCATCTGGCCAGCTTTCCGGGCGCATTCATTCGAAGCCACGTCGCCGGACTGGATATCGCGCCCGAGCTGATCATTTCGGTCTTTACGCCGTACCTCACCTCGGGCAAGCAGAGATTCGAAGAAGCCATGGACCAAGGCGGTCGCGTGATTGCTCATTGTCCCGGGCATGCACCAAGAGCTTCTCCCTGCGAGCCAATTGGGCCGCTCCGCATTTGCGCTGGGGCGGCGACGGCTGAGGGTGAAGCACCTCATGGAAGTTCAAAGATTGGTGGGCGGCCACACTGGCTACAGGATGACGAATCGGAGGATCTGGCGTTCGTCCTTCAGTTCGACGCATTCGATCTTGATACGGCAGCGCCGACGCATCGAGGAATCCTGATCGGCGGGATGGGCTACTTGTTGCTTGATCGCAACATTCCCTCACCTTCGATGGATTGCGGTCGATTCGTAATCCAGACCACTTGAGAGCTGCCCATGCAGATACAGATCAGCGGCCATTACGGCGATCCTCCGTCAGGCGCTCTTTTTGCCCCACTCCAGAGACAGCTGAACATCTGCTTCGATCGTCATGTGACGGGGAACTATCTTCGATCCATCACCAAATTCGGAGTCGCTCTTCGGGTCTCCGGGGCGATTGTGGCATTCGAACCGAGTGGACCAGACCGCTTGAAGCTGTTCCTAAAAAAGCAGCTATTGACCATGGATATGGTCTACGCCTGCCAGCCCTGGAAAACCATCGACAGAAGCGCCCTCGTGCCCGTTGTATCAGCAGACATGGCGACCTGTATCAGCATGATGATCGAACGGGCGCGTCGCGCCGGAGAACTGCTCCAGCACGAGCAGCTGCGGACAGATGCTGCCAGTGCACTCGCGGAGTTTGAGCGCCACTTCCTGGGTGAGGCCGTCTAGCAGGAAGTGATGCAGGGCGAAGAGCAAGTCGAGCATGGCTCGACTCTACATGTCCCGCGCTCGCCCAAAACAAAACGGGCACCCTTGCGGGCGCCCGTTCTGCGGTGATTCCAGGCCTTGCGGCGTGGGATCAGGCTTCGGCGACGACGACGACCTTGACGGTGGTCTCGACGTCGGCGTGCAGGTGGACCAGCACGTCGTATTCGCCGATGTTGCGGAAGGCGCCTTCGCCCAGGATGACTTCGCTCTTTTCCAGCGGCAGGCCGGCGGCGGTGAAGGCCTCGGCGATGTCGCGCGGGCCAACCGAGCCGTACAGCTTGCCTTCGGTCGAAGCGTTGGCGGCGATGGTCACGCTCGCGCCTTCCAGCTTGGCCTTGCGGCCTTCGGCGTCAGCGTGGATGGCCTGGGCCTTGGCTTCGTATTCGGCGCGCTTGGCTTCGAACTCGGCCTTGTTGCTCTCGGTGGCCGGCACGGCCTTGCCCTGCGGCACGAGGAAGTTACGGCCGTAGCCCGGCTTCACGTCGACCAGGTCGCCCAGGTTGCCGAGGTTGGTGACTTTCTGCAGGAGGATCAGCTGCATGGTATTGCTCCAGATAAGTTATTCGTTAGCGAGGCGATGCCCCGCAACAAAGGCTGTCCGAATAGCTGGCACAGCGGGGGCGGCGCCGGGCCGCCCCGCTGGCATCAGACGTCGTGGTTGTCGGTGTACGGGATCAGGGCCAGGAAGCGAGCGCGCTTGACGGCGGTCGCCAGCTGGCGCTGGTACTTCGACTTGGTACCGGTGACGCGGCTCGGCACGATCTTGCCGTTCTCGGTCAGGTACTGGCGCAGGGTGTTGAGATCCTTGTAGTCGATCTCCTTCACACCTTCAGCAGTGAACTTGCAGAACTTGCGGCGACGGAAGAACTTGGACATGGGAAGGCTCCTTAGGCGGCGGAAGCGGCGTCGTCGCCGGCTTCGTTGTCAGCGGTGTTGTTGGACTCGCCTTCTTCGTCGTCACGACGACGGCGCTCACCGCGCTCCGGCTTGTCACCCTTCTCGTCCTTGCTCTTCATGATCAGCGACTGCTCGGTGTCAGCCTCGTCACGCTTGATGACCAGGTTGCGCAGCACGGCGTCGTTGAAGCGGAAGCTTTCGGTCAGTTCGTTCAGAACGGCCTGGTCGGCTTCGATGTTCATCAGCACGTAGTGGGCCTTCACCAGGTTCTGGATCGGGTACGCCAGCTGGCGGCGGCCCCAGTCTTCCAGACGGTGGATGGTGCCGTTGCCGTTCTCGACCAGCGACTTGTAGCGCTCGATCATGGCCGGGACCTGCTCGCTCTGGTCCGGGTGGACCATGAACACGATTTCGTAATGACGACTCATGTTTTTTCTACCTTTCGGATGTGGCCTTGCGGCCGGACAGCCCCCCGCCGTTGATACCGCGGTGGGGCAAGGATTCCCGCCGGGAGGCAGGAAGCCGCGCATTATGGCGCAGATGGGGGTGCCGGGCAACCGGCGGGTCACAGGGCAACCTGAACCGGGGGCGCAGCCCCCATGCCGACCCAGGCTGGCCGCTACCGGAGCCCCGCACAGCCCAAGAATCCGCCTGGATTCACCCCAGGTCGACGTGAAGGCGATGCTGGCCGCATTCCAGGCACTGGAACAGGCAGCCGACCATCATCCCGTCCCGGCTCAGGTGCGCCAGCACCCAGTCGGCGTCGCGCGGATTGACCTCCGCCACATCGGGCCGGACCTGGTCGAGGATGGGCAGCAGATCGTCTCTGCCGGCGAAACCGAGGAAGGCGCAGGGCCGTTCACAATGGCTCAGCCAGACCGATTGCTGCCAGGACGGGTAGCCCGGCGTGCGCTCGCAGATCTCCAGCAGCAGCTCACGAGCGATGCTCGGCGGCGGGTCGGCCGGGTCTGGCGAGACCCCTTCGATATCACTCCAGCCGGTGAATTCACCCTCGTAGCTGGCCGCCGCCCTGCCGTCGGCGATACACCAAGGGCAAAGGTAATCCGGACGCAGACGGGCGTAGAACGGCCCGCGGTAGCGCAGTGTGCGCGGCTGGCCGCAGCAGTCACAGATTCCGTCGACCTCTTCGAAGGAGAGGGCGTAGGCGTTGGGGTGATAAATGAAAAGCGGTCGTTCCATCCGTGGATCCCTTCCCTGCCGACCAAGGTCGGCATCTACCAGCGCCCGGCCATGCCCGGCGGACGCCAGAACCAGCCCTCAGGCCTTGTCGGCCTCGGTGGTGAAGCTTTCACCGCAGCCACACTCGGCGGTGGCGTTCGGGTTGCTGAACGTGAACGTTTCGCTCAGGCCGTGCTTGCCGAAGTCGATCACGGTGCCGTCCACCAGCGCCAGGCTCTTGGCGTCGACATAGATCTTCACGCCGTCCTGCTCGAACACGGTATCGCCCTCGCGCTCGTCGCGTGCCAGGTCGGTGATGTGGCCCCAACCGGAGCAACCGGTCTTGGTCACGCCGAAACGCAGGCCCAGCGCACCGGGGGTCTGGGCGACAAAGCGCTGCACGCGCTCGAAGGCGATGGGGGTCAGGCTGACGGCCATGGGGCTACTCCAGAGGTACGGGGACATTATAAGGAGCCGTTGCCGCGAAAAATGCCTCGCAAGCAGAACGCTGCAACCGGTAAACTCCCGTGTTCACAGATCGAGTCGATCAGCAGAGGATTCAAGTCATGACGGTGGTCAGCGTTGAACATGCGCTTGCCGGGAAGATCCCGGAAGGCGGCGAAGTCACGGTACGCGGATGGGTGCGCACGGTGCGCGGTTCAGCGAATCTGGCCTTCGTGAATGTGAGCGACGGCTCCTGCTTCGCGCCGATCCAGGTCGTGGCCGGCGACAGCCTGGCCAACTTCGACGAGATCAAGCGCCTGACCAGCGGCTGCTCGGTCATCGCCACCGGCACCCTGGTGAAGTCGCAGGGCAAGGGCCAGTCGTTCGAGATCCAGGCCAGCACGCTGGAAGTGGTCGGCTGGGTCGAAGACCCGCTCACCTACCCGATCCAGCCCAAGCCGATGTCGCCGGAGTTCCTGCGCGAAGTGGCGCACCTGCGCCCGCGCACCAACCTGTTCGGCGCGGTCACCCGCATCCGCAACTGCCTGGCCCAGGCCGTGCACCGTTTCTTCCACGAAAACGGCTTCAACTGGATCAGCACCCCGATCATCACCACCTCCGACGCCGAAGGCGCCGGCCAGATGTTCCGCGTGTCCACCCTGGACATGGTGAACCTGCCGCGCGATGAGAAGGGCGCGATCGATTTCAGCCGCGACTTCTTCGGCAAGGAAACCTTCCTGACCGTGTCCGGCCAGCTGAACGTCGAGGCCTACTGCCTGGCGCTGAGCAAGGTCTACACCTTCGGCCCGACCTTCCGCGCCGAGAACAGCCACACCACCCGCCACCTGGCGGAGTTCTGGATGATCGAGCCGGAAATCGCCTTCGCCGACCTGGCCGAAGACGCACGCCTGGCCGAAGAGTTCCTGAAGTACCTGTTCCGTGCGGTGCTGAACGAGCGCAGCGACGACCTGGCCTTCATCGCCGAGCGCGTGGACAAGAACGCGATCACCAAGCTGGAAGACTTCATCAACGCACCGTTCGAGCGCATCGACTACACCGATGCGGTCAGCCTGCTGCAGAAGTCCGGCAAGAAGTTCGACTTCCCGGTCGAATGGGGCCTGGACCTGCAGACCGAGCACGAGCGCTGGCTGACCGAAGAACACGTCGGCCGCCCGGTGGTGGTGACCAACTATCCGGAGCACATCAAGGCCTTCTACATGCGCCTGAACGACGACGGCAAGACCGTTGCCGCGATGGACGTGCTGGCCCCGGGCATCGGCGAGATCATCGGCGGCAGCCAGCGCGAAGAGCGCCTGGAAGTGCTGGACGCGCGCATGGCCCAGTTCGGCCTGGATCGTGAGCACTACAGCTGGTATCGCGATTTCCGCCGCTATGGTTCGGTGCCGCACGCCGGCTTCGGCCTGGGCTTCGAACGCCTGGTGGTGTACGTCTGCGGGCTGTCCAACATCCGCGATGCGATCCCCTACCCGCGCGCCCCGGGCAGCGCGGACTTCTAAGCCCCACACGACCACGGAGGTACCGCTCCCATGACCCTGTTCTTCGCCCTCTGTTTCGTCGGCGTTGCAGTGGCCGGGTTCAGTGCCTTCGTGATCTTCTGGCCGCTGACCCTGGTGCACGTACGCGATCGCCATCCGGCGCTCGCCGAGCGCTTCGGCAGCGGTGCCTTCCTCAAGCCCGATGCCCTGGCCTGGCTGCTGCGCCGTGACTATCGCCAGCAGCCGGACCGCTCGCTGTCCGGGCTGGCGACGCCGGCCTGGGTATCGCTGCTGACCCTGCTGGCCGGACTGGGCATGGCCGCCCTGCTCTGGCTGGCCTCGCTCTGGTAACACATCCATGAATGACATCACCGCCTCGCGCGACAGCTGGTGGCTGGCCAGCCTCGGCAACACCCTGATCTGGGCGCGCCTGCGCGTGCGCCCGGCCGGCACCGCCGAAGTGCTCGACAGCGATGGCAACACGCTGAGCTATGACAGCGAAGACACCGCGCGTTCGCAGCTGTTCGACGCCGAATTCGTCGAGTACGACGGCCTGGACGAGGAAGACGCGCTGGTGCGCGGCTTCAGCCTGCACGAAGTGCAGCCGCCGCAGGCCGACAGCGATGAGGGCCTGCGCGGCCGCATGATCCAGTCGCTGGGCGGGCGCGCCTGACCCCTGCATGTTCACCCCGCGCGCCTTCGCCGAGACCGACCTGCTCTGGCTGGACCGCCTGCTGGCGCGCGACCCGTTCGTTACCGTGCTCACGCCCGGCAGCGATGGCCTGCCGGAGCTGACCCGGATGCCGGTGCTGTACCGGCGTGACGGCGACCAGATCGAACTGCGCGGCCACTGGGCGCGCGCCAACCCGCAGTCGCGCCACCGCGGCGCGGCCAAGGTACTGATCGATGGTCCGCATGGCTACGTCTCGGCCAGCTGGTATCCGGACAAGGAGCCCGCTGCGCGGGTACCCACCTGGAACTACGCCGCTGCCGAGCTGCGTGGCCAGCTGCAGACCTTCGACGATACCGAGGCGCTGGCCGAACTGGTCGGCGCGATCAGCGACCGCTTCGAAGCGAGTGTCGGCCAGGCCTGGCAGTTCGATGCCACGCGTGCCGAACATGGCCCGGAGCTGCGCGCCATCGTCGGCTTCCGCTTCCAGGTCGAACAGGTGCAGCTGAAGCTCAAGCTGAGCCAGAACCATCCCGATGCGAACCAGCGCGCGGTGATCGCCGAACTGGAACAGTTGGGCACCCCCGCTTCCACCGAGTTGGCGCAGTGGATGCGCTGGCACCGCGAACAGGCCGCCCGCAGCGACTGAACGCCCCAGATTCCCGCGACGACGCAGCCGGACGGCTGCGGCGAGCCCCCACCCGACGCCAGGGACCCATACATGAAAGACATCCACAAACTGCTGCAGAACAACCGCGACTGGGCCGACCGCATCGAGAAGGAAGACCCCGAGTTCTTCCACCAGCTGGCCAAGCAGCAGCACCCCGAATACCTGTGGATCGGCTGTTCCGATTCGCGCGTACCGGCCAACCAGATCATCGGCATGGCCCCGGGCGAAGTGTTCGTGCACCGCAACGTCGCCAACGTGGTCGCCCACACCGACCTGAACTGCCTGAGCGTGGTGCAGTACGCGGTGGACCAGCTGAAGGTGAAGCACATCCTGATCGTCGGCCACTACGGCTGCGGCGGCGTGCATGCCTGCCTGCACAACACCCGCGTCGGCCTGGCCGACAACTGGCTGCGCCACGTTGGCGACGTGATGCAGAAGCACACCGGCATCCTTGATGCGATCGAGACCGACGAGCTCAAGCACGCACGCCTGTGCGAACTGAACGTGATCGAGCAGGTGGCCAACCTGTGCCGCTCGACCATCGTGCAGGACGCCTGGGCCCGCGGCCAGAAGCTGATGGTGCACGGCTGGGTCTACAGCCTGAAGGACGGACGCGTGCGCGAGATGGGCATCGACGTCGGTTCGCAGGAAGAACTGCAGCCCGCCTATGAAAAGGCCCTGTCCTACGTCCCGCGCAAGGGCAAGCGCGACTGATCCCTTACGGATGACCACCATGCTCGCTTCGCCGATCAACCTGCACGCCTGGATCGAAGAAAACCGCCACCTGCTGAAGCCGCCGGTGGGCAACAAGATGATCGACAACGGCGACTTCATCGTGATGGTAGTGGGCGGGCCGAACTCGCGTACCGACTTCCACTACGACGAAGGCCCGGAGTGGTTCTACCAGCTCGAAGGCGAGATGGTGCTGAAGGTGCAGGAAGACGGCGCGGTGCGCGACATTCCGATCCGCGCCGGCGAGATCTTCCTGCTGCCGGCAAAGGTTCCGCACTCGCCGCGGCGCCCGCCCGGTGGTATCGGTCTGGTGGTCGAGCGCAAGCGCCTGCCGCACGAGATGGACGGCGTGATCTGGCACTGCGAGCGCTGCAACCACAAGCTGCACGAAGAGTATTTCCCGCTGCAGAACATCGAGACCGACCTGCCCAAAGTGTTCGCGCGCTATCACGCCAGCCTGGAACTGCGTACCTGCAGCGAGTGCGGGCACGTGGACCCGCTGCCGGCGCCAGCGGCGGGCTGAGCCATCGAACGGTAGTTCCCCACCTCGGTGGGCGCATGCTCGCCCCCGCTCTGGTAGTTGCCCACCTTGGTGGGCGCTTGCCCCCGCTCTGGTAGTTGCCCACCTTGGTGGGCGCTTGCTTGTACGTGCGCCAACCAAGGTTGGCGGCAACCGGGTCATGCGGCGCTGGTGCAGGGTCGGCTGCTACCGGGCCCTGGCCCAGGCGCTACACTGGCGGTCCCGTTGCAGCCTGTTGCCCGACCATGTCCGACCTGCTCAGCCGCACCCACGCCATTGCCCTGGACGCCGCCGATCCGCTGCGCCCGCTGCGCAATGAATTCCTGATTCCGCGCCATGGCGGCGGCGAGCAGACCTACTTCGTCGGCAACTCGCTGGGCCTGCAGCCGCGTGGCGCGCAGGCGGCCGTGCAGGAAGTGATGAAGCAGTGGGGCGAGCTGGCGGTGGAAGGCCACTTCACCGGCCCGACACAGTGGCTGTCCTACCACCGCCTGGTGAGCGCGCAGCTGGCCCGCGTGGTCGGTGCGCTGCCCAGCGAGGTAGTTGCAATGAACACGCTGAGCGTGAACCTGCACCTGATGATGGTCAGCTTCTACCGGCCCACGGCCGAGCGCCCGGTGATCCTGATGGAAGCCGGCGCATTCCCGACCGATCGCCACGCGGTGGAAGCACAGATCCGCTTCCATGGCTTCGACCCGGCCGAGTGCCTGGTGGAAGTGCAGCCGGACGAGGCCAACGGCACGATTTCACTGACCGCGATCGAGCATGCCATCGCCGAGCACGGTTCACGCCTGGCGCTGGTGCTGTGGCCTGGCGTGCAGTACCGCACCGGCCAGGCCTTCGACCTCGATGCGATCACCCGCGCCGCACGTCTGCAGGGCGCGCGTATCGGCTTCGACCTGGCACACTCGGTCGGCAACCTGCCGCTGCGCCTGCATGACGTGGCCCCTGATTTCGCCGTGTGGTGCCACTACAAGTACCTCAACAGCGGCCCGGGCGCGGTGGCCGGCGCGTTCGTGCATGAGCGCCATCACCGCGACACCAGCCTGCCGCGCTTTGCCGGCTGGTGGGGCCATGAGGAATCCACCCGCTTCCAGATGGCGCCGCAGTTCACCCCGGCCATCGGTGCCGAAGGCTGGCAGCTGAGCAATCCGCCAATCCTCGGCCTGGCGCCGCTGCGCGCCTCGCTGGACCTGTTCGAGCGCGCCGGCATGGAGGCGCTGCGCAGCAAGTCGCTGGCACTGACCGGCATGCTCGAAGCACTGGTGCGTGCACGCCTGTCCGGCGTGCTCGACATCATCACCCCGGCCGAGCCGCAGCGCCGTGGCTGCCAGCTGTCATTGCGTGTGATCGGTGGCCGCGAGCGCGGCCGTGCGCTGTTCGAGCATCTGCGCGGTATCGGTGTGCTCGGCGACTGGCGCGAGCCCGACGTGATCCGCATCTCGCCCACGCCGCTCTACAACCGCTACCTGGACGTGCACCACTTCGTCGAGGAAGTGGAAGCCTGGGCCGGCCTCTAAGCCGGCCCCTCCCCTACTGCTGGACAGTTCGTTGATCGCACACGCTTCCCGCTCGTTGAGCATTATCGGTGCCGGCCTTGCCGGGTCCCTGCTGGCCATCCTGCTGTCACGCCAGGGCTGGCGCATCACCTTGTACGAACGCCGCGGCGATCCACGCGTGGCCGACTACGAGAGCGGCCGCTCGATCAACCTGGCGTTGGCCGAGCGTGGGCGCAACGCACTGCGTCAGGCGGGCGTCGAGGACGAAGTGATGGCGCGCGCGGTGATGATGCGCGGCCGCATGGTGCATCCACGCGACGGCGAGCCGCAGCTGCAGCGCTACGGTCGCGACGACAGCGAAGTGATCTGGTCGATCCACCGCAGTGATCTGAATACCACGCTGCTGGAGCTGGCCGAACAGGCCGGCGCCACCGTGCACTTCCATCGCCGCCTGCACACCGTCGATTTCGATGCGGGTTACGCACGCTTCATCGATGACCGTGACGACAGCCCGCACGACATCCGTTTCGACACCCTGATCGGTGCCGACGGTGCCGGTTCGGCACTGCGTGCGGCGATGAACCGGCGCGCGCCGCTGGGTGAGGACATCGCCTTCCTCGACCACTCCTACAAGGAGCTGGAGATCCCGCCGGCTGCCGATGGCAGCTTCCGCATCGAGCGCAATGCACTGCACATCTGGCCGCGCGGCCACTACATGTGCATCGCCCTGCCCAACCACGAAGGCACCTTCACCGTCACCCTGTTCCTGCCCAACCAGGGCGATCCCAGCTTCGCCACGGTCAACACCGGCGCGCAGGCCGAGGCGCTGTTCGCGCGCGAGTTCGTCGACACCCTGCCGTTGATCCCGAACCTGCGCGCGGACTGGGAGCAGCATCCGCCGGGCCTGCTTGGCACGCTCACTCTGGAACGCTGGCACCAGCAGGGCCGCGCCGTGCTGATCGGCGACGCCGCGCATGCGATGGTGCCGTTCCATGGCCAGGGTATGAACTGCGCGTTCGAGGACTGCGTTGCGCTGGCCCGTCACCTGATGGAGGCCGATGATCTGGAAGGCGCGTTCGCCGCGTTCGAAGCCGAGCGCAAGCCAAATGCGCGCGCAATCCAGCAGATGGCGCTGGAGAACTACCTGGAGATGCGCGACCGCGTGGCCGATCCCGCCTTCCTGCTGCAGCGCGAGCTGGAACAGGAACTGCAGCGGCGCTGGCCGACCCGCTTCGTACCGCACTACACGATGGTCACTTTCCTGCACACGCCGTACGCCGAGGCGCTGCGCCGCACCGAACTGCAGCGCGACATGCTGGTGGCCGCCACCGCCGGTCACGATTCACTGGACAACATCGACTGGACCGCACTGGAAGCACAGATCCACGCGCAGCTGCCGGTCTTGGAGGGGGCGCACTGATGGCTGACAGCTTCCTGTTCTACGACCTGGAAACCTTCGGCCAGGACCCGCGGCGCACGCGCATCTCGCAGTACGCCGCGATCCGTACCGACGCCGATCTCAACGAAATCGACACGCCGGTCAGTTTCTTCGTGCGCCCGGCCGATGACCTGCTGCCCTCGCCGATGGCCACGCTGGTCACCGGCATCACCCCGCAGCAGGCACTGGCCGAGGGCATCAGCGAGGCCGAGGCCTTCGATCGCATCAACGAGCAGCTGTCGCGCCCCGGCACCTGTGCGCTGGGCTACAACACGCTGCGCTTCGACGATGAGTTCGTCCGCTACGGCCTGTTCCGCAACTTCCACGACCCGTACGAACGCGAGTGGCGCAACGGCAATTCGCGCTGGGACCTGCTGGACATGCTGCGGCTGATGCGCGCGATGCGCCCGGACGGCATCCAGTGGCCGCTGCGCGAGGATGGCGCCACCTCGTTCAAGCTCGAGCACCTGGCCGAGGCCAACAACGTGCGCGAAGGCGATGCGCACGAAGCGCTGTCCGACGTACGCGCCACCATCGGCATGGCACGCCTGTTCAAGCAGTCGCAGCCACGGCTGTGGGAGTACGCGCTGAAGCTGCGCGACAAACGCTTCGTCGGCAGCCTGCTGGACGTGGCCGCGATGAAGCCGGTACTGCACATTTCCATGCGCTACCCGGCCAGTCGCCTGTGCGCGGCCCCGGTGCTGCCGCTGGCCGCGCACCCGACCATCAACAACCGGGTGATCGTGTTCGACCTGGAAGGCGAGATCGACGATCTGCTGGAACTGCCGGCCGAGGTGATCGCACAGCGCCTGTACATGCGCGCCAGCGAGCTGCCCGAAGGCGTGGCGCGGGTGCCGCTGAAGGAAGTGCACCTGAACAAGGTGCCCGCGCTGATCGCCTGGAACCACCTGCGCGCCGATGACCACGCGCGCCTCGGCCTGGACGTGGCCGCGATCGAGGCCAAGGTGGAACGCCTGCGCGCGTTCGCCCCGCAGCTGGCCGAGAAGGCCCGGCAGGTCTACAACCAGCCCCGCACCGCCACCGTGGCCGATGTCGATGCCTCGCTCTACGACGGCTTCCTCGGCAATGGCGACAAGCCGCTGCTTGCGCTGGCACGCACCACCGCGCCGGAGCAGCTGGCCGCGCTGGAAGGCCGCTTCCGCGACCCGCGCCTGCCGGAGCTGCTGTTCCGTTACCGCGCGCGCAATCATCCCGACAGCCTCGCACCGGCTGAACGCCAGCGCTGGCAGGATTACCGCCGCCAGCGCCTTCTCGGCGACGGCGGGCTGGGCGAACTCAACCTGCCCCAGTACCAGCAGCAGCTCGATGCACTGGCCGCCGAAGCGCCCGACGACGCGCGGCGCCAGGCCCTGCTGCAATCGCTGCGCGACTGGGGCCAGCACCTCCAGGAGACGCTGTGAGCACCTACTTCTCGGACGCCAGTTTCAAGTTCCTGCGCAGCCTGGCGCGGCACAACGACAAGGCCTGGTTCAACGACCACCGCCAGCAGTATGAAGACCACGTACGGCAGCCGTTCCTGCGCCTGCTGGGCGACCTGCAGCCAGCCCTGGCCGAGGTCAGCGACCATTTCCGCGCCGATACCCGCGGCGTCGGCGGCTCGCTGTTCCGCATCCATCGCGACGCGCGCTTCTCCAACGACAAGTCACCGTACAAGACCTGGCAGGGCGCGCGCCTGTTCCATGAGCGCCGCCGCGAAGTGGCCGCGCCTTCGTTCTACGTGCACCTGCAGCCCGGCGAGAGCTTCGTCGGTGCCGGCCTGTGGCATCCGGAGCCTGAAACCCAGCGTCGCGTGCGCCATTTCATCCTCGACAACCCGGGCAGCTGGAAGGCCGCCGCGCATGCGCCGGCCCTGCGCAAGCGCTTCGATTTCGAGGAGAGCGAAAAGCTGGTGCGGCCCCCCCGCGGTTTCCCGGCCGACTTCGAGTTCATCGACGACCTCAAGCATCGCAACTGGGTGATGTGGCGCTCGCTGGACGACGCCACCATGACTGGCCCGCGCCTGCTGTCCACGCTGGGCAAGGACCTGGCCGCGCTCGGCCCGTTCGTCGACTACCTGTGCGCCGCGCTGGACCTGGAGTTCTGATGTCGCAGGATCTTCCGCTGGCCCGCCAGCGGCGCGTGCTCGGCCGCACCGGCCTGGCCGTTTCACCGATCGGCCTGGGCTGCTCCGGCTTCTGGGGGCATCGCCGCTTCCCTGAACAGTCGGCCGCGCACGTGGTCGAGCATGCACTGGCACAGGGCGTGAACCTGTTGGACACCGGCCACAACTATTCCGGTTTCCACGCCGAGCCGCGACTGGGCCGCATCCTGCGCCCGTTGCTGAAGCGATACCCGCGCGAGTCGCTGGTGATTTCCAGCAAGGGCGGCACACTGACCGGCCAGGCCGGCGTCAGCGGCGCCGAGCAACGCAATTTCTCGCCGGCAGCCATCACTGCCAGCTGCGAGGCCTCGCTGCGCAACCTCGGCCTGGATTACCTGGATATCTACCAGCTGCACGGTGCCAGCCAGCACGACATCAACGATGACCTGCTGGCCGCGCTGCAACGCCTGCGCGAACGCGGGCTGATCCGGCACACCGGCATCAATACGCACACGGCATCGACCCTGCGCTGGATGATCGACCATCCCACGCTGTTCGACGTGGTGCTTCTGGACTACAACGCCCTGCAGCAGGACCGTGAACCCCTCATCGACCAGTTGCACGCAGTGGGCATCGGCGTACTGGCCGGCACAGTGCTGGCGCAGGGCCATCTGCTGCCACCACGCCCGCGCCTGCCACGACCGGCGGATGCCTGGTACCTGGCCAGGGCTTGGCTAAAACCGAGCAGCCGCACACTGATGCACAGCGCACGCAACATGCGGAAGACGCTGGCCGCCATCCGCAGCCAGCGCCCCGCCCAGACCGCCTTTGCCTACGCCCTGGGCCATCCCGGCGTGGCCAGTGGCATCCTGGGTACCACCCGCACCGCCAGCCTGGAAGAAGTACTGGCAACGCGGCTTGAGGCACTGACCGCAGCCGAACGCCAGCAGCTGGTGGACGCCTTCGGTGATGGCCGCGGATCTCCCAGTCATTGAGTCTTCACCCCATGCTGCTGCGGTTGCGGCAGTCTGGGCGGCATGAAGAAACTCACCGCACTCGTTGGGCTGTTGGTCCTGGCCTTGGCCGCATGGTGGTTCGGCGGCCCGTACATGACCGTCAATGGCCTGTCCAAGGCCATCGAGCAACGCGACACCGCGCGCCTGGAGCGTTACGTCGATTTCCCGCGCGTGCGCAGCAGCCTGCGCGCGCAGCTCAATGACTATCTGGTGCGCCAAGCCGGCCCGGATGTGGCGGCCAGCCCGTTCGGTGCCCTGCTGTACGGGCTGGGCGACCAGCTTGGTGGTGCCGCGGTGGACACCATGGTGACCCCGACCGGGATCGGCGCGATGCTGCAGGGTCACGTGCTGTGGAAGCGCGGCCGCAATGAACTGCAGGGCGGCGATGCCTTCGGTGCGACCGAACCGGCACGGCCGCTGAAGCATGCCGAACATCATTTCGAAGCGCTGGACCGCTTCGTGATCGATGTCGATCGCGGCCCCGGCCAGCCGCCGTTGAAGGTGGTGCTGGAACCGCAGGGCCTGCGCTGGAAGGTGGTGGACCTGCAGCTGGGGATGTCGGGCAGCCCGTGACCGGACCCGTGGCCTGACGGCAATGCCAACCAAGGTTGGCGACTACCGGGGTACAGCGCTCTGGTAGATGCCCACCTTGGTGGGCATGCATCCAGAACAGCGCCAACCAAGGTTGGCAACTACCAGACCCTATCCTTCGTTGGCAACGCCATGCGGTACGTGGCCGGCGGCTACATGCTCTCGGGCGCTGTCGATGTTGTGCTGCGAATCATCGAAGAAGATGTCGGCGCCGAACGCCTGCAGGAACGGGCCCTTGTGGCGGCCACCGAGGAACAGCGCTTCGTCCAGGCGCACACCCCACTCACGCAGGGTGCGGATCACCCGTTCGTGCGCAGGTGCCGAACGCGCGGTCACCAGTGCGGTGCGGATCGGTGCACTGTCTCCGGCCGGGAACACTTCCTGCAGCGTGTGCAGCGCCGACAGGAAGCCACGGAACGGCCCGCCGCTGAGCGGCTCTCGGGCGCGCTCGCGTTCGTGGCGGCCAAAGGCTTCCACGCCCTGCTCGCGCGAAATGCGCTCACTCTCGTCGCCGAAGATCACGGCGTCACCGTCAAAGGCGATGCGCAGCTGACCGGCCGGGCGACCGGTATCGATCTGGTCGGCCGCCGCGGCGGCGGTCTCGCCCGGCGGCTTGGGCAGGATGGTCGCCGCCGCGATGCCATGGCGCAGCGCGCTGCGCACCGATTCGGGGTTGGCCGACAGGAACAGGTCGGTGCCGAACGGCTTCACGTACGGCCAGGTCGGCTCGCCGGCGGTGAACGTTGCGCGGATGATGCCCAGGCCGTAGTGCTGGATCGAATTGAAGATGCGCAGGCCGGTATCGGCCGAATTGCGCGACAGCAGGATCACCTCGACCCGCGGGTTCTCCGGGCTGGCGCCCTGATTCAGCGCCAGCAACTTGCGCACCACCGGGAAGGCCACGCCGGGCCCGAGGATATCGTCCTCGTGCTGGCGCTGGAATTCGGCATAGGCCGCCACGCCATCGCTCTCGAACAGCGCATGGCTTTCCTCGAGGTCGAACAGGGCGCGCGAGGTCACCGCGACGGTCAGCAAACGGGGGGAGTTGTCGCCCATCGGTGGGGGTCCTTCAAGCGGTCGGCGGGGCCGGCCGCCTATTGTCGTCAAAAAACGAACTGTTCGCTCAGGATCCGGTCTTCCAGGTTGTACTCCGGGTCGAACAGCAGGGTCACGCGGCGGTCCTTCGACTCGCGGATGGTCACCTCGACCACGTCGCGGGTCTCGTGCGAATCCGCTGTGACGCTGACCGGGCGCTTGTACGGATCAAGCACGCGGAAACGCACCTCGGTGTCGGCCTTGAGGATCGCCCCGCGCCAGCGTCGCGGCCGGTAAGGGGCCAGCGGCGTCAGCGCGATGGTATGCGAGCCCAGCGGCAGCACCGGTCCGTGCGCGGAATAGTTGTAGGCGGTACTGCCGGCCGGGGTGGCCACCAGCACGCCGTCTCCGATCAGTTCGGCCACACGTTCCTGGCCGTTGAGGTCGATGCCGATATGCGCCGCCTGCCGGGTCTGGCGCAGCAGCGACACATCGTTGTAGGCCAGCGAACCGGTACTGGTGCCCGACTCGGTCAACGCCACCATTTCCAGCGGGCGCAGGTTGGCCGGTTCGGCACGGGCAATGCGCGCCTGCACGTCGTCGTCGCCACGGTACTGGTTCATCAGGAAGCCGACGGTGCCCAGCTTCATGCCGAACACCGGCTTGCCCAGGTGCCCGTGCCGGTGCAGGGTCTGCAGCATGAAACCGTCGCCGCCCAGCGGGCACAGCACGTCCGCCTGCTCCGGCGCGTGATCGCCATAGCGCGAGACCATCGCGGCGCGGGCCATCTGCGCGGGCTCGGTGGTGCTGGCCAGGAAAGCGATGCGGGGGGTGTCGCTCATCGGTGGATCCGGGTGGGTGTGCCAGCAAGAGCATACCCGGTAGTGCCGGCCGCTGGCCGGCAACCGCCTATCTGCGGGGAGGTCCATGGGGTTGCCGGCCAGCGGCCGGCACTACCCGTCCCAGGCATGCGCCGCAAAACAAAACGGCCCCGCTTTCGCGGGGCCGTTCTGTTCTACACGTGTCGGGCGTGGCCCGGCGTTACATCACTTACGCACCATGCGCGGCCAGCTGGCCCAGGCGCTGCACCGCGACCGAGACGGTCGGGTAGTCCAGGGTCTTCTGCTCGGCCAGTTCGGCCAGCATCGCCAGGGTGAAGCGCAGGCTGTTGTCGTCGCGACCCATCCAGGCCGCCACCTTGGCTTCAGCACTGCTGCCCTTGGTGCCCAGCACCTGGCCCGCCAGGTTGCGGTGGTTGGCCGCCAGTTCGTCACGCAGCACGCCACGTGCCACGGCGTGCCAACGGCCATTAACCTCCAGCGCGTCGACCTGCTCGAACAGCCACGGCAGCTGCAGGGCATCGCCCAGGCGGAAGTGGACCTTGGACACGTCCACCGGCTTCAGCTTGCGGGTACGGGCCAGTTCGATGATGTCGAACGCCGGCTCCAGGAAGTGCAGTTCGGCCAGCTGCTGTGCCAGCGCGGACGGCAGGCCCTTTTCCTTCCACTCGGCCACCAGGGCTTCGTAGGTCGGACGCTGCGAATCCGGCAGCACACCCGAAGCAACGCGGATGTCGTTGAACGGACCCTGGTAGCGGTTGACCGCTTCGGTGATGCCCGGCATCGCGCCCGGGCGCGACAGCAGCCAGCGCACGAACGAGCGCTGCAGCTTCCAGATCACTTCCAGTGCATCGATCTGCACCGACTCCGGCACCTTGCCGTCGAGGGCATCGATCTGCGCCCACAGCGCGCGCGCATCCAGCGTTTCACGGCTGATGGTGTAGGCCTTGGCGACCTCGGCGATGGAACGGCCGGTGTCTTCCTGCATGCGCATCAGGAAGGTGGCGCCCATGCGGTTGATGGTCTGGTTGGTCACGGCCGTGGCGATGATTTCGCGCTTCAGGCGGTGACGCTCCATTGCGTCGGCGTACTTCTTCTGCAGCGGGGTCGGGAAGTAGCGCTGCAGCTCCTTGGACAGGTACGGATCTTCCGGAATGTCCGAATCCAGCAGCTGGGCGAACGCCACCAGCTTGGAGTAGGACAGCAGCACCGACAGCTCCGGACGGGTCAGGCCCTGGCCGCGTGCCTTGCGCTGCGACAGCTCGGCATCGGACGGCAGGAACTCGATCTGGCGATCAAGCAGGCCCTGCTGCTCCAGGGTACGGATGAAGTGCTGCTTGGAACCCAGGCGCTTGACTGCCATCCGCTCCATCAGGCTCAGCGCCTGGTTCTGGCGGTAGTTGTCGTTGAGCACCAGCTCGGCGACTTCATCGGTCATCGAGGCCAACAGCTTGTTGCGCTGCTCGACGGTCAACTTCTTGGCCCGCACCACATCGTTGAGCAGGATCTTGATGTTGACTTCATGGTCGGAGGTGTCGACACCGGCCGAGTTGTCGATGAAGTCGGTGTTGAGCAGCACGCCGGCCTGGGCAGCTTCGATGCGGCCCAGCTGGGTCATGCCCAGGTTGCCGCCCTCGCCCACCACCTTGCAGCGCAGCTCGCCACCGTTCACGCGCAGCGCGTTGTTGGCGCGGTCGCCGACATCGCTGTGCTGCTCGCTGGCGGCCTTGACGTAGGTACCGATGCCGCCGTTCCACAGCAGGTCGACCGGTGCCTTCAGGATCGCGCTCATCAGGTCGTTCGGCGACAGCGCCTTGACGTTCTCGTCCAGGCCCAGCACTTCACGCACCTGAGGGGTGATCTCGATCGACTTCAGGCTGCGCGGGTACACGCCGCCGCCCTTGCTGATCAGCTTGGCATCGTAGTCCGCCCAGCTCGAACGCGGCACGGTGAACAGGCGCTCACGTTCGACGAACGTGGTGGCTGCATCCGGGTTCGGGTCCAGGAAGATGTGGCGGTGATCGAACGCAGCGACCAGGCGGATGTGGCGCGACAGCAGCATGCCGTTGCCGAACACGTCGCCGGACATGTCGCCGACGCCGACCGCGGTGAAGTCCTGGCTCTGGCTGTCACGGCCCAGCGCACGGAAGTGACGCTTGACCGACTCCCACGCACCGCGTGCGGTGATGCCCATGCCCTTGTGGTCGTAACCGACCGAACCACCGGAGGCGAACGCATCGCCCATCCAGAAGCCGTGCGCGATGGCCAGGCCGTTGGCAATGTCGGAGAAGGTCGCGGTGCCCTTGTCGGCAGCCACCACCAGGTACGGATCGTCCATGTCGTGGCGCACGACATCCACCGGCGGCACGATCTTGTTGTTGACGATGTTGTCGGTGATGTCCAGCAGGCCCTGGATGAACAGCTTGTAGCAGGCCACGCCGTTGGCGAAGATCGCGTCGCGGTCGCCGTTCACCGGCGGGGTCTTGGCGAAGAAGCCGCCCTTCGCGCCAACCGGCACGATGACGGTGTTCTTGACCATCTGCGCCTTGACCAGGCCCAGCACTTCGGTACGGAAGTCTTCGCGACGGTCCGACCAGCGCAGGCCACCACGGGCGACCGCGCCGAAGCGCAGGTGGGTACCTTCCACGCGCGGGCCGTAGACGAAGATTTCGCGGTACGGGCGCGGCTTCGGCAGGTCCGGCACCAGCGCCGAATCGAACTTGAAGCTGATGACATGGCCGTGCTGGCCGTTGGCATCGGTCTGGTAGTAGCTGGTGCGCAGGGTCGCGTCGATCACGCCCATGAACGAGCGCAGGATGCGGTCTTCGTCCAGGCTGGACACGCGGTCCATCAGCTTCAGCAGCGCATCGCGCGCGGCCTGCATCTGCGCGTCGCGGTCACCCTTGCGGGCGTCGACCACGGTCTTGAGCACCTTCAGGGTGGCGTCGTCGCCAGCAGCCAGCACATCGAAGTGGGCCTTCAGCTGGGCCTGGCCGGCGGCGATATCGTCCTTGCTCTCATGGCCGGTAGCCGGATCGAAGCGGGCTTCGAACAGCTCGACCAGCAGGCGGGCCAGCAGCGGGTAGCGCGCGAAGGTGCCTTCCACGTAGGCCTGCGAGAACGGCACGCCGGTCTGCAGCAGGTACTTGCAGTAGCCGCGCAACATGGCGACCTGGCGCCAGTGCAGGCCGGCAGCCAGCACCAGGCGGTTGAAGCCGTCGTTCTCGGCATCGCCATGCCAGACGCGGGCGAAGGTCTCGCCGAAGGCTTCATCGACGCTGGCGGCATCGATCGCGCCGGCGGTCGACTCGACCTCGAAGTCCTGCACGTACACCGGCGCGTTGTCGACCGACAGGCGGTACGGGCGCTCGGCGATCACGCGCAGGCCCATGTTTTCCATCATCGGCAGCGCGTCCGACAGCGGAATGTCGTCCAGCTGGCGATACAGCTTCAGGCGCAGGCCATCGCCGCTTTCGCGCGGCACGGCCTGCAGGCTCAGGCGCAGGTCGTCCGGGCCGGTCAGGGCATCGAGCTGGCTGACATCGTTGGCGGCAACGGCGGTGCTGTTGTCTTCGATGTAGCCAGCCGGCAGTGCCTTGCCGATGCGGGCAGCGATGCGCAGGCCTTCGGTTTCGCCGTGGCGGGTCACCAGCGCTTCGCGCAGGTCGTCCTGCCAGTTGCGCAGCACCTGGGCCAGCTTCTGCTCCAGTTCGGCGGTATCGACGTCCAGCATTTCGCCCGGCTTCGGGCGCACGATCAGGTGCACCTGGGCCAGCGGCGATTCGCCCAGCACCACCGAGCTGTCCACGTACTCGCCGTGCAGCGCGTCCTTCAGCATCGCTTCGATGCGCAGGCGCACGTCGGTGTTGAAGCGCTCACGCGGCAGGTAGACCAGCGCGGAGATGAAACGGCTGTACTTGTCGCGGCGCAGGAACAGGCGGCTGCGCACGCGCTCCTGCAGGCCCAGCACGCCCATGGCAGTGCGGAACAGTTCGTCCTCGCTGGACTGGAACAGTTCTTCGCGCGGCAGGGTTTCCAGGATGTGGCGCAGGGCCTTGCCGCTGTGGCTGGCCGAGGCCAGGCCCGACTGCTTCATCACGTGCTCGTGGCGCTGGCGCACCAGCGGGATTTCCCACGGGCGACGGTTGTAGGCACTGGAAGTGAACAGGCCGAGGAAGCGCTGCTCGCCGATGATCTTGCCCTTGGCGTCGAATTCCAGCACGCCGATGTAGTCCATGTAGCCGGCGCGGTGCACGCGCGAACGGGCATTGGTCTTGGTCAGGATCAGCGCGTCCTTCAGCCCGGACGTGGTGTTCAGGCCCTGCGCGGCCAGGGTCTTGACCGGACGGGCGGCGGACTTGTCCTTGCCGCGCATCAGGCCCAGGCCGGTGTCGTTCAGCGGCGCCAGCACCTCTTCCTTGCCCTGCTTCTCGACGCGGTACTCGCGGTAGCCGAAGAAGGTGAAGTGGTTGTCGGCGGCCCAGCGCAGGAATTCCTGTGCTTCCTTGCGCGACGCGTCGTCGACCGGCAGCTGGCGGCTGCCCAGGTCGTCGGCCAGCGCCAGCGCCTTGTCCTTCATCGGCTGCCAGTCGCGCACGATCGCACGCACTTCGTCCAGCGCCTTGCTGATGGCCTGCTCGATGGCCGCCATGGCTTCGGCCGGCTGGCGGTCGATCTCCAGCAGCATCACCGACTCGGCATCACCCTCGCCGACCTTGACCAGCTTGCCGGCCTTGTCGCGGGTGAAGCGCAGCACCGGGTGGCCCAGCACGTGGACGCCCACGCCCTGTTCGGCCAGCGACATGGTGACGGTGTCGACCAGGAACGGCATGTCGTCGTTGACGATCTGCAGCACGGTGTGCGGCGATTCCCAACCGTTGGCCTTCGCGGTCGGATTGAACACGCGGACGTTGGCCTTGCCGGCCTTGCGGGCACGGGCGAATTCCAGCGTCTCAGCCGCGAGAGCGGCCCACTCTTCAGCGCTGTGGTGCGGGAACTCGTCCGACTCCATGCGCTTGTAGAAGTCAGTGGCGAAGGCCACCGCTTCGGCCTGTGCGGCCGCGGGGTAACGCTTGCGCAATGCCGTGTACACCGGCTCCAGGGAGAAACCAGCGGTCACTGCGACCTCCGACTCTGCTGGTTTGGTCTTGTTTTTCACGGTCTTGGCTGCGGTTTTTTGCGGTTTCATGGCAGAGCGATGCGCTTGCTCAGTTGGGAAAATGAAATTGTAGCCCTACCGCACGAAAAGGCCTTGCTGCAGGACGGAATAACCAGATTCGGGTTTGCTGCGGTTTAGACGCCTATTCAGTTCGCACCGGTATGGTGCTGGCGCCCGCTTCAGCACTGCCGACAGGATCGGCAAAGCGTGTTACCGGAAGACACACGCGGCGACGCCGATTCGATTCCACAATCCTGAACTGGACGGTATAGTCCACCGCGTGAACCCGGCCTACCTCCCCGTTGCCCTCGACGCACGCGATGAGCGCGTGTTCGATGCCGTGCGCGAGCTGCTGGCCCAGCAGGGCATGCAGATGAGCATGGACGCGGTGGCCCAGCATGCCGGCTGTTCCAAGCAGACCCTGTACTCGCGCTACGGCAACAAGCAGGAACTGCTGCGCCGGGTGATGCAGCGCCATGTCGGCCACGCTACCGGAGCCATGGTTCGTGCACTCCGCACTGACGACCTGCGTGCCAGCCTGCTCCAGTTCGCCACCGACTTCCTGGAGCATTTCAACCAACCGCACGTAGGGCAGGCCTGTCGGCTGATCGCCGCCGACGCGGCCCAGTTTCCCGAAGAGGCGCGTACGCTGTACCGGCATGGCGCCGGCGCGCTGACGCTTCATCTTGCTGAATGGATTGAAACCGTTTGCATGCGTGGCCAGCTCCGGCATGACGACCCGCACTTCATGGCCGAACTGCTGCTGAGCATGATCGCCGGTCAGGATTTCGACAAACAGCGTTTCCATACCCCCCATCGTGATGACGCGCAGCTGCGTCGGCGCTGGGCAGAGTTCTCCGTCGACAGCTTCCTGCGCGCCTTCGCGCCTCAGCCGTCGGCGGCCCCGTCTTCAAACCAACCCCGGAGTTCCTCCTGATGACCGCCCCACTCCGCACCCTTGCCTTGACGTGCGCCGTTGCTGTCGCGCTGGCTGCCTGCAAGAAGCCGGAACAGCAGACGCCCCCGCCGCCGGAGGTGGGCGTGATCGACGCCAAGCCGCAGACCCTGCCGCTGCAGCGTGAGCTGGTCGGCCGCCTGTCGCCGTTCCGCAGCGCCGACGTGCGCGCGCGCGTGCCGGGCGTACTGCTCAAGCGCGTCTACCAGGAAGGCTCGCAGGTCAAGCAGGGCCAGCCCCTGTTCCTGATCGACCCGGCGCCGCTGCGTGCTTCGCTCAATGCCTCCGAGGCCCAGCTGGCCTCGGCCCGCGCCACCTACGCCAATGCCAAGGTGGCCGCGGATCGCGCGCGTTCGCTGGCGCCGCAGCAGTTCGTCTCCAAGTCCGACCTGGACAACGCCGAATCGGCCGAGCGCACCGCGCTGGCCGCGGTCAAGCAGGCCGAAGCGGCGGTGACCTCTTCGCGCATCAGCCTGGGTTATACCGAAGTGACCGCGCCGATCAGCGGTGTGGCCAACAAGCAGCAGGTCACCGAAGGCGCGCTGGTCGGCCAAGGCGATGTGACCCTGCTGACCACCGTCGACCAGCTCGACCCGCTGTACGTGAACTTCTCGCTGAGCGTGGACGAGTTGACCCAGCTGCGCGCGCAGCAGGCCAAGGGTGCGCTGGCGCTGTCCGGTGACGGCAAGGCCACGGTCAACGTCAAGCTGGCCGACGGCAGCACCTACAGCGAGCTGGGCACGCTGGACTTCTCTTCGACCACGGTCGACCCGGCCACCGGCGCGGTGTCGCTGCGTGCGCTGCTGCCGAACCCGCAGCAGATCCTGCTGCCCGGCGCCTTCGTCAGCTTCCAGGCCAACCTCGGCGAGCGCAACAACGCCTACCTGGTGCCGCAGCAGGCGCTGCTGCGCGACACCACCGGCGGCTACGTGATGGTGGTCGGTGCCGACGGCAAGGTGGTGCGCAAGAACGTGAAGACCGATGGCGCGCAGAACGGCAACTGGCTGGTCAGCGACGGCCTGGCCGCCGGTGACAAGGTGATCGTGGCCGGCGTGCAGAAGGTCAAGGAAGGTGCGCCGGCGGTGGCCAAGCCGTGGACCCCGGGGCAGGACGCCAACGGCAAGCCGGCCGCGGGCGGCGCCGCTCCGGCGGGCACCGCACCGGCTGCTGGCAAGGCACCGGCCGACGCGGCCAAGCCCGAGCAGGCCGATGCGGCCAAGCCGGCCGCCACCGATTCGAACAAGCAGTAACGGGAACCTTCCGTCATGCCTAAATTTTTCATCGAACATCCAGTCTTCGCCTGGGTGGTTGCGATCCTGATCTCGCTCAGCGGCGTGATCGCGATCCTCAACCTGGGTGTGGAGTCCTATCCCAACATCGCCCCGCCGCAGGTCACCGTCTCGGCGACCTACCCGGGCGCCAGTGCGGACACCACCGAGAAATCGGTCACCCAGGTGATCGAGCAGCAGCTGACCGGTATCGATCACCTGCTGTACTTCAGCTCATCGTCCGCCTCCAACGGCCGTGCGCAGATCACCCTGACCTTCGAGACCGGTACCGATCCGGACATCGCCCAGGTGCAGGTGCAGAACAAGGTCTCGCTGGCCACGCCACGCCTGCCTTCGGAAGTGACCCAGCAGGGCGTGGTGGTGGCCAAGGCCAACGCCGGCTTCCTGATGGTGGTGGCGCTGCAGTCCGATACCCCGACCATCAACCGTGATGCGCTGAACGACATCGTTGGTTCGCGCGTGCTCGACCAGGTCTCGCGTATTCCCGGCGTCGGCAGCACCCAGCAGTTCGGTTCCGAGTACGCCATGAACATCTGGCTCAACCCGGAGAAGATGCAGGGTTATGGCCTGTCGGCCAGCCAGGTGCTGGCGGCGGTGCGCGCGCAGAACGTGCAGTTCGCCGCCGGTGCGCTGGGTTCGGACCCGTCGCCGGAAGGCCAGCACTTCACCGCCACGGTCTCGGCTGAAGGCCGCTTCAGTTCGCCGCAGGAGTTCGAGAACATCATCCTGCGGGCAAATCCGGACGGTTCGCGGGTGCTGATGAAGGACATCGCCCGCGTCGCCTTCGGTGCCAACAACTACGGTTTCGACACCCAGTACAACGGCAAGCCGACCGGTGCCTTCGCCATCCAGCTGCTGCCGGGCGCCAACGCCCTGAACGTGGCCGATGCGGTGCGCGCCAAGATGGACGAGCTGCAGCCCAGCTTCCCGTCCGGGGTGACCTGGTTCTCGCCGTACGACAGCACCACCTTCGTCAAGATCTCCATCCAGGAAGTGGTCAAGACACTGTTTGAAGCAGTGTTCCTGGTGTTCCTGGTGATGCTGATCTTCCTGCAGAACTTCCGCGCCACGCTGATCCCGACCCTGGTCATCCCGGTGGCCCTGCTCGGCACCTTCCTGGGCATGTGGATGATCGGCTTCACGATCAACCAGCTGACCCTGTTCGCGATGGTGCTGGCGATCGGCATCGTGGTCGATGACGCGATCGTGGTGATCGAGAACGTCGAACGCATCATGACCGAGGAAGGCCTGGCGCCGAAGCCGGCCACGCAGAAGGCGATGACCCAGATCACCGGCGCGGTGGTGGCGATCACCGTCGTACTGGCCGCGGTGTTCATCCCGTCCGCCCTGCAGGGCGGCGCCGCCGGTGAAATCTACAAGCAGTTCGCGCTGACCATCGCCATCTCGATGGCGTTCTCGGCGTTCCTGGCTCTGGGCTTCACCCCCGCGCTGTGCGCGACCTTCCTCAAGCCGACGCACAACGACAACCCGAACATCATCTACCGCACCTTCAACAAGTACTACGACAAGATCAGCCATACCTATGTGGGGCACATCACTTCGGCGGTGCGCCATGCACCGCGCTGGATGATCCTGTTCGTGGTGCTGACCGCACTGTGCGGCTTCCTGTTCACCCGCATGCCGGGCAGCTTCCTGCCGGAAGAAGACCAGGGCTATGCGCTGGCGATCGTGCAGCTGCCGCCGGGCTCGACCAAGGGCCAGACCAACGAAGTGTTCGCGCAGATGCGTGGCATCCTGGAAAAGCAGGACGGCTATGAAGGCATGCTGCAGGTGGCCGGTTTCAGCTTCGTCGGTTCCGGCGAGAACGTGGGCATGGGCTTCATCCGCCTGAAGCCATGGGAGGAACGCAAGTTCACCGCGCCCGAGTTCATCCAGAACATGAACGGCGCGTTCTACGGCATCAAGGAAGCGCAGATCTTCGTGGTCAACCTGCCCACCGTGCAGGGCCTCGGCCAGTTCGGCGGCTTCGACATGTGGCTGCAGGACCGCAGCGGTGCCGGCTACGAGCAGCTGACCCAGGCCCGCAACATCCTGCTTGGCCAGGCTGCGCAGAAGCCCGACCACCTGGTGGGCGTACGCCCGAACGGCCTGGAAAACGCCCCGCAGCTGCAGCTGCATGTCGACCGCGTGCAGGCGCAGTCGATGGGCATGTCGGTGTCGGACGTGTACAGCACCATCCAGCTGATGCTGGCCCCGGTGTACGTGAACGACTTCTTCTACGAAGGCCGCATCAAGCGCGTGACCATGCAGGCCGATGGTCCGTACCGCACCGGCCAGGAATCGCTGAAGAGCTTCTACAGTCCCTCCAGCCTGACCAAGAACGCCGATGGCACCAGTTCGATGATCCCGCTCAATACGGTGGTCAAGTCCGAATGGGTGTCGGCACCGCCGTCGCTGAGCCGCTACAACGGCTACTCGGCGATCAACATCGTCGGCTCGCAGGCACCGGGCACCAGCTCGGGTGAGGCGATGCAGACCATGGAAGGCATCGTCAACGACGATCTGCCGGCTGGCTTCGGCTACGACTGGTCGGGCATGTCCTACCAGGAAATCCTGGCCGGCAACGCGGCGACGCTGCTGCTGGTGCTGTCGATCGTGGTGGTGTTCCTGTGCCTGGCCGCGTTGTATGAAAGCTGGTCGATCCCGGTGGCGGTGCTGTTGGTGGTGCCGCTGGGCGTGCTTGGCGCCCTCGGCCTGTCGATGCTGCGTGGCCTGCCGAACGATCTGTTCTTCAAGATCGGCCTGATCACCGTGATCGGCCTGGCCGCGAAGAACGCGATCCTGATCGTCGAGTTCGCGGTGGAACAGCGCGCAGCAGGCAAGACCCTGCGCGATGCCACCATCGAAGCGGCCCGCCTGCGCTTCCGCCCGATCCTGATGACCTCGTTCGCGTTCATCATGGGCGTGATCCCGATGGCGATCTCCACCGGCGCCGGCGCCAATTCCCGCCACGCCATCGGTACCGGCGTGATCGGCGGCATGCTGTTCGCCACCCTGCTCGGCCTGCTGATGATCCCGGTGTTCTTCGTGGTCGTGCGCCGCATGCTGGGTGACAAGCTGGATGAGTCCTCCAAGGAATTCATGGAGCGCCAGCGCGACGCCGAAGCCGCGCACCGCCCGGATCGTTGATCCGGCGGTGGGTTGAAACGAAAAGGCCCCGGAGCGATCCGGGGCCTTTTTCATTCGTGCCATGAAGCCGGTAGTCGCCAACCTTGGTTGGCGCCGCTGGATCCATGCCAACCAAGGTTGGCGCATGCCAAGCCGGCGTCTCAGCGCAGCAGCGCAACCACCACGCATACCACCACGAGAGCCAATGCCGCCCATTGCATCGGCACAAAGAAGAAATGATGGGGTGCAGCCATACCCTTCTGCCGGGGCGCACGGTTGAGCCACAAACCCAGCAATACGTTCACCGCTGCGCCGATGCCTGCACCCAACAGAACCTGGGGCAGCGGCGTGTTGCCCCTGGAGCCTTCATGCGGAAAGAAGTACGCCAGCAGCAGGATGGCTGCAATCGGCGTCACCAGCGTCATGAATCCCCAACCTCGATAGATCATCTTTGCAGACCGCGTAAAAACCGGCTTGCATTGGACCAGATCGGGTATCGCTCGGCCAAGAAGACCGTGTATCCACGCATGGCGTGGATCTACTGGCCGCGCCGCCGTTGCAGCGGCGCGGCCGGTCGAACTCAGCGCAGCCCGGTCTCGTTGCGGGCGATCACCAGGCGCTGGATTTCCGAGGTGCCCTCGTAGATCTCGGTGATCTTGGCATCACGGAAGTAGCGCTCCAGCGGCATTTCCTTCGAATACCCCATGCCGCCATGAATCTGCACGGCCTGGTGGGTGATCCACATCGCCGCTTCCGAGGCGGTCAGCTTGGCCACCGCTGCTTCGGTGCTGAAGCGCTTGCCCTGGCCCTTCACCCACGCCGCGCGCAAGGTCAGCAGCAGCGCTGCGTCCAGCTTGCACTTCATGTCGGCGATCTTGGCCTGGGTCATCTGGAAGGTACCGATGGCCGCGCCGAACGCCTTGCGCTCCTTCACGTACGCCAGGGTCGCTTCATAGGCGGCACGGGCGATGCCGATGGCCTGCGAGGCGATACCGATGCGGCCAGCATCGAGCACGCTCATGGCGATCTTGAAGCCCTCGCCTTCCTGGCCCAGCACGTCTTCGGCCTGTGCCACGTAATCGTTGAACTCGATCTCGCAGGTGGCCGAGGCACGGATGCCGAGCTTGGGCTCGGTCTTGCCACGACCGAAGCCCGCCTTGTCGGTATCGATGATGAAGGCGGTGATGCCGCGCGCGCCCTTGTCCGGCTCGCTCATTGCGAACAGCACGATGTACTTGGCCACCGGGCCGGAGGTGATCCAGCTCTTCTTGCCGTTGATGACGAAGGTGCCATCGGCCTGCTTCACTGCACGGCAGCGCATGGCGGTGGCGTCCGAACCGGACTGCGGCTCGGTCAGCGCGAACGCGCCGATGGCCTCGCCTTCGGCGATGGCACGCACGTAGGTCTGCTTCTGTTCCTCGGTACCGTGGGTGAGGATGCCGTTGCAGAACAGCGAGTTGTTGACCGACATGATGGTCGAATGGGCTGCGTCGGCGGCGGCGACCTCCACCATCGCCAGCACGTACGCCACCGGGTCCATGCCCGCGCCACCGTATTCGGTCGGCACTTCGATGCCCATCAGGCCGTTTTCGCCCAGCAGGCGGATGTTGTCCAGCGGGAACTCGCCGGTGCGGTCATGGTGCTCCGCGCTGGGGGCGATCTTTTCCTGCGCGATGCGCCGCGCCACGTCCTGCAGCATCAACTGCTCTTCAGTAAAGCTGAAATCCACAACACCCTCCCGGGTACATGAAGTTATGGGCCGCGCACCGCGCGCCCAGGTGCCTCGATTGTACCGGGGCCCGCCAGTTTCCGTACGCCAGCGACTTGACCGCGGCACGCGTTCTCAGCGAATATATCTCTATATCGCGATAGGTAGATATTTATGGATCTGGAAGACTGGTCGACCCGCCTCAAGGTGTTCGCCGATGCCACCCGCGTGCGCCTGCTGGCGCTGCTGGAGCAGGAGGAACTGACCGTGGCCGAACTGTCGGCGATCACCCGGCTGGCACAGCCGCGGGTGTCCACCCACCTGGCGCGCCTGAAGGAAGCCGGCCTGGTCCGCGACCGCCGTGCGGGCGTGTCGGCCTATTACCGCTTCGACGAGGCCCAGCTGGACCCGGCGCAGCGTGCATTGTGGCATGCCTTGAGCAATGGAAGCGACGACCCGTTGCTGCGGCAGGACGCTGAACGTGTCGCCGCCGTGCTGGCCCACCGTGCCTCCGACCAGAACTGGGCCGACAGCGTGGCCGGCGACATGGAGCGCCACTATTCTCCCGGCCGCACCTGGGAAGCCCTCGCGCGTACCGCGTTGCCGCTGCTGGAGACCGGCGACGTGCTGGACATCGCCTCCGGTGACGGCGTGCTGGCCGAACTCGTCGCCCCGCATGCCAAGCGCTACATCTGCATCGATACCAGCGCGCGCGTGGTTGCCGCCGCCAGCGAGCGCCTGCGCCGCCTGCCCAATGTGGAAGTGCGCGAGGGCGACATGCATGCGCTGCCGTTCAAGGACGGCAGCTTCGACCTGGTGGTGCTGATGCATGCGCTGACCTACGCCAGCAAACCGGCGCAGGCGGTGACCGAAGCCGCGCGCGTGCTGCGCTCCGGCGGCCGCCTGCTGCTGTGCAGCCTGGCCCGCCACGAGCACAAGGCGGCGGTGGAGGCCTACGGCCACGTCAACCTCGGCTTCAGCGACAAGGAGCTGCGCAGGTTCGTCGACAAGGCCGGCCTGCAGGTGTCCAGCCTGGAGACGGTCACCCGCGAAAAGCGTCCGCCGCACTTCGAAGTGATTTCGCTGATCGCCAACAAGCCCTGAGCCCGAGATCGCCATGCCTGCCCTGCCCTGGTTGCATCCTGATCGTGCCAACGCCCTGCTCGACGCCCTGCGCGAGCGGATCCTGATCATCGACGGCGCGATGGGCACCATGATCCAGCGCCATGGCCTGCAGGAAGACGACTACCGCGGCGAGCGCTTCGCCGGTGGCTACGATCATGTGCATGGCCCCGCTTGCGACCACGCCGTGCAGGAAGGGCATGACCTGAAGGGCAACAACGATCTGCTGCTGCTGACCCGGCCGCAGATCGTCGCCGACATCCATACCGCCTACCTCGAAGCGGGCGCGGATCTGGTCGAGACCAACACGTTCAACGCCACGTCGGTCAGCCAGGCCGACTACCACCTCGAACACCTGGTGTACGAATTGAACAAGGCTGGCGCAGCGGTGGCACGCACCTGCTGCGATACAGTAGCCGCAACCACACCAGGCAAGCCACGCTTCGTGATCGGGGTGATCGGCCCGACCAGCCGCACCGCCTCGATCAGTCCCGATGTCAACGATCCGGGCTTTCGCAACACCAGCTTCGACGAGCTTCGCGACACGTACCGCGAAGCCATTGACGGCCTGATCGACGGCGGCGCCGACACCATCATGGTCGAGACCATCTTCGACACGCTCAATGCCAAGGCCGCGCTGTATGCACTGGAGGAGGCCTTCGATGCACGCGGCGCAAGGTTGCCCGTGATGATCTCCGGCACCATCACTGATGCCTCGGGACGCACGCTGTCCGGGCAGACCGCCGAGGCCTTCCACGCGTCGCTCGCGCATGCGCGCCCGTTGTCGATCGGCCTGAACTGCGCACTGGGTGCCGATGCGATGCGCCCGCACGTGGAAACCCTTTCGCAGGTCGCCGACTGCTACGTCAGCGCGCACCCCAACGCAGGCCTGCCCAATGCCTTCGGCGAGTACGACGAGACGCCCGAGGACATGGCCAGCACCCTGCGCGGTTTCGCCGAGGATGGCCTGTTGAACCTGGTCGGTGGCTGCTGTGGCTCCACCCCTGACCACATCCGCGCAATCGCCGAGGCCGTGGCCGGGCTGCCGCCGCGCGCCCTGCCCGGTGTCCAGGAGCAGGCCGCATGAATGTCGCCGCCACCGTTCCGCACTTCCCGCCCTATTGCTGTTGAGCTGACGCCTGCCATGACGCCTGTCCGCCCTACCCGCCTGTCCGGCCTGGAACCTCTGGTCATCACTCCGGACCTTCTGTTCATCAACGTCGGCGAGCGCACCAACGTCACCGGCAGCGCGCAGTTCCGCAAGCTGGTCAAGGAAGGCCGCTACGAAGAAGCGGTGGACGTGGCCCGCCAGCAGGTGGCCAGCGGCGCGCAGATCCTCGACGTCAACATGGACGAGGGCCTGATCGATTCGGAAGCGGCGATGACCCGCTACCTCAACCTGATCATGTCCGAGCCGGACATCGCCCGTATTCCGGTGATGGTCGACTCCTCCAAGTGGAGCGTGATCGAGGCCGGCCTGAAGTGCCTGCAGGGCAAGAGCGTGGTCAATTCGATTTCGCTGAAGGAAGGCGAGGCGCTGTTCCGCGAGCACGCGCGCAAGGTGCTGCGCTACGGTGCTGCCGCGGTGGTGATGGCATTCGACGAAAGCGGCCAGGCTGACACCTGCGCACGCAAGGTCGAGATCTGCACCCGCGCCTACCGCATCCTGGTCGACGAGATCGGCTTCCCACCGCAGGACATCATCTTCGACCCGAACATCTTCGCCGTCGCCACCGGCATCGAAGAGCACGACAACTATGCGGTGGACTTCATCGAAGCCACCCGCATCATCAAGCAGACGCTGCCGCACTGCCATGTGTCCGGCGGTGTTTCCAACGTCTCGTTCTCGTTCCGCGGCAACGAAACGGTGCGCCAGGCCATCCACTCGGTGTTCCTGTACCACGCCATTGCCGCCGGCATGGACATGGGCATCGTCAACGCCGGCGCCATGCCGATCTACGACGAACTGGAACCGGAACTGCGCGAGCGCGTGGAGGATGTGATCCTCAACCGCCGCAGCGATGCCACCGAGCGCCTGCTGGAAATCGCCGAGCGCTACAAGGGCAAGAAGGGCGCGGCGAAGACCGAAGACCTCGCCTGGCGCGAGAAGCCGGTGGCGCAGCGCCTGGCGCACGCGCTGGTGCACGGCCTGGATGCCTTCGTGGAAGAAGACACCGAACTGGCCCGGCAGGCGTCCAGCCGCCCGCTGGACGTGATCGAAGGTCCGTTGATGGATGGCATGAACGTGGTCGGCGACCTGTTCGGCGCCGGCAAGATGTTCCTGCCGCAGGTGGTGAAATCCGCGCGCGTGATGAAGAAGGCCGTGGCCTACCTGCTGCCCTACATCGAGGCCGAGAAGGCGCGCAGTGGCGACACCGCCAAGAGCAACGGCAAGATCATCATGGCCACGGTGAAGGGTGATGTGCATGACATCGGCAAGAACATCGTCGGCGTAGTCCTGGCCTGCAACAACTTCGAGGTGGTCGACCTTGGCGTGATGGTGCCGGCGCAGAAGATCCTCGATGCCGCGCGCGAGCACAACGCCGACCTGATCGGCCTGTCCGGCCTGATCACTCCATCACTGGAAGAGATGAGCCACGTGGCCCGGGAGATGCAGCGCCAGGGCTTCGACCTGCCGCTGCTGATCGGTGGAGCGACCACCTCGCGCGCGCACACCGCGCTGAAGATCGACCCACATTACAAGGCGCCCACGGTGTGGGTGAAGGACGCCTCGCGCGCGGTCGGCGTGGCCCAGTCGCTGATCTCGCGTGACCTGCGCGAGGCCTTCGTAGCCGCCAACGAGGCCGACTATGCCGAGATCCGCGCGCGCCATCGCAACCGTGGCGATGCCAAGCGCCTGGTTTCGCTGGAACACGCGCGTGGGCAGAAATTCCAGGGCGGCTGGGACACCTACACGCCGCCGGCACCGAACCAGCCCGGCCTGCACGTATTTGACGACTACCCGCTGGCCGAACTGGTCGACTACATCGACTGGACGCCGTTCTTCCAGGCCTGGGAGCTGGCCGGCAAGTTTCCGGCCATCCTCACCGACGAGATCGTCGGCACCCAGGCCAGCGATCTGTACAGGGACGCCCGCGCGATGCTCGAGCGCATCGTCAATGAGAAATGGCTGACCGCCAAGGCCGTGTTCGGCCTGTGGCCGGCCAACAGCATCGGCGACGACGTGCGCGTGCAGCACCCGCAGGGCGAGACCACCCTGCACTTCCTGCGCCAGCAGGTGGACAAGCCGGCCGAGCGCCCGGATTTCTGCCTGGCCGATTTCATCGCCCCGGCCGACAGCGGCAAGCAGGATTGGATCGGCGCCTTCGCCGTCACTGCCGGCATCGGCATCGACGCGCACGTAGCGCGCTTCGAAGCCGACCACGATGACTACAACGCGATTCTGCTGAAGGCCCTCGCCGATCGCTTCGCCGAAGCGCTGGCCGAGCGCATGCACCAGCGCGTGCGTACCGAATTCTGGGGCCATGAGCACGCCGAGACGCTGGACAACGAGGCGCTGATCGACGAGCAGTACCGTGGCATCCGCCCGGCGCCAGGGTACCCGGCATGCCCGGAGCACAGCGAGAAACGGCGCCTGTTCGACCTGCTGCAGGCCGAAGCCAACGCCGGCATGGAACTGACCGAGAGCTTTGCGATGCTGCCTACGGCGGCCGTTTCGGGCTACTACTTCAGCCATCCGCAGAGCCAGTACTTCGTGGTCGGCCGCCTCAGCCGCGAGCAGGTCAGCGACTACGCCCGCCGCAAGGGCGTGGACCGCGCCCAGGCCGAGCGCTGGCTGGCCTCCAACCTCGACTACGACCCCGAATGACACAAAAAGGGGACGGAGGGGATTAAGTCGTTTGTGCCCAAAACGACTTAATCCCCTCCGTCCCCTTTTCGCTTCATCATTGCGCTGGGCTTTGACGGTTTCTCGTCCGGTGTCGTTTGCCCTGGTCGGCGCACTGCTGTGCTTCTTCGCACCGAGCCTGCCACTGATCCGCGCACGCCGGAGCCGCTTCAAGGCCTGACGCCGGCGCCGGTCCTACTGCTGCAGCAGTACCTGCTGCAGCGACGGCAGCAGCACACGGTTGCCATGCGCGCTGAGGTGATCGCCATCGAAGAACAACGGCCGGCCATCGCGCTGCGCCGGGCACAGCACGTCATCACACAGCACCGGCATCGGATCCCACAGCACACCCCCTGGCAGGCCATCGACCACCTGCTGCAGGCTGCCCAGCATCGGCGCACGGAGCGTTTCCATCGCCTCACGCGTGCTGTCCAGGCCATTGCGGCAGATCTCGTTGCGCGCGTTGAAGCGGTCCGAACAGCGATACGGCGGCGCCGGCAGCACCGGTTTGGGCGCCTCCAGCACAATTCGCACACCGCGCTCGGCCAACGGTTTCCACTGGGTGATCGCCTCGGCCACTTCGGCCTCGCGTCCTGCAGTGGCTTCCGGGGTCAGCTCGCCCGCCAGCTGCGCCTGCGCATCGAACAATACGAACTGATCGGACAAGCGCGGTATCCGCAGCGACACCAGCACCACGGCATCACCTGGCTGCGCACGCTGCGTGACATCGGCGAGCATCGCTGCGTCGAAATCACTGCAACCGGCACCCGCGCCGCGCCACTTCTGCAGGCTCACCTGCGGGCATCCACCACGACCGTAGAGAATCACCTCCGAGCCACTCTCAAGCGCCAGCCGCTGCAGCAGCTCGATGTAGGCCATTGCATGCGAATCGCCAGCAACGAACACCTGCTTCGGCGCACCGGCAGGCACCGGCCGATCGCAGTCACCACGCGCATAGGTCCGCATGCTGCCACCTTCGAAGCGTCGCTTGGTGGTCACCAGGCTGCAGTCGGGATAGTCGCCTGCCACGCTCTTGCCGTTGGGATACCAGTCGCCGGGATGCCGACTGACCGTGCTCAGTGATATCCGCGGTGCCTGCAGGTACAGCAGCGTCTGGGTGCCGGCCGCGACCAGCAGCACAGCCGAACCTGCCAGTACCCAGCGACCCGGGCGCAGACGCTGCGCCAAGGGGCCCCGGAACGGTTGCTCCACCCAGCGCCACGACAATCACGACAGCAGCAGCACCAGCGCCATCGCAGCGCTCATCTGCAGGGGTGTCTGCAGGCCCACGGTCCAGCGCATCAGCACGAATACCGGCCAGTGCCACAGATACAGCGAGTACGACAGCAGGCCGATGGAGCGCATCGGCCTGCTGGCCAACAGGCGTGCCACCCAGGACCGGGGATGATGATGCAGCGCCCACAGCAGGCCTGCCGCCGCAAAGGTCGGCAGCAGGCCATCAGGCCACGGCGAACGTCCGGCCCGTGCGGTCCACAATGCCCAGCACAGCAAGGCCAGAGCCACCATCGCGAGCAGCGAGAACACGGGCGCAGCGCGCTTCAGTGCAATCGTCGTCACCGCATCCACTGGCTGGCGAACATGCAGCAGCTGGAACAGCAGTACGCCAACACCCAGTTGCCACAGCCGCGTAGTGGTGGCGTAGAACGCCCACGATGGCGGCGCCTCGTGCAGGCCCAGCACCGCCGAATGCAGCAGTGACGCCGCACTGACCACGGCAAACAGGCCAAGGCTGATCCAACGCCCGCGCACGCCGCGCGCCCAGGCCAGGAACAGCAGCGGGAACAGCAGGTAGAACTGCTCCTCCACGCCCAGCGACCAGGTATGGGTATAGGGATTGAATTCGGCCTTGGGCGCGAAATAGTCGTTGCCGATCAGCGCCAGCACCCAGTTGCTGAAGCCGAAGAATGCCATCAGCCCGGTCTTGTCACTGGCCTCGCTGAGCCAGGACTCGGGAATGAACAGCACGCTGCCGACAGCGGTCAACAGCAGGCAGCTGATCAGCGCAGGTGCGATGCGGCGGATGCGGCGCGAATAGAAGCGCAGCATCGACTGCCACAGCGACAACGGCGGCAGCCGGTGCACCGACGCGCTGACCACGAACCCGGAAATGACGAAGAACACGTCTACGCCGGTGAACCCGCCCGGCAACCAGGCCGGGTCCAGGTGGAACACGATGACGGCCAGCACGGCAATCGCGCGCAGGCCGTCAATGTGCGGCACGTAGCCACGGCTTGGATCAGCGGTCATCCCTTCCCCCCCAACCGCGGGGGCAGTGCCGTCCGCGGTGGTTGCGCCTTTACCAGACCAGGTCGTCCGGCACCTGGTACTGCGGGTCCGCGTACGGATCTTCCTCGGCCGGCGCATTCGGATCGACCTTCAGCGCCACCGAGGCGGCGAACACCGCCTCGGACTGTGCCAGCACGTCGGCCGTTACCAGCAGGTAGCGGCCATTGAGCTGGACCACACCCAGCTCACCGGCATTGAGCGCGGTCAGCTGTTCGGCGGTCACATAGATGCGCTTGATCTTGCCGCCATACGGGAAGTGGCGGGCGATGTCCGCTGCCTCGGCGTTGAGGCTCTTGTCCTTCAGCAGTTCTTCCAGCTTGGCCTTCGCCTCGCGGCGCACGCGTGCTTCTTCCTGCTTCAGGCGCTCGGTCTCGATGCGCTCTTCCTTCTCCCGCTGCGCCCGGATGGCATAGGCCTTGGCCAGATCCATCTCTTCGGTGCTGCGCGGCTTGCGCGGGCCCTGCTGGCCCTGGCCACCGCGCGCATGCCCGCCGGGCTTGCCCGCGCCATGGCCCTGCCCACGACGCTCACCGGGCTTGTGCTCGCCCTTGCCTGCGCCCTGCGGCTTTCCATTGCCGTTGCCGTTGCCACCCTTGCCCTGCGGGCGGCCATCACGGCGGGGGCCATCATTCTTGCGCTCGGGCTTGGGCGCGGGCCTGAAGCCCAGGCCCATCAGCTGGTCGCGGAGGGTATCGCTCATAGGATTCGGATCAGTAGTGCGGCGGCGGCGGTTCGCTCGCCGGATCGGAAGAATTCAGTGCGTTGCGGACCTTGCCCAGGTCTTCCAGCAGCACGCGCAGCACATCGGCGTTGCGCATGCCCTGCATGCGGGCATCAGCCAGCGCGTCGCTCAGCTCGGCCAGCGCCTGTTCCTGGAAGGACACGCGCATTTCCAGCTCGACCAGGCGCGCTTCCAGCGCCTGCTCGCGTTCAGTGGGCAGATCAGACATGCAACGAGCGCCCCCGGCCAATGCCGTAGTACGCAAGACCTGCGGCTTCCACTTCGCCCGGCTCATACAGGTTGCGGCCGTCGAACACCGCCGCATCCTTCAGCTGCTCGCGCAGCTTCTGGAAGTCGGGGCTGCGGAACTGCTTCCACTCGGTGACCACCACCAGCGCGTCGGCACCCTGCAGCGCTTCATCGGCACTGTTGCAGAACACCAGGTCATCGCGTTCGCCGAAGATGCGCTGCGACTCGTGCATCGCCTCCGGATCGTAGGCACGCACCGTCGCACCGCCTTCCCACAGCTGCGCCAGCAGTCGACGGCTGGAGGCCTCACGCATGTCGTCGGTGTTCGGCTTGAAGGCCAGACCCCATACGGCGAAGGTCTTTCCACGCACGCCCTCGTCCTCGCCCTTGTCGTAATGACGCTGGATGAGGGCAAACAGATGACCCTTCTGCGCATCGTTGACCGCTTCAACCGCATTGAGCAGCTTCGGCTCAAGGCCATACTGCTGGGCGGTACGGGCCAATGCCTGCACATCTTTGGGGAAGCACGAGCCGCCGTAACCGGCACCCGGATAGATGAAGTGCCAGCCGATGCGTGGATCCGAACCAATGCCCTGGCGGACCTGCTCGACATCGGCACCGACGCGTTCAGCGATGTTGGCGATTTCATTCATGAACGAAATCTTGGTCGCCAGCATCGCATTGGCGGCGTACTTGGTCAGTTCGGCCGAACGCACGTCCATTTCCACCACGCGGTCGTGGTTGCGGTTGAACGGCGCGTACAGGCGACGCATCACCGCCACCGACTCTTCGTTCGCCGCACCGATGATGATGCGGTCCGGGCGCATGCAGTCCGCAACCGCATCGCCTTCCTTCAGGAATTCCGGGTTGGACACCACGTCGAAGGCGATGTCCGCGCCACGCGCGGCCAGCTCTTCGGCAATGGCGGCACGCACCTTGTCGGCGGTGCCGACCGGCACCGTCGACTTGTTCACCACCACGGTCGGCACACTCATGTGCCGACCAATGGTTCGGGCTACGGCAAGCACGTATTGAAGATCGGCACTGCCATCCTCGTCCGGCGGCGTACCAACGGCGATGAACACCACCTGGCCATGATCGATGGCGGCCGCGGCATCCGTGGTGAACGCCAGCCGCGCTGCGGCATGGTTGGCCTTCACCATCGGCTCCAGGCCGGGTTCATAGATCGGGATGATGCCCTGGTTGAGGCCATCCACCTTGGCCTGGTCGATATCGACACAGACCACCTGATGACCAACATCGGCCAGGCAGGTACCGGTCACCAGTCCAACGTAGCCGGTACCAAAAATCGCAACGCGCATATCCGTATTCGCTCCTGAATGACTTACGGCAGAACGCCCAGCAGCTCGACGTCGAACGTCAGAGTCGCGTTCGGGCCGATCGGGCCGCCCGGGGTGCCGTTCTCACCGTAGGCGAGTTCGCCCGGGATCCAGAAGCGGTACTTCGAACCGACCGGCATCAGCGCGACGCCTTCGGTCCAGCCCTTGATCACCTGGTCCAGACCGAACTCGGCCGGCTGGCGGCCGTAGGAACTGTCGAACACGGTGCCGTTGAGCAGCTTGCCTTCGTAGTTCACGCGCACCTTGCTGCTCGGCAGCGGGCGCTCGCCGCTACCCGGGCGGATCACCTGGTACTGCAGGCCCGACGAGGTGGTCACCACGCCCGGCTGGGTCTTGTTCTTGGCCAGGAATGCGTTGCCTTCCGTGCGGTTGGTCTGCGCAGCCTGGGCGGCCTTGGCCTGCATTTCAGCCTGCTTGGCACCCATGAAGGCCTGGATGGTGGCGGTCGCGTCAGCTTCCGTCATCTTCGGCTGGCCCTTGGTCAGGCCGGTGCTGATTGCGTCAAACAACGAGGCGACATCGATATCGTCCTTCAGCTGCGCCAGCGACGGACCCACCGAGTAGGAGCCGATCATCTGCGACACCTTGACGCGGTCGACCTTCGGCGGCTGCGAGCCCGGTGCCACGCCCGGCACCTGCTGGCCGCTGCGGGCCATCACGACCTGGCGCAGGGCGGCATCGGTGGCCTTGGCCTGTTCCTGGGTGATCTGCGGCTGCAGGCCCTCGAACGAACGCTCAACGGCGGTGCGCAGGGCGGCCACATCGATCTCATCGGCGATCGGGGTGAACGACTTGGCGACATCAAGGCCGATGGCGTAGCCGAGCTTCTGCTTGGGGGAATTCAAGGTTGCGGTCTCCTTGGCGGCTGCGGGGGCAGCCGGTTGTTGCGACAGAGCGACACCCGAAGTGCCCATCGCCAGAATCAGAACCGACGCCGCGGCGCCGCGCATTCCCATCTTCATTCGCTGCATTCCTGGAAGTGTCTGGGCGCCGACGTCGGCGCGAAAAGAAACATTGTCGCACGCATGCCGTCGATGTCGAGGCATGCGTGCTGGATATCAATGCGTGGCAGCTGCCGCCAGCGCCTTGTCGATGGCCGCGGTCAGCTGCGGATCGTCCGGCGTCACCTTGCTGGCGAACTGGGCAATGACCTTGCCATCGCGGCCCACGAGGTACTTGTGGAAGTTCCAGGCCGGCGCAACGCCGGTCGCTGCGGTCAACCGCTGGTACAGCGGCGTGGCCTGCGTGCCGACCACATGCACCTTCTCGAACATCGGGAACTTGACGCCGTAGGTCAGGGTGCAGAAGTCCTGGATCTGCTTCTCGTCACCCGGTTCCTGGCCCTTGAAGTCATTGGAAGGAAAGCCCAGCACCGCAAAACCGCGGCCTGCATAGCGCTTCTGCAGCGCCTCCAGCCCTTCGTACTGCGGCGTGTAGCCACACTTGCTGGCGGTGTTGACCACCAGCAGCACCTGCCCGTGATAGCGCTGCTGCAGATTCACCTGCTGCTTGCTGGCCAACGGCCGGTATTCCAGATCGAGCAGGTCGGCCGCCAGCGCACTGGCGGAACCGGCGGCGCCGGCCACCATCAGGGCCAGCAGGGACAGGCCGCGCAGGCGGCACGGGGAAACGGTCGGCAGGGGCATCAGAGGCGGTCCGCGGTAGCCATTCACAAGGCCCGGCCAGTGCTGGCCGGGAATCGGCCGAACTATAGCACCGGGCTCCGCAGCCCCTGATGGCACAGGTCCCCCCCGGGCTTTGCGCGGCGTGGCGAATGTGCTGCCCGGGCGCCATCGAAGGCGCAGTGATGACATAGCATGGACATCACTGAATGGAAGGCCGCCCCGAAAAGCCCCCTGCAGAAGATTCATTTCCCTTTTAAATCAATCGACTAGAGGGATGTTTCAGCAATCTGACCACCCCTGCCATCAGTTGGGGACGGCAAGGGGTTGCACGTAGGCGTGCCGGTGTTATAGTTGCATACAACACCAGTCACCTGAGACAGGGGGAAGCCATGAACGTCCGGATCCGTCGCAACCTCACCGCACCCGCGGCCGTCGCTGTTTCGACCCTGCTCGTGCTGGCCTGGTGGGCCACGCCCACCGCCCCTGTTTCCGCCGCTGCTGAAAGTGCGCAGGACGCGACTCTCTCCCCCGCAGGGAACGCCCCCTCCTCCTCCCCCCCTCCCCCGCGTCGGCTGCACAGCGCGCTGTCCATGCCGTATTTCTCGTTCGCCCAGCCGCTGACCCCACGGAGCTGAATATGAGCGACATCCAGTGGAGCGACGGCGCTCCCATCTACCGTCAGTTGAAGGAGCGCGTGATCGCCATGATGCTCGACGGAATCCTCAAGCCGGGCGATGCCCTGCCTTCGGTGCGCCAGGTGGCCGCCGACTATCAACTCAACCCCATCACCGTTTCGCGCGCTTACCAGGAGCTGGCCGACGAAGGCCTGGTCGAGAAGCGCCGCGGCCTGGGCATGTTCATGACCGAGCAGGCGGCCACGCAGCTGCGCAGCAGCGAGCGCGACCGTTTCCTCAACGAAGAATGGCCGGCGGTTCTGGAGCGCATCCAGCGCCTGGGCCTGAGCCTCGACGAATTGCTGCCCCAGGGGAAAGTCTGATGAATAGCACTGCAAGTGAGTCGGTCATCACCGCCCGAGGCCTGCGCAAGGCCTACAAGACCACGGTCGCCCTCGACAACGCCAGTTTCAGCATTCCAAGCGGACGCATCGTCGGCCTGATCGGGCCCAATGGCGCCGGCAAGACCACCGCGCTGAAGGCCATTCTTGGGCTGACCTCGGTGGAGGGTGAACTGAGCGTGCTCGGCCGCGACCCGCGACTGCACCGCGACGAACTGATGAACGATATCTGCTTCATCGCCGACGTCGCCGTGCTGCCGCGCTGGCTGAAGGTGCGCGAGGCGATCGATTTCGTGGCCGGCGTCCACCCGCGCTTCGACCGCGCCCGCTGCGAGCGCTTCCTGGCCAACACCAAGCTGCAGCCGAAGCAGCGCGTGCGCGAGCTGTCCAAGGGCATGATCGTGCAGCTGCACCTGGCGCTGGTGATGGCCATCGATGCCCGCATCCTGGTGCTGGACGAGCCGACCCTCGGCCTGGACATCCTGTACCGCAAGGAGTTCTACCAGCGCCTGCTGGAAGACTACTTCGACGAACAGAAAACCATCATCGTCACCACCCACCAGGTGGAGGAGATCGAGCACATCCTCAGCGACGTGATGTTCATCCGCGATGGCCGCATCGTGCTCGACGCGGAAATGGACGACGTCGGCCAGCGCTATACCGAGCTGCTGGTCAATGCCGACCAGCTGGACACCGCGCGCGCCCTGAAGCCGATCGACGAGCGCAGCCTGGCGTTCGGCAAGACGGTGATGCTGTTCGATGGCGTGCCGCGCACCCAGCTTTCCTCTCTCGGCGAGACCCGCATCCCGGGCCTGGCCGACCTGTTCGTCGCCATCATGAAGGGGACCTACGCATGAATGCCGTCAACCACCCCATCAGCCCGATCGGCACCCTGCGCTGGCTGCTCAAGCGCGAGTACTGGGAGAACCGCGGCGGCTTCCTGTATGCCCCGTTAATCGCGGGCCTGATCTCACTGGTGATGAGCATCGCCGGCATTGCCTTCGGCCTGTTCGCGCTGAACCGTGCAGCACGCGACGGCGGCCTGCACATCGATGGCGAGAACGTGAACATCAACGGCCTGAACCTGGCCCTGCTCACCCGTGACATCAGTGCCAAGGACCTTGCTGATCTTGGCAACGGCCTGGATCTGACTCTGGTACTCAGTTCAAGCTGGCCGTTCGTGGTGCTGGCCTTCGTCGTGTTCTTCTACTGCCTGGGCGCCCTCTACGACGATCGTCGTGACCGCAGCATCCTGTTCTGGAAGTCGTTGCCGCTGTCGGACACGCAGACCGTGCTGTCCAAGGTGATCAGCGCACTGATCGTGGCACCATTGATCGCGGTCATCGCCGGCATCCTCACCATGTTCGGCTTCATGCTGATCATCAGTGCCGTCGCGCTGCTGCACGGTGGCAGCCCGATGACCCTGATCTGGGGCCCGGCCAGCCCGCTGACCCTGGCCGCTGGACACCTGGCCTGGATTCCGGTCTATGCCCTGTGGACCCTGCCCACCGCCGGCTGGCTGCTGCTGTGCTCGGCATGGGCCAGGAGCAAGCCGTTCCTGTGGGCGGTAATGTTGCCGCTGTTTGCCGGCATCATTGTCAGCTCCACCAAGATGATGCCGCTGTTCGGCCTGACCACCGGCTGGTTCTGGCAGAACATCGTCGGCCGCCTGCTGCTGGGCGGCGTGCCCGGCATGGACCTGCTGTATCGCCTCGGCGCCGACGAAGCATCGCGCCGCGATCTGGACTCGGTCGTCAGCCTGATGTCCCCCGCCTCGCAGCTGAAGTCGCTGGCGATGCCGGAGCTGTGGATCGGCGCCGTCGTCGGTGCAGTGTTCATCTTCCTTGCCATCCGCCTGCGCAAGCGCGCCGGCGAGATCTGATCCCATCCATCCGGAGGCACCACCCATGCGTTCTTTGCTCGCCTGTTCTGCGTTGTTGCTGTTGCCGTTGTCGGCGCTGGCCGCCGATGCTCCGAACTGCAAGTTCACTGCCGCCCGCGCACTGAAGCTGGACGTGGCTGGTGCCAGGACGGTGGTGTTCGAGGTCAATCAGCATGACCTGAAGGTGGTCGCCAGCGCTGGCGGCGGCCAGCTGGACGGCCGCGCCTGCGCGTCCAGCCAGGAATGGCTGGACCAGCTGGTGCTGGAGCAGCGCAAGGTCGGCGACAAGCTGGTGGTGAGCCTGCGCCGCGACGGCCGCCAAAGCGGCATCAGCCTGGGCAACAGCTACGCCTGGCTGGATATCCGTGGCAGCGTGCCGGACAACATGCCGCTGCAGTTCAAGATCGGCTCGGGCGATGCCAGCGTGGAGAACGCACAGTCGCTGAGCGTGGACGTGGGTTCCGGTGATGCCGTGGTCCGCGGTACCCGCGGCAGCATCCACGCTGCAGTGGGTTCGGGCGACCTCAACATCGATGGCGGCAGCTCCCTGAATCTGCTGTCGCTGGGTTCCGGTGACGTCACCGTACGCAACATCAGCGGCGATGCCAGCACCGGTACCGTCGGCTCCGGTGACCTGAAGATCAGCGATGTGCGTGGCAACGCGCGGCTGGATACCGTGGGCTCGGGTGATATCGAGTTCAAGCGCGTGCAGGGCAGCGTTGAAGTGGGCGTGGTCGGCTCCGGCGGGGTCGATCTGGCCGACATCGGTGGCAATGTGCATGTCCGCAGCCACGGCTCGGGCGACATCAACGTCGACGGCGTGCGCGGCACCCTGACCGTCGACCACAGCGGCAGCGGTGACGTCGATCATCGCAACGTCAGCGGCCGGGTCACTCTGCCGCGCAGCAAGTAAACCCTCTTCCAGACACTACCAGGGGAACACCATGAACCTGTTGCGCCTGTTGCCCGCTGTGCTGCTGTCCCTGCCGCTGATCGCCTGCGGCGGCACGTCGTCAGCACCCGACAAGACCGTTGGCAAGAACGTGGCCGAAGCCACAGGCGGCGTCGGCGAGACCGTCAGGAACGCGATGGACGATGCCCGCAAGGATATCGCCCAGGGCAACATCAAGATCTCGGCGGACAAGCAGCCGCGTGCGGAGATCACGCCGGATGGCCGCCTGCTGATCGCGGGCAAGGAGATCGCCGCCAACGATATCCAGCGCCGTCATCTGCAGGACTACCGCGGCCACGTGGTCGCCATCGCGATGGACGGCATGGATGTCGGCCTGGCCGGCGCCAAACTGGGTGCCAGTGCTGCCGGCGAAGCGCTGAAGGGCATTTTCAGCGGCGACAGCGAAGGTGTCGAAAAGCGCATCAATGCCGAAGCCGAGAAGATCGAAGCCCAGGCCAAGCGCATCTGCGACCGCCTTCCGGCGATGCTGGCCAGCCAGCAGGCGCTCGCACGTGAACTGCCGGCATTCAAGCCCTACGCGACCATGGACCAGAGCGACGTGGACGACTGCGGCAAGGACACCGTGGTCCAGCGCTAGGCCTGTGACAGATCAGCGCACCCGGCCGGCAGCGGCGTCCAGCTGCCGGCCGTAGTGCGCCGCCCGGCTTACAATAGCGGCCCCGGACGCCCCCGAACCGAATGTCATGAAGAAGCTGTTTCTGCTGTTGACCGCCCTGCTCTGCCTCGGCCTGGCCGGCTGTGACCAGGAGTACCGCAACCACCGCGCCGAGCGTGGCAAACCCAAGATTTCCGTAAGCGAAGGCATGGTCACCGTGCGTCGCCCGCCCGCGCCGAACATCATCATCCTCGCCGACGGAACGATGAAGATGGACGAGATCCAGATTCCGCTGGACGACGGGCAGAAACAGATGCTGCAGACCATGTTCGGCAAGCTGCAGGTGCTGCGCCAGAACACCCTGGTGGCCGCACCGGCCGATCCGAACATGCAGCCGGTGAAGATCCAACCGCCGGAGGGCATGGTCGTGATTCCGGCGGACCTGATCCAGCGCATCCCGGAGTTCAAGGATTACACCGACACCTTCGGCAACATCGTCGCCGACCGTCGCTGAAAAAAAACGCCGCCCAAAGGGCGGCGTTTCTGCTTTCTGTAGAGTCGAGATCCTATGTTCGTGGTCAAGCCTGCTGGAAGCAGGCTTGACCCACCTTCAGCATGGCCGGATCGAAGTCCCGGCCGCTTTTGAAGACACCCCAGGCGATCCTGGCCAGCTTTCTGGCCAGGATGTTGAAGACGGCGGTGCTGGGGTGACCGCGTTTTGACAGCTCGTCGTAGAGCGGTTGCCCCCGACGACACCGCTTGAGCCCCATGGCGGCCATGTAGAGCATCTGGCGCAGCACTGGCGCGCCCTGTTTGGACAGCCGACGCCGTCCCGTTCTGCCGCCAGACTCGTTGGGCCGGGGATCCAGGCCCGTGCAGGCGATCCACGCGTTGGCGTTGGCCAACGGCCAGCGCGTCATGTAGTAGATCAGGTGAGCGGCGACAGCGGGGCCGATACCAGGGATGGTCAACAGGCGCTTGTAGAGCGTGCCATGCTCTCCATCGCGACCCAAGCGCTGCAGTTCGCTTTCCAGCTCGGACAGCGTCCCAGCCAGAGCGCAGAACAGATCTGACAGCTCCCCGGGGGCACTTTTGCTTACCCCGAAGGATTGCTCCAGGCGCGCGCGTGTCTTTACCAGCGTCTGCCGCTTGCGCAGCAAATCGTGCATCTGCTGCTGCTCATCGGTACGCGGTACGTATTCACGCAGGCGATCGTTCTCCTTCTTCACGTATCGGGCGATCGCTTCGGCGTCCATGGCGTCCGTCTTGCCACGCGAGCCCGTCGCCCGGCCGTAGTGCTTGATCAGACG
>NZ_JBTMUR010000006.1:0-171845 GCF_054473855.1 Stenotrophomonas genospecies 3
GTCAGCCGCATGGATGCGGCTGCCAAGCCTACAAGGACGTACTTGCGGCGTCCCCGCACTCCGACACCGCCCCACCAAACCACGGATGGTCCGCTGTTGCTGTTGCTTCGGCCTTTGCCGTTGCCTGAAGGCCTCTGCGGGCGCCGGGCGCCGCCCGGCCGACTTCCGCCACTTGCGGTGGCGGCGACGGCCCACTAGCCTTCGGCCGTCGTTCACCACCCAAGGACCTCCCGTGAAACACCGTCATCTCCTGCTGGCCTCGGCTGTCGCCGCCGCCACGCTGGCCCTGGCCGCCTGCAAGAAGGAAGCTGCGCCAGGCACCGATAGCGCCAGCAGCAGCGCCCCGGCCGGCGAAACCGCCGACCAGTTCGTGGCCCGCATCAATGCCGAATTCAAGGCCGCCTACCCGGAGATGACCTCGGCGCAGTGGCTGTCCTCCACCTACATCAACAGTGATTCGGAACGCATCGCGGCCAAGGCCAACGAGCGCTCGCTGACCCAGCTCAACAGCTGGATCGAACAGGCCGCCAAGTTCGACGGCAAGCCGATGAGCGAGGACAGCAAGCGCGCGATCCACCTGCTGAAGCTGATGTCCTCGATGCCGGCACCGCGTGACCCGGCCAAGCTGGCCGAGCTGACCCAGATCGCCACCCGCATGGAAGGCAGCTACGGTGCCGGCAAGTACTGCACCGATGCCAACGATCCCAACTCCTGCCGCCAGCTGGGCGAGCTGGAGCAGGTGCTGGCACGCAGCCGCGACTACGACAAGCAGCTCGACGCCTGGCAGGGCTGGCACAGCACCACCAGGAGCATGCGCGGCGACTACCAGAAGTTCGTCGGCCTGGTGAATGAAGGCGCCAAGGGCATGGGCTTCACCGATGCCGGCCAGATGTGGCGCAGCGGCTACGACATGCCGCCGGAGCAGATCGGCCCGGAAACCGATCGCCTGTGGGAGCAGGTCAAGCCGATGTACGAGCAGCTGCACTGCTATGCACGCGGCAAGCTGGACAAGACCTACGGCAAGGACAAGGCCGAAGTGGGCAACGGCCTGATCGCCGCGCACCTGCTCGGCAACATGTGGCAGCAGGACTGGTCGAATTTGTGGGACCAGCTGGAGCCGTATCCGGGTGCCGGTAGCCTGGACATCACTGCAGCGCTTGAAAAGCAGTACCAGACCAACCTGAGCGCGGCGCTGGCCAAGGCCGGCAAGGATGCCAACGTAGCGGCGCAGTACAAGGCACAGCGCGAAGCCGAACTGCGTACCGCCAGGCAGATGACCGAGCGCGCCCAGGACTTCTACGTGTCGCTGGGCATGCCGTCGCTGCCGCAGTCGTATTGGGAAAAGACCCAGTTCATCAAGCCCGACGATCGCGACGTGGTCTGCCACGCCAGCGCCTGGGACATGAACATGGAAGGCGACGTGCGCACCAAGATGTGCATCAAGCCGAACGAAGAGAACTTCACCACCATCTACCACGAGCTGGGCCACATCTATTACGACCTGGCCTACAACCCGCTGCCGCCGCTGTTCCAGGGCGGTGCCAACGATGGCTTCCATGAAGCGATCGGCGACACCATCGTGCTGGCGATGACGCCCAAGTACCTCAGCTCGATCGGCCTGGTTGATGCGCCGACCGAAAGCCGCGAAGCGGTCATCAACAACCAGATGCGCATGGCGCTGTCGGGCGTGTCGTTCCTGCCGTTCGGGCTGATGATCGACCGCTGGCGCTGGGGCGTGTTCGATGGCTCGATCACCGCCGACAACTACAACAAGGCGTGGTGGGACCTGAAGGCCAAGTACCAGGGCGTGGCGCCGGCCAGCACCCGTGGCGAAGAGTTCTTCGATCCGGGCGCGAAGTACCACGTGCCGGGCAACACCCCGTACACCCGCTACTTCCTGGCGCGCATCCTGCAGTTCCAGTTCTACAAGGGCCTGTGCGACGCGTCCGGCTACAAGGGCCCGCTGCATGAGTGCACCTTCTACGGCAACAAGGAAGCCGGCCAGAAGTACTGGGCGATGCTGAGCAAGGGTGCCAGCCAGCCGTGGCAGGCCACGCTGAAGGAGCTGACCGGCACCGACAAGCTCGATGCCGGCCCGATGATCGAGTACTTCACCCCGGTCAACGAGTGGCTGAAGCAGCAGAACGAAGGCCAGATGTGTGGCTGGCAGGCCAACGCGGCCCCGGCGGCGAAATGAGAAAAGGGGCGGGTCCGCAAGGATCCGCCCCTTTCCGGTAGTGCCGGCCGCTGGCCGGCAACTGCACGGTGGACATCTGTCTGGCAGCCGGCCAGCGGCCGGCTCTACCGAAACAGCAATCAAACGAAGGCCAGATGTGCGGCTGGCAGGCCAACGCGGCCCCGGCGGCGAATTGAGAAAAGGGGCGGGTCCGCGAGGATCCGCCCCTTTCCGGTAGTGCCGGCCGCTGGCCGGCAACTACGCGATGAAGGCCCAACGGTCAGCCGGCCAGCGGCCGGCTCTACCGAAACAGCAATCAAACGAAGGCCAGATGTGTGGCTGGCAGGCCAACGCGGCCCCGGCGGCGAAATGAGAAAAGGGGCGGGTCCGCGAGGATCCGCCCCTTTCCGGTACTGCCGGCCGCTGGCCGGCAACTGCACGGTGGACATCTGTCTGGCAGCCGGCCAGCGGCCGGCTCTACCGAAAGGCCTGTCAGCTGTTCTTCTTCGCGGCCATCGCTGCGGCCAGCTCGGCCTTGAATTCCTCGAAGGTCTGGCCCTTCTCCTTCGCTTCGGCCTGCGCGGCATCGCGCAGCGCATCGGAGTACATCAGGCGAACCGGCGTGCCGTTGCGCTCGTGCAGTTCACCGGCCTGCATGATCAGCGCCAGCACCTGCGCAGCGCTCTCGCTGTGGCCAGCGATGCGGCCGTCCATGCCCAGCACCCATTCGCCGTCACGGCGCACGACACCGGCCAGCAGGGTGCGCTGCGCATCGCGCAGCTCGGCATGCGGTTCCACCGGCGATGCCTGCGCGGCGGCCTTGTTGGCGGCCTGCTTTTCCTGGCGACGGCGCTGGTCGCGGCGGGTCTTGGAACTGGTGGACATGGTGCGGTACCGCTGCGAAGGGGGGCGCAAGGATAGCGCACCCCGCCCGCAGCGCTGCTTCACGCGTGCTCGATCCAGTATGGTCAGTCCAGCACCTTGCCGTGCCGCCAGTAGCCCATGAAGGTGATCGCGCGGCGGTCCAGCCCGCAATCGCGCACCAGGTGGCGGCGGATCGCCATCACCGCCCCCGCCTCGCCCGCCACCCAGGCGTACAGCGGCCCGGCCACGCAGGTGTCGGCCTGCTCCCAGAGGATCTGCGTATCGACGTCGATCTCCTCCAGCGCATCGCCAGCAGCCACGCTTGAGGTCGCTGACAGCCGTTCCTGGACCGCCTGCAGCAGCGGCTGGCCATAGGCGGCCTGCCCACGCGGCAACCACACCAGCTCGGCTGTGCCCGGCGCTTTCAACGGCACCGCATCGCCGGCCTGGGCCACTTCCAGCAATGCCAGCGTGCGCGGCGGATCAGGCATGTCCGCCAGCTCTTCGAGGATGCCCGCCACCGCAGGCAACGCCGTTTCATCGGCCACCAGCAGTACCTGGCCGACACCGGCTGGCGGCTTCCACTCCCAGCCTTCGCTGCTCTCGGCACAGTCGGCATCGGGGGCCAGCAACACCACGCGGTCTCCCGGCCGTGCATGCATGGCCCAGCGCGAAGCGGGTCCGGTCACCCCGTGGATGACGAAATCGACGTCGACCTCGCCCTGCTCCGCACGCAGCTGGCGGATGGTGTAGGTGCGCATCGGCGGGCGCTGATCGTCCGGCAGCGCCCGGTAGCGCGGGTACCAGTCCTCGCCGCTGGGGACCTGCGGCAGGTCCTGGCCGGGCAAGGGGAAGAACACCTTGATCCGCTGGTCCGGGCCTTCGGTCTTCATCCGCGCCACGTCGGCGCCAGTGAATACCATGCGGTCCAGGGAAGGGGAGAGAACGCGGCGCTCCTTCAGCGCCACCTCGAACAGGCGGTAGGTCTGCTGCGCAGCCATGGGGGAACCTCATGCAACGACATCGGATTGGCTGGCTGTCGTGCATCCACGCACCGGCTGGCTGGAATGCCCAGCCTAGTCCGGTTGTCCGCGGTTGCAAGGATGTGCCGGCATCCCCGTCCGCCCTACCCCTGCACGCTGCTCAGTGACCCGTGCAGACTGCCTGCGCCGCGCGTTCACGCTGGTGTTCCCAGTACCAGAACACGAAACCAGCACCGAAGAACGCCGCCTGGCCCAACGCCAGGTGCAGCGGGCTGGCGCTGAGCAGCGGCGACACCACGCCGGCCACCACGGTGCTGATCATCAGCTGCACGAACGCCTGCAGCGACGAGGCCAGGCCGCGCTGGTGCGGGTACATGTCCAGCACCGCCAGCGCCAGGATCGGGAAGATCAGCGCCATGCCCATGCCGCCCAGGAAGATCGGCAGCACCGCCCACGGCAGCACGAACTGCGGGGCCAGCGCCACGTAGCCGACGTTCAACAGCACCGACAGCGCACACAGGCCGAAACCGATGGCGACCTGGCGGGTAGGCGTGGTGTGCCCGGCCATGCGCCCGGACAGGAACGAGCCGGTGGTCATGCCGCCGATGGTGGGGATGAACAGCCAGGCGAAGCCGCCCTCGCCCAGATGCAGGTGCTGCATCACGAACACCGGCGCCGAGGAGATGTACAGGAAGATGCCACCGAAGCCGATGCTGCCGGCCAGCGCCAGGCGCAGGAAGCGCGGGTTGAAGCCGATGCGCAGGTAATCACGCATCAACGTGCGCGGCGACAACGGCACGCGCGCTTCAACCGGATGGGTCTCCGGCAGGTAGCGTGCAGTGGCCGCCAGCAGGACCAGCCCGAACACCACCAGGAACCAGAAGATCAGCGGCCAGCCGGCGCCACTGAGCAGGATCCAGCCACCGATGATCGGTGCGATGGCCGGGGCGATGCCGAACAGCATCGACACCTGGCTCATCAGGCGCTGCGCGTCGTGGCCATGGTAGAGATCGCGGATCACCGCGCGGCCAACGATCATGCCGACACCCGCCGACAGGCCCTGCAGCGCGCGGAACGCCAGCAGCGTGGTCAGGTCGGTGGACAGCGCGCAGCCGACCGAGGCGCCGACGAACACCACCAGGCCGCCGAGGATCACCCGCTTGCGGCCCCAGGCATCGGACAGCGGGCCGTGCGCCAGGCTCATCAGGCCGTAGAACAGCAGGTACACGCTGATGGTCTGCTGCACCGCCACTTCGTCCACCGCCAGGCGCTGGGCCAGCTGCGGGAACGCCGGGAAGATGGTGTCGATCGAGAACGGACCGAACATGGCCAGACCGGCGAGCAGCAGGGCCATGCGGCGGGTGGAGGGAGCAACAGCGGCGGTCATGGGGAAGGCGTCCGGCAGGGCCATGCGCGGCACGCACGGCGGGCGCCGGTCCCCTTCTGCAGGGACGGCGCCAGATGAATTCGGGTATCCGCCCATCATAGGTGGGGATTGCGCCCGATGCCATGCAGCGGTGCACAAAACGCACGACCGGGCCATCGGCCATTCAGGCGCGGCGGCCATGCCTGGAGGCGGCCGGCGGGCCCGCAACGGGCTATAATCAGCGGGCAACACGGTGGGAGAAGCGGAACACCGCTGCCGAAGGCGCAACGCCCGTAATCGCTCAGGCCCGATACCACCCGTAACAGAACTCTGGAGAGACCGGTTCGATCCGGCGCCGAAGGGGCACGAAGCTGCGGTCCGCCGCGCTTTTAAACTCTCAGGCAAAAGGACAGAGGGGCGCCCCGCAGACCGCCGACCGGCGGCTTGTGCCCGTGCGTGTGCCCTTTCCTGACGGATCCTTCGCCATGTCCCAGAACACCCCTTCCCTGCGTGAGCTCGAGCACCACAATGCGTTCGTCGAGCGCCACATCGGCCCCAACGACGCCGAGATCGCGCAGATGCTCGACGTCGTCGGCCACGCGTCGCTGGATGCGATGACCGATGCCATCGTGCCGGCCAAGATCAAGTCGCCGGCGCCGCTGGCGCTGCCGGAGTCGATGACCGAAGTGCAGGCACTGGCGAAGATCCGTGCGATCGCCGACAAGAACACCGTGCTGCGCAGCTTCATCGGCCAGGGCTACTACGGTACCCACACGCCGAACGTGATCCTGCGCAACATCCTGGAAAACCCGGCCTGGTACACCGCCTACACCCCGTACCAGGCGGAAATCTCGCAGGGCCGCATGGAAGCGCTGATCAACTTCCAGACCCTGTGCGCCGACCTCACCGGCATGGAAATCGCCAACGCCTCGCTGCTGGACGAAGCCACTGCCGCCGCCGAAGCGATGACCCTGGCCAAGCGTTCGGCCAAGTCGAAGTCGGACACCTTCTTCGTGCACGACGCCGTGCACCCGCAGACGCTGGAACTGCTGCGTACCCGCGCCGAGCCCATGGGCATCGTGCTGCGCGTCGGCACCCCGGCCGAAGCGCTGGAAGCGGAAGCCTTCGGCCTGCTGTTGCAGTACCCGGACACCTTCGGCCAGGTCGGCGACTACAAGGCGCTGGTCGATGCCGTGCACGCACGCGGGGGCCTGGTGGCCGTGGCCACCGACCTGCTGGCCCTGACCCTGCTGGCCGCGCCCGGCGAATGGGGCGCGGACATCGTGGTCGGCAACAGCCAGCGTTTCGGCGTGCCGTTCGGCTTTGGCGGCCCGCACGCCGCGTTCATGGCCTGCCGTGACGCCTACAAGCGTTCGATGCCGGGCCGCCTGATCGGCGTCTCGGTCGATGCCCAGGGCAACCCGGCCTACCGCCTGACCCTGCAGACCCGCGAGCAGCACATCCGTCGCGAGAAGGCCACCTCCAACATCTGTACTGCACAGGTGCTGCTGGCGGTGATGGCGTCGATGTACGCCGTCTACCACGGCCCGGAAGGCCTGACCCGCATTGCCCGCCGCACCCATCGCCTGGCCTCGATCCTGGCCGCAGCGCTGCGCAATGCAGGCGTGCAGGTCGGTGGCGACTTCTTCGACACCCTGCATGTCACCGGCGTGCACGCCGATGAGATCCACGCCAAGGCCCGCGCCGCCGGCTACAACCTGCGCGCGATCGACAGCGACTCGGTCGGCATCAGCCTGGACGAAACCACCACCCGCGCCGACATCGTGGCCGTGGCTGCCGTGTTCGGTGCCACGCTGGACGTCGACGCGCTGGATGCCAGCACCGCCGATGCCCTGCCGGCCGGCCTGCTGCGCCAGTCCGCATTCCTGACCCACCCGGTGTTCAACACCCACCACAGCGAGCACGAACTGCTGCGCTACCTGCGTTCGCTGGCCGACAAGGACCTGGCAATGGACCGCACGATGATCCCGCTGGGCTCGTGCACCATGAAGCTCAACGCCACCGCCGAGATGATCCCGGTGACCTGGCCGGAGTTCTCGCAGATCCACCCGCTGGTGCCGGCCGACCAGGCGCTGGGCTACAAGGAACTGATCGACACGCTGGAAGCGATGCTGGTCGAATGCACCGGCTACGACGCGGTCAGCCTGCAGCCGAACTCCGGCGCGCAGGGCGAGTACGCCGGCCTGCTGGCGATCCGCGCCTACCACCGCTCGCGCGGTGAGGAACATCGCGATATCTGCCTGATTCCGGACTCGGCGCACGGCACCAACCCGGCCTCGGCACAGATGTGCGGCATGAAGGTGGTGGTGACCAAGACCGATGCCAACGGCAACGTCGACGTCGAGGACATCCGCCTCAACGCCGAGAAGTACAGCGACCGCCTGGCCGCGATCATGATGACCTACCCGTCCACGCACGGCGTGTTCGAGGAGGAGGTGGTGGAGATCTGCGAGATCATCCACAAGCACGGCGGCCAGGTGTACACCGACGGTGCCAACATGAACGCCCTGGTCGGCGTGGCCAAGCCGGGCAAGTGGGGTTCGGATGTTTCGCACCTGAACCTGCACAAGACCTTCTGCATCCCGCACGGTGGTGGCGGCCCGGGCGTCGGCCCGTGCGCGGTCAAGGAGCACCTGGCCCCGTTCCTGCCGGGCAAGCTGGGTGACAACGGCCCGGTCGGCATGGTCAGCGCTGCCAGCTTCGGCAGCGCCTCGATTCTGCCGATCAGCTGGATGTACATCGCGATGATGGGCCGCGACGGCCTGCGCAAGGCCACCCAGGTCGCGCAGCTCAACGCCAACTACATCGCCAAGCGCCTGGCCCCGCACTTCAAGACCCTCTACACCGGCCGCAACGGCCTGGTGGCACACGAGTGCATCCTGGACGTGCGCCCGCTGGAGAAGACCAGCGGCATCGGCGCCGAGGACGTGGCCAAGCGCCTGATCGACTTCGGCTTCCACGCCCCGACCCTGAGCTTCCCGGTGGCCGGCACGCTGATGGTCGAGCCGACCGAGAGCGAGTCGCTGCACGAGCTGGATCGCTTCATCGACGCGATGATCCAGATCCGCGAAGAGATCACCGCGATAGAAGACGGCCGCCTGGACCGCGAAGACAACCCGCTGAAGAACGCACCGCACACTGCCACCGCGGTGACCGCGAGCGAGTGGACCCACGCCTACCCGCGCGAACTGGCCGCCTTCCCGCTGGCCAGCCTGAAGCAGAGCAAGTACTGGCCGCCGGTGGCCCGTGTCGACAATGTGTACGGCGACAAGAACGTGATGTGCGCCTGCATCCCGGTCGATGCCTACAAGGATGATGAAGTCGAGGCTTGATTCCTCGCTGCATCGGTAAACAGAACGGCCCGCGCAAGCGGGCCGTTTTCATAAGCGCGTGTGGACCAAGGTCCACACCCACAAACATCCGATCACGGATCCGGCATCTGCCCCAGGCTCAACTGCCACGAGACACCGAAGCGGTCCTGCACCCAGCCGTAGCGGTTGCTGAAATCGTAGTCACCCACCGGCATCAACCAATGGCCGCCCTCACCCAGCACGCGTGCGGCACGCTCGAACTGCTCGGCGCCGGAGCACTCCACGAACAGCGAGATCGACGGTGAGAAGGTGAAATCGTGCACGTCCAGGCTGTCAAAGCACAGGTAGTGGGTGCCACCGAGCAGGAAGATGGCCTGTCGGACCTGCCCGGGCACGCCGGCACCGGCGCCGTCCGGATGGCGCTGCATTGCCAGCAGGCGGAAATCGGCGAAGGCCTCGGCGTACAGGGCCAGGGCGGCCTCGGCCTGGCCGGTAAACATCAGGAAGGGGCGACTGCGCAGCATGCGGTACTCCCGGTCGACGGGCCGATGACGGCCCACACGATCAGGATGGCACGGCAGATGTGCAGCCCCCGTGGTAGTGCCGGCCGCTGGCCGGCAGCTTCAGTCACGCCTCGCGCATGCGCCGCGCGATGGCGCTGCCGGCGGCGATCGTGGCGGTCAGCGCCACCATCGACAGGAACTGCAGGCGGGTGTGCGCTTCGCTCAGCAGCAGGCCGAAGATCAGTGCCAGGATCGCCAGCGCACAGACGGTCAGCCACGGGAAGCCGGCCATGCGGAACGGCAGGCGGGTGCCGAGGCGGTCGGCGCGGCGGCGCAGCACCAGCTGCGAAACCAGCGACAGCGTCCAGACCAGCAGGCAGGTGGAACCGACGATGTTCAGCAGCACCGGCAGTACCCGGTCCGGGAACAGCAGTTCCATCACCGTGGCGGCAAAGCCGAACAGCACGCTGGCCAGCACGGCGATCACCGGCACCTGGCGCGGGTCGGTCCAGCCGAGCACGGCCGGGGCTTCGCGGCGCTGCGCCAGCGAAAACATCATGCGCGAGGCGCCGTAGAGGTTGGCATTGAGCGCCGACAGCAGCGCGATCACCGCGATCAGGGTGATGGCCGTACCCGCGCCCGGGATGCGGGCAATATCCAGCACCGCAGCGAACGGCGACTTCAGCGCCTCGCTGGTCCACGGCACCACGGCGATGATCACGCTCAGCGAGCCGATGTAGAACACCAGGATGCGCCAGGCCACGGTGCGGATGGCACGGGCAATGCTGCGCTCGGGATCTTCGGTTTCGGCCGCAGCGACGGCTACGATCTCGGTCCCGCCAAAGGCAAAAACGACAACCAGCAGTGCCGCGCCAATACCGGCCAGCCCCTTCGGCGCGAAGCCGCCATGCTCGGTGAAGTTGCTCAGGCCCGGCGAGGTCACCTGCGGCAGCCAGCCCATCAGCAGCGCCACGCCGATGGCGATGAAGGCCAGGATCGCCACCACCTTGAGGATGGCGAACCAGAATTCGAACTCGCCGAAGTTCTTCACTCCCAGCAGGTTGATCGCGGTGAAGAACAGCATGAAGGCCAGTGCCGCCATCGGTACCGGTATCGCCGGCCAGACCGTGGCAAGAAGCCCGGCCGCGCCTACCGCCTCGGCGGCGATCACGATCACCAGCTGCACCCACCACAGCCAGCCCACGGTGGCGCCGGCGGTGGCTCCCATGGCATCAGCGGCATAGACCGAGAACGCGCCACTGGTCGGCTTGGCCGCCGCCATCTCGCCCAGTGCGTTCATCACGATGATCACCAGCGCACCAGCGACCAGATACGACACCAGAACCGCCGGGCCGGCCGCCTGTACACCCACGCCCGAGCCGAGGAAGAGGCCGGCGCCGATGGCGCTGCCCAGGCCCATCATGATCAGCTGGCGGGGCTTGAGCGAGTGCCCGAGGCGGGACGGCGAAGCGGTCGGAATCGAGTTGGGCATCGGCAGGGCTGGCGGCGGCTACAGGGGCGACACCTTACCCTGTCCCGTGCCCACGGGGATAGGCACAGCGCAGCAGGCGGCTCAGGCCAGCGCCGGCTCGCCGACGTTGCCACCAATACGGGCCCGGTAGGCGCGCGGCGAGAAACCGGTTTCAGCCTTGAACTTGCGGGTAAAGGCGCTCTGGTCGCTGAAACCGCAGGCCTGGCCGATGCAGGCGATGCTGTCGTCACCGTGCAGCAGGTGCATGGCCATCTGGATCCGCAGTCGGGTCAGCACCTGCTGCGGGGTCATCTGGAACACCTTGCGGAAGCTGCGCTCCAGCTTCGACAGCGAGAAGCCGGTGATGTCCAGCAGGGTCTGCATGCGCACGTTCTCGGCGTAGTGCGCATTGAGGTGGGCCAGGGCCAGCCGCAGCTGCTCGTATTGGGTGCCCAGGCTGTCCTTCTGGCCGAGGTCGCGGGATATGCCGATCAGGCCCTCGATGGCCCCATCGACCACCAGCGGGCGCTTGCAGGTCAGGCACCAGCCCGGTTCGCGGTTGGCGAACAGGTGCAGCTCCATCAGGTTCTCGATCACCTCACCGGACAGCACGCGGGCGTCCTGGTCGACGTAGTCCGCGCTGAGGCCGGTCGGGTAGATTTCAGCCGCGGTACGCCCGATCACGTCCTTGCGCGCGCGCAGGCCCAGCCGCCGCAGCATGGTCTGGTTGACGTGGGTGTAACGCCCCTGAAGGTCCTTGATGAAGAACAGCACATCCGGGATGGCGTCGAACAGGGCTTCGATGTCGGCGGGCTCGACTCGCATGGGGCAAGCATACCCGAGCCTGCTTTTGCCTGTACGTTCACCTTTGCCGGACCTCGGTTTAACGGGCTCGGTTCCAGTGTCGTGGTTCTCTTTCAGATCATCCGGAGCCAACGTCCATGGCCGCCAGCAAGCCGACCGGCAAGCGCGCAACCACCCACGCCGAAAACCACTACCGGGGCGACGGTGATGAACTGCACCAGCAGGCCGGGGCCAGCCATCCGGTGATGACCACCGATCAGGGCATCCCGGTGGCGGACAACCAGAACTCCCTGCGGCAGGGAACCCGGGGGCCCACGCTGCTGGAGGACTTCATCCTGCGCGAGAAGATCACCCACTTCGATCACGAACGCATTCCCGAGCGCATCGTGCACGCACGTGGCAGCGCAGCACATGGCTACTTCGAGCTGACCCGATCGCTGAAGGCGCATACCCGAGCGCGCATCCTGACCGAGGTAGGCGTGAAGACACCCGTGTTCACCCGCTTCTCGTCGGTAGCCGGTGGCGCAGGCTCGGTGGACACCCCGCGCGACGTGCGCGGCTTCGCGGTCAAGTTCTATACCAAGGAAGGCAACTGGGACCTGGTCGGCAACAACATCCCGGTGTTCTTCATCCAGGACGCCATGAAATTCCCGGACCTGGTACACGCGGTGAAGATGGAACCGGACCGTGCCTTCCCGCAGGCGGCCACGGCCCACGACACCTTCTGGGATTTCATCTCGCTCATGCCCGAGTCGATGCACATGATCATGTGGGCAATGAGCGACCGTGCCATTCCGCGTTCGCTGCGCATGATCGAAGGCTTCGGCGTGCACAGCTTCCGCCTGCTGAACGAGGCAGGTGAGTCGACCTTCGTCAAGTTCCACTGGCGGCCGAAGCTGGGCATCCAGTCAACGGTCTGGGACGAAGCGCTGAAGCTGCAGTCGGCCGACAATGACTTCCATCGCCGGGACCTGTTCGAGGCGATCCAGCGCGGCGATTTCCCCGAATGGGAACTGGCAGTGCAGCTGTTCACGGAAGAAGAGGCCGACGCATTCCCGTTCGATCATCTGGACCCGACCAAGATCATTCCCGAATCGCTGGTGCCGTTGCAGGTCATCGGCCGCATGGTGCTGGACCGCTGGCCGGACAACTTCTTCGCCGAGACCGAGCAGGTTGCGTTCTGCCCAGCCAACGTGCCACCGGGCATCGACTTCAGCAACGACCCGCTGCTGCAGGGTCGTCTGTTCTCCTACCTCGACACGCAGTTGCTGCGTCTCGGCGGGCCGAACTTCCACCAGATCCCGGTGAATGCTCCGAAGTGCCCGTTTGCCAATCATCAGCGCGACGGCCACATGCAGATGCAGGTTCCCAAGGGCCGGGTGGCCTACGATCCCAGCTCGCTGCAGGACGACACACCACGCGAGACCCCGAGCGGCTTCCGTAGCCACGCCACTGCGGACGACGGTCGCAAGGGGCGGACCCGCGCGGAGAGCTTCGCCGACCACTACAGCCAGGCGCGCATGTTCTTCCGCAGCCTTGAAAAGCCGGAACAGGCCCATCTGGCATCGGCGCTGGTGTTCGAGTTGTCCAAGGTGGAAACGCTGAAGGTGCGGGTGCGTACCGTCAGCCACCTGCGCAATATCGACGACTCACTGGCACAGCGCGTGGCCGACGGGTTGGCGTTGGCTGCACTCCCCGCCCCCGCGCCGACTGCCACCCCGGTGCGGGACATGCCCCCCGCTCCCGAGGTACGCGTGATCGGGCGCAACAAGCCTACCCTGCAGGGTCGCTGCATCGGCATCCTTTTCGATGAAGGCTCCGACGCTCGCATCATTGCCAGCCTGAGCAAAGCAGCCAGGAAAGCAGGTGCAGACGTGAAGCTGGTCGCACCAAAAGTGGGAGGCGCCACGCTCAGTGACGGCAGCGTACAGGCCGCCGATGGGCAACTGGCCGGCACGCCATCGGCCGTGTTCGATGCGGTGGCCGTGGTGCTGAGCGTAGAGGCATCAAAGGCGTTGTCGAAAGAGAGCGCTGCCCTTGAGTTCGTCAGCCAGGCGTGGGCGCACCTGAAGGCCATCGCCAGCGATGCGGGCGGCCAGACGCTGCTGAAGGCGGCAAGGGTCGGCAACGACGCCGGCATCGTCGAAGCGGAAGACGCCAAGGCATTCCTGGCAGCGGCCGCCACCCGCCAGTGGGCGCGCGAACCCAAGCTGCGCCTGCTGGCCTGACTACAACAACAGGAGAACTGTCATGCCCCGTGGTGACAAATCCGCATATTCCGATAAACAGAAGCGTCAGGCCGAGCACATCGAGGAAAGCGAGCGCGAGCGCGGTGCCAGCGAAGGCACGGCCGAGCGCATTGCCTGGGCGACCGTGAACAAGCAGGATGGTGGTGGGAAGCGTGGCGGCAGCGCGCGCAAGGGTACGAAGAAGGCGACCCGCAAGAAGGCTGCCAAGAAGGCGCCTGCCAGGAAGTCCGCTACAAAGAAGGCCACACCCAAGACGGCAGCGAAGAAGGCCCCTGCGAAGAAGGCGGCGGCAAAGAAGGCACCGGCTCGCAAGACAGCCACAAAGAAGGCGACAAAGAAGACGGTGGCCAAGAAGTCCAGCACTCCCGCCTCGCGTAGCGCTGCGGCGAAGAAGGCAGCGAAAACCCGTGCGGCAAAGAAGACCGTGCGCAAGGTGGCGGCGAAGAAGGCAGCACGTACCCGCGCGCGGGGCTGAGTCCTTCGATCAGGGCGACAGCGTCCTCATCCACGCGGCAACTTCGGCTGCGGCTGCGTCAGCGCGTGCCTGCAGCAGCAGATGCGGTCCTTCCAGCGAAACATGCCGGGCATCCGGCAAAAGGGCCTGCAGTTCTGCCACACTGGGTGGCCACAGCAGGCGGTCATGGCACGCGTGCAGGCACAGCGTCGGCACGTCGATTGCCGGCAGCAATGCGCGTACGTCGACGCGCAGGGTCGCTGCGGCGCGTTGCCGCAATGTGGCCGCCGGAATCCGGGCGGGCACATCGCGCAGCATCGACAGGTGCTCGCGGGTGCGCCACCGCCCCAGCAGCAGGCGCGCCAGCAACGCCACGGGAGGCAGAGGCCAAGCCGGCGACAGCAGGGCTGCGCTGGCTGCCGGCAATGGCACCGGCCGACGCGCAAAGGTCGAGGCAAGCACCAGTCCGCGCAGCCCGGTAGGGTGTCGTGTGGCCAGTTCAACTGCCAACGGGCCCGAGAAGGACTCGGCAAGCAGGATGAAGGGATGGCCGGGCAGCTGCGACCACAGCCGTTGGGCCAGCGTGGCGTGATCCTGCCCTCCCTGCGCAGGCAGCGTAATCGCCTGCGTCGTCAGCCCATGAGCCTGAAGTGCTGGCAGAAACGGGGTGGACAGCCTGCCGGAGCCATCCAGGCCGGGCAGCATCAGCACGTGCTGCGGCGCAGCCGATGCTGAATCACAGCCCGGCTTTTCCTCGCTCCCGATTCCCATGTCACCTCCTTTGCTGACAAGCATCACCCACATCGGCAGGCAACGGAAACTCTGCTCCGGCTCTCCGGCTGCTTTGCCGGGCAAGGTTGAGCAATACTGCCCGCTCTGCCGCGGAACGCGGCTGCCAAGGAGAGCCGTTGATGCGATGGACCTACGCGCTGGCCATGATGGCCATGATGCTGCCACTGAACAGCTCCGCCAGCGATGGTTGGATAAACGGGGACGGCAAGGCGATGCCGGAGACCGGTGCTATGAAATCCAGCGGTGGCTTTGCTGCATCGCTGCTGGTTACCTCCGATGCCGACTGGCAGGCCAAGTGGGAAACCCCACCGGAGACCACTCCCGGTTTTACCGAGGCCAACGAAGTCCACCTGGGCGGTGAATTGTTCTTGCTGACATTCCTGTCCAACCCGCAACTGGACGAGAACCGCGTACCCAAGGTGCACTGCGATCTGCGCATGCTACGTCCGGACGGCAGTACCAGTATCGACGAACGCGATGTTCCCTGTTTCACCACTGCCCTGCCCGGCCCGCCAACCCTGTTGTACATGGCCAACCTGCACCTGAAGTTCGTGGCCGAGGCCAGTGATCCGAAAGGCACATGGACTGCGCAGGTGGTGGTCAGGGATCTGCTGCGGAATGTGAGCCTGCCTCTGCAGGCTCGCTTCGACGTCCGTTGAACGGAGGCATGCGAATGAAGATGCGGCGATTACTGAGCTGGACCGGTCTTGCGCTTTGCGTGGTCTACCTGCTGTTGACCGCATGGCTGGTTCACGGCGCGCAGTCGGACGCGGACCCGAAGGGCACCTATATCCTGATGGCGCTTCCCATCACCCTACAGTCCGCCGCACTCGATGCCATCGGCGCAGGCAGCCTGCTGTACGGCAAACCCTGGTCGACCGCGTATGCAGTGCTGCTTCCGCCAACACTGCTGTTGCTGTACGCAGCCGGCTGGCTGATCGAACGCGCCGCGCGCGGGCGCTAGCCAACGGCACGGACCGGTTGCGCGCATCGACGCCCTGCACGCGGGAGCGCATGCAGGGCGCCGTCCAACATCCAGTCGCAGGTTGCTTACGCCGCCTGCGCAGGCATGATGGGCATGCGCGCGCCCTGCTCCACCTTGAACACCGAAACCGACGTGGTCAGCGCATGCGCCTGTTCTTCCAGCGCGCGGCTCGCCGCGGTGGCTTCTTCCACCAGCGCAGCGTTCTGCTGGGTCACCTGGTCCATCTGCACCACCACCTGGTTGACCTGCTCGATACCGGCGGCCTGTTCCTTGCTGGCCGCTGCGATGTCGCTCATCAGCTGGGTGGTGCGCGAACTTGCCTGGGCTACGCGCGCGATCGCGGCTTCCGATTCGACCGTCACTGCCAGGCCGCTCTTCACCTTCGCAGCGGCATCTTCGATCAGTTCCTTGATCTCCTTGGCGGCGACACCGGCACGCTGTGCGAGCGTGCGCACTTCGCTGGCAACCACGGCAAACCCACGGCCCTGCTCGCCCGCACGGGCGGCTTCCACCGCAGCATTCAGCGCCAGGATGTTGGTCTGGAACGCGATGCCGTCGATCACCGTGGAGATCTCCGAGATGCGTGCCGATGACTGATCGATCTCGCCCATCACCGATGCCATCTGTGCCATTGCCTGCTCGGTCTCGCGCACTGCGGCACCGGCGGCATGCGCTTCGCTGTCGGCCTGACGGGCCAGCTCGGCATTCTGGCGCACGGTGGAGGTCAGCTCCTCCATCGATGCTGCGGCCTCTTCCAGGTTGGCGGCCTGCTGCTCGGTGCGGCGCGACAGGTCGTTGTTGCCGGCGGCCAGTTCCTGCGCTGCGTTGTTGATGCTGTCGGCGGCCACCTGGATGCCCCGCACGATGCCGGTCAGCTGTGCGGTGGTGGTGTTGGCGTCGTCGCGCATGCGCGCGAACACACCGTCGTACTCGCCCTCCATGCGTGCGGTCAGGTCGCCGTGCGAGATTGCACGCAGCACGTCGGAGACGTCGGCGATGCTGGCCTGCGAACTGGCCATCATGCCGTTGAGGTGCTCGACCATCGCCTTGAACTGGTACTGGAACGCTGCGGCATCGCCACGCATGCTGAAATCACCGGCGCGTGCGGCGCGGGCCAGTTCATCGATCTGCGCGTTGATCGCCATCAGGCTCTGCTTCACCGCCGCCAGGGTGCGGGTCAGTGTGCCCTTCTCGCCCGGGTAGTCCGGCAGATCACGGCTGAGGTCACCGATGGCGTAGCGCTGCATCACCTCGGCCATCAGCAGCTCCACCTGGACGTGCGATTCGACCAGGCTGTTGGTGGCCTGCACCATGCGGCCGAAATCACCGGGGAACGCACTGGCGTCCATGCGATAGCGGATCGCACCGGCCTCATGCTGTTCGGCCATCTGCAGCTGCGCGCCGATCGCCGCCTGCACGCTCTGCCGCACGCTGGCCATCGCCTCGCCCAGCTGGGTCAGTTCGTCACGGCCACCAAGGCGGAACTCCTGGTCCAGCTGGCCCTTGGACAGGCGCTCGGCCAGGTTCACCGCGCGGGCCAGCGGGCCGGTCAGGCTGCGGCCGATCATCACCGAGGCACCGATGCCCACCAGCAGCGCGACGCCGCCCAGCACCAGCAGCTGCAGCAGGCTGCGCTCGCCCAGACGGATCGCCTCGGCGGCTGCCTCACGGCTTTCCTTCTCTTCGAAGTCCACGCCATCGGACAGCGCCTTGTTCCAGCCGTTTGCCGCTTCCTGCACCGGGCCCAGGGTCAGCGCTACGGCGCCCGGGTAGTCGCCCTGCTCCATCAGTTCGCTGGTCTGCTTGTTGAGTGGACGCGCAATGGCACGCTTGGCGGCGATGGTTTCAGCGATGGCCTTGCCGTCGGCGTCGCTGGGCAGCGCCTGATAGGCGGTCCAGCTGGCCTCGTAGCGCTTTACCAGATCGGCGATGCGCTGCTCGTCGTGGCCACGGTCGTCGCCCTGGCGGATCAGCATCTCGCGACGCACCACCATCATCTGGTTGTTGGCATCGAGCATCTGCGACAACAGGCGCACCTTGGCTACGCTGACGTCGACCACCTGCTGCATCGCGCGCTTCTGCACGACACTGGCGGTGGCGCCGGTGGCCACCACGGCGGCAACCAGCAGCAGCAACAGGCCAAAGCCCAGCCCAAGACGCCAGGCAACCCTGACGTTCCTCAAGTAGTTCATCGGTAGATCCAAAACGGGGGGATGTGGCGTTATCGGCGGCCCGCCAGGCAATCTTGATCGCCAACCGCCAACGGCGTGGGGCACCATTCACCTTGGTGAGCCCTTGGCCGGCGGCACCCGCGCGGGGACGGTGGCGCAACGACCCGACTGCTCATGCAGACGTCAGATCTCTTTCACGGCGGCTCGGCGCGGCCTGCAGGCAAGGTGGTGGCGTCATCTGCTGGAGTTCCCAATGCCATTACCCGTGTACCGATCCATCCTGCTCGCTCTCTCGCTGCTGGCATCGCCGGCGTTCGCGCAGGCACCGCCGCCTGGACTGCCCGCCCCCATTGCCGAGAAGGCCGGACCGGACACCGCAGCACGTTCCGCCCTGCATGCCCAGGTGCTGCTGGATCGTGCGAATTTCTCGCCCGGCCAGATCGACGGTGAAGTGGGCAGCAACCAGCGGCGCGCGGTGTCTGGTTTCCAGGCGGCGCACGGCCTGACCGTCACCGGTGAACTGGACGACGCGACCTGGCAGGCCCTGCAGGCTGATAAGGTCACCCCCCTGGCCAGCTACACGCTGACCAGCGAGGATGTCGCCGGGCCGTTCCAGGCGGTGCCGAAGGGCCCCGCCGCACAGGCCAAACTGAAATCGCTGGGCTTCAACAACGTCGAAGAGTCGCTGGGCGAACGCTTCCACGCATCCCCTGAGCTGTTGAAGCTGCTCAATCCGGGCGTGGATATGAGCAAGGCGGGCAACCGCATCCAGGTGCCCAATATCGCACCATCGCCGCTACCGAAGGCGGCCAAGGTGGTCGTCGACAAGTCCGATTCCAGCCTGCAGCTGCTGGATGCGCAGGGCAAGGTGATCGCTCAGGTGCCGGTTTCCTCCGGCAGCCAGCATGATCCGCTGCCGATCGGCGAATGGAAGATCCTGGGCGTGTATCGCGACCCGCCGTTCCACTACAACCCCAAGCTGTTCTGGGATGCGCGCAAGGGCGAAAAGAAGGCGACACTGCCGCCGGGCCCGAACAATCCGGTCGGCCGGGTCTGGATCGACCTGTCCAAGCCACACTACGGCCTGCATGGCACGCCCGAGCCCGGCCATGTCGGCAAGACCGAGTCACATGGCTGCGTGCGCATGACCAACTGGGATGCGCTGCGCGTGGCCGATGCGGTGGATACCTCCGTCCCCGTGGTGATGCAGGAGTGAGCCGATGCGTCTTTCGCAGCTGATCGCGCTGGGTGTTCTGCTGGGACTGGGGGCCGGCTGGTGGCTGCGCCCCGATGCAGGCGAGCCGGTAGCCGCCTCGCTGCCGGAAGCACAACCGGCAGCAGCTGTGGCGCCGGCCAAGGAATCCGTAGCGCCGCTCGGCACGGCCCCTGCCCCCGCCGCCACCGCACCGTCAGCCGCGCGGACTGCGGATGCGCCAGCCGGTCTGCTGCTGCCGGTGCAGGGCATCCAGGCGTCCCAGCTGCGCGACACGTTCACCGATGCACGCAGCGAGGGCCGCGTGCACGATGCCATCGACATCATGGCCACCGCCGGCACGCCGGTGCTGGCGGTGGCCGATGGCACCGTGGAAAAACTGTTCAACAGCGAGCGTGGCGGGCTGACGATCTACCAGTTCGAGCCCAGCGGACGCTGGTGCTACTACTACGCGCACCTGCAGCGCTATGCCGATGGCCTGACCGAAAAGCAGGTGATCAGGCGCGGGGAGGTGATCGGTTACGTGGGCAGTACCGGCAACGCCAGCGCTGAGGCCCCGCACCTGCATTTCGAGGTGCACGTGCTGGGACCGGAGAAACAGTGGTGGAAGGGCGAATCGATCAATCCGTACCCACTGCTGAATCCGCCTGCTTCGAAGCCCGGTGCTGCCAGCGCCGCAAAGTGAACGTGAACACCGCCAAGGCAGCCCCTGGAATCAACAGGAGCAGTGCCGCCACTTTCCAGAAGAAGAACGGCCACAACCAGACATAATCCAGGTCAGTCAGCTTCAACAGGTCCAGTGGCGGCTGCAGCTCGACGGTGGCCGCGCGCCCCGCCAGCGCCGGGTCCACCTCCAGCACGGTTACCCGTAGCCATGAGCGGCCGCGTGGCAATGCGTCGCCGCGGCCATAGCCAAAGTAGAACGCCGTTGGGCCGCTGGACTCAACCGAAGCCAGCGCGCGATTGATGCCCTGCCCGGCCACTCCCGAACGCTCCCCTGCACGGAAGTCTCCCTGATCGGTCGGAGTTTCGATGCGCAGCAGCACCTCGGGGTCAGCCTCTGTACCGTCTGCGGCATAGCGCAGGCGCAGCCGCAGATGGTCATCGATGAGGCGGTAGACGGTGATCTGGGCGGTTGCGCCAGGACTCAGCACCAGCGGCACCGTCTGCGTGCGCGACGCCAGGGTATTGGCAGCCGCACCCAGCAGCAGTACCAGGCAGGCGATGCCCCACAGGCTCCACAGCACCCACAGGGTGATCCGCACGACTGTCTCGCCCTTCACGCTGACATCCTGGTCATTGCGTCGCTTCCCGCTGGCCCTGGCGACACAGTAACGAAAAAGCCCCGCTTGCGCGGGGCTTTTCCTGTCACCTACGCCGGGCAGCACCCGGCGCTAGCTCAGGCGAACGGATCCTGCAGGACCATGGTGTGGTCGCGGTCCGGGCCGGTGGAGACGATGCTGATCGGGCAGCCGGCCAGCTCTTCCAGCGAACGCAGGTAGGCACGTGCGGCCGGCGGCAGCTCGTCCCAGTTGGTGATGCCGTGGGTGTTCTCGCTCCAGCCCGGGAACTCCAGGTACACCGGGGTGCAGTCTTCCCAGCCCTGCGCGTCCAGCGGCGCGTACTCGGTGCGCTTGCCGTTGTACTCGTAGGCGATGCAGACCTTCAGCTTTTCCATGCCGTCCAGCACGTCCAGCTTGGTGATGCACAGGCCGCTGATGCCGTTGATGGCCACGGCACGCTTCAGCGCGACGATGTCCATCCAGCCGCAACGACGCGGACGGCCGGTCGAGGCACCGTACTCGGCGCCGCGGTCACGGATGCCCTGGCCGACTTCGTCGTCCAGTTCGGTCGGGAACGGGCCGCCGCCGACGCGGGTGGCGTAGGCCTTGGCGATGCCCAGCACGTAGTCGATCGAATCGGCGCCGACGCCGGAACCGGCCAGTGCACCACCGACGGTGGTGTTGGAGCTGGTGACGTACGGGTAGGTGCCGTGGTCGATGTCCAGCAGCGCACCCTGCGCGCCTTCGAACAGCACGCGCTTACCCTGCTTGCGCAGGTCGTGCAGGATGCCGGCCACGTCGGACTTCATCGGCTGCACGTATTCGCCGAAGGCCAGCGCTTCGTCGAAGGTCTTCTGGAAATCGACCGCATCGGTGTTCAGATACTTGGTCAGCACGAAGTTGTGGTAATCCAGCGCGGTGCGCAGCAGTTCTTCCAGCTGCTTCGGGTAATGCAGGTCGGCGATGCGGATGCCGCGACGCGCCACCTTGTCTTCGTAGGCCGGGCCGATGCCACGGCCGGTGGTGCCGATCGCCTTGCCGCCGGCAGCGCGCTCGCGCGCCTGGTCCAGGGCGATGTGGTACGGCATGATCAGCGGCGCGGCCGGGGAGATCTTCAGGCGCGAACGCACTTCCACGCCGGAGGCTTCCAGCTCGGCGATTTCCTTCTGCAGCGCGGCCGGCGAGATCACCACGCCGTTGCCGATCAGGCACAGCGCATCGTCACGCAGGATGCCCGACGGGATCAGGTGCAGGACGGTCTTCTTACCGTTGATGACCAGGGTGTGGCCGGCATTGTGGCCGCCCTGGAAGCGCACGACGGCGCCGATTTCCTCAGTGAGCAGATCGACGATCTTGCCCTTGCCTTCATCGCCCCACTGGGCACCCAACACTACGACAGACTGACCCATGACGGGCTCCTCATATGTTGCGGCCATCGGGGCCGCGGACGGTTGAACCGTGGCGGGGCTGGCCAGCACCTGGAGGGCGGCTCCAAACGGGGAGCAGCCGGCGATGGAAGGCCCAGACACGGAAAAAGCCGAACGGGGAGGCCCGTCCGGCTTTTGTGCATTATCCGGGTTTCCGGGGTCGGGTGCCACCTTTCCGACGGACGGCTTCACCGGCCGGTCAGCCGCCCCGCCCGGTCGTGTCGGCCGTTGGCCGGCAATGCCAACCAAGGTTGGCATCTACCAGAGCCTGGCCACGCAGGAGCAGGTCGGTCAGCTGCCCCGCCCGGTAGTGCCGGCCGCTGGCCGGCAACGCCAACCAAGGTTGGCATCCACCAGAGCCGGGCCATGCATGTGAACGCAGGCGGTAGTGCCGGCCGCTGGCCGGCACTACCCTTTCAATGCCGCGCCCACCACAGCAGGCTCAGGCCGGCCAGCAGCACCATCCCGCCGAAGCTGCGCAGGGCCGGGCTGGGCAGGTCCAGCAGGCGCTCGGCCATGCGCTTCCAGGCGAACGGGGCGACGAACAGGAACAGGCCTTCCAGCACCGCCACCAGGCAGACGGCGGCGAACAGATCTTTCATGGGGGACTCCGGAAAAAGCACGGGGCCCGGCATCTGGCCGGGCCCCGTGGGGTACTGCCCTGCGACCTCAGCGGTCGTTCTTCAGGTACTGCAGGAACGGGTCGTTCTTGTCGAGCACGATCACGCCGTTGCCGTCGGTCATGGAGCCACGGTAGGCCTCCAGGCTGCGGTAGAACGCATAGAACGACGGGTCGGCCGAGCCGGCCTTGCCGTAGATGCGCGCCGCATCGGCATCGCCTTCACCGCGCAGGCGCTGGGCATCACGCTCGGCTTCGGCGATCAGCACGGTGCTGTCACGGTCGGCCTGGGCGCGGATGGTCAGCGACTGCTCCTCGCCCTCCGCGCGCAGCTTGGCCGCTTCCTGCTTGCGCTGGGCGCGCATGCGCTCGTACACGTCATTGATCACCTGGCTGTCGGTGGGCAGGTCCACCTGCTTGATGCGCAGGTCGATCATCTGCATGCCGAGGCCGGCCACCGCTTCGTTGATCCCCTTCAGCTGCTCGGCGATCAGCTCGCTGCGGTCGCCGGAGACCAGCTGCTGCAGGGTGCGCGAGTTGATCTGGTTGCGCAGCGAGTCGGTGATGATCGGTGCCAGGCGGGCATTGGCGATGCGCGGATCGCCACCGGTGGCACGGAAGTAGTCACCCACGTTGGAGATGTAGCCGATGGCGAAGAAGTCGACGCTGACGTCCTTCTGCTCGGCGGTGAAGTAACGCGCCGGGGCGGTGTCGAGCACCTGGAAGCGGCGGTCGAAGACCTTCACCGTTTCCACCACCGGCACCTTGAAGTGCAGGCCCGGCTTGATGTCCGAACGCACCACCTTGCCCAGGTTCAGCACCATGGCGGTCTGGTCCTCACGGACCACGTACACCGAGCCAAGCAGGCCCAGCACCACCGCCACGATCACGGCGATCCAGATAGGACTCTTCATCGGCTGCCCTCCTCACGGCCGCTCGGTCGCCCGGTCGGGCGGCCCACCGGCCGGCCCGGATCACGGGAAGCTTCCGCCGCTGCACCCGGCAGCGACGGCATCACCACCTCCGGATTGGTCACTCCCGGCGGGGCCGAGGTGGTGGGACGGGTATCGCCGGTCATCGGCACGTAGATCAGCTGGCGGCCATCGCCACCGATCACCTTGCGGTTCTCGCTCAGCACCTGCTGCACGGTCTCCAGCCACAGGCGCTTGCGGGTCACTTCCGGGGCGTCCTTGTACTGGGCCTGCAACAGGCTGAAGCGCTGCGCGTCACCCTCGGCCTTGGAGACCACGGCCTGCTTGTAGCCTTCGGCGGTGGTACGGGCGCGCGAGGCCTGGCCTCGGGCTTCCGGCACGACCTTGGCGGCATAAGCCTGGGCTTCGTTGATCAGGCGTTCCTTGACCTGCTGCGCACCGTTGACCTCGTCGAAGGCCGGCTTCACTTCTTCCGGCGGACGGGCGTCCTGCAGGGTCAGGCCGGTCACGGTCAGGCCGGTCTTGAACGCCTTCAGCAGCGCCTGCAGGCGCTCCTCGGCGGCCACGGCCAGCGGGCCACGGTTGTTCAGTACCGCGTTGAGGTCGGCACGGCCGACTTCCTCGCGCACCGCGCTCTGCGCCGACTGCTCCAGCACCTGGTTGGCATCGACCGTGCCGAACAGGTACTGCTGCGGGTCGTCGATGCGGTACTGGACGTTCAGCGAGACGTTGACGATGTTCTCGTCGCGGGTCAGCACCGGCACCTGGATCGAGAAGGTCTTGATCTCGGTGGCATTGACCTTGGTGACCGATTCGATCGGCCACGGCAGCTTGAAGTTCGGGCCGGGCTGCAGGATGCGCGAGAACTGGCCGAAGCGCAGCACCACGCCACGCTGCTGTTCGCCGATCAGCTGGAAGCTGGAGAACAGCACCAGCAACACCACGGCTGCAACCACCCAACGCATGATGCCACCGTCGAACAGGTCCTTCAGCGGCCCGGGCAGTCCGCCCCAGCCACCACCATTGCCACCGCCGCGCGACCCGAAGGGCCCGCGTCGATTGTCCTCGGGGCCTTGTCCGCCCTTGTTGCCGCCGGGTGTATTCCAGGCCATGCACGCTCCATCAAGATTTGGGCTGCGGCGCGGGCCCTTCCCGCACCACCAGCCGTGAAACCATCACCGATCATACAAGATGGGGCGGATCGGCAGGATCGAAAGGGGGGCAACGGGGTAAGGTGGCGTTTTCCTCGAAGTCAGGCAACGCCGATGGCCCCCACCACCCCGTTCACCGCCTTCCGCATCGAAAACGACGACGCCGGCTACCGCAGCGGCCTGGCCCAGCTCACTGTCGACGACCTCAACCCCGGCCAGGTGCTGATCCGCGCCCAGTGGTCTTCAGTCAACTACAAGGACGCGCTGGCGGGCACCGGCAAGGGCAGGATCCTGCGCCGCTTCCCGCTGGTCGGCGGCATCGACGTAGCCGGTACCGTGGTCGCCAGCACCGACCCGGCCTGGCGTGAAGGCGATGCGGTACTGGCCACCGGCTGCGGCCTCAGCGAGACCCGCGATGGCGGCTACAGCCAGTATGTGCGGCTGGAGTCGAGCGCGGTGATCGCGCTGCCGGCCGGGCTGAGTGCCCGCGAGGCAATGGTGCTGGGCACCGCCGGCTTCACGGCGGCGCTGGCGCTGCTGCGCCTGCAGGACAACCGGCAGGCCCCGGAGCTCGGCCCGCTGGCGGTCACCGGCGCCAGCGGCGGTGTGGGCGCGCTGGCGCTGTCCATCTTCAGCCGTGCCGGCTATACCGTGCACGCGGTCAGTGGCAAGCCGGAGCAGTCCGACTTCCTGCACGGCATCGGTGCCGCCGAGGTGCTGCCACGCTCGGCGTTGGCCGATACCGGCCCACTGCAGTCGGCCCGCTTCGGCGGGGGCCTCGACAATGCCGGAGGCGACATGCTTGCCAGCCTGCTGGCGCAGACCGTGCCCTACGGCAGCGTGGTCAGTGCCGGCCTGGCCGCCAGTCCGACGCTGGACATGACGGTGATGCCGTTCATCCTGCGCGGCGTGTCACTGCTGGGCGTGTCCTCGGCCAATGCACCGCGCGGGCTGCGCGAAGAAGTGTGGTCGCGGCTGGGCAGTGACTGGAAGCCGCAGCAGCTGGACCGCATCTGCACCGCCGAAGTCGGCCTCGATGGCCTTCCTGCCGTGTTCGAACGGATGCTGGCGGGCGGTTCGCTGGGCCGCACCGTGGTGCGGATCGACTGAACGTCGCAGGCAGGCGACGGACGGCAGATGCGCCCCTCCCGCCAGTAATGGGCCCGCACTACACTGCGGGCATTACATGGGGAACAACATGGCACGCATTCTGATCGTCGACGACTCACCGTCGCAGCTGTTGGGGATACAGCGCATCGTCGAGAAGCTCGGGCACCAGATCCTGACCGCCACCGATGGCGCCGCCGGGGTCGAAACCGCCAAGGCCGAGCTGCCCGACCTGGTCCTGATGGACGTGGTGATGCCCAACCTCAATGGCTTCCAGGCCACCCGCACCCTCGCCCGCGACGAGGCGACCCGGCATATCCCGGTGATCCTGGTGACCACCAAGGACCAGGACACCGACCGCATGTGGGGCATGCGCCAGGGCGCCAAGGCCTACATCACCAAGCCGTTCTCGGAAGACGAGCTGTCCGAGGTGCTGGAACGGGTGTTCGCCGGGCAGGGCTGAGGCACGCGCGGTAGTGCCGGCCGCTGGCCGGCAACCACGCATCACCGTCCCGGGCAATGAAGTTGCCGGCCAGCGGCCGGCACTACCTTCAAATGGTCTCGCCGAAGGCCTTGGCCAGGTTCCGGTACGCCTTCTTCTGCGCCTCGTCAGTCGCGGCCGGGGCCACGATCTCGATCTCGACGATCTGGTCGCCCTCCGGATTGCCTGGCAGCCCACGGCCACGCAGGCGCAGCTTGCGGCCAGCATCGGAATCGGCCGGAATCTTCAATTCCACCGCTCCACCCAGGGTCGGCACGCTGATGCTCGTACCCAGCGCGGCCTGCCACGGCGTGACCGGCAGCGTGTAGAGGATGTTGCGGCCATCGACCTCGAACTGCGGGTGGGCGGCGTATTCCACTTCCAGCAGGAGGTTGCCGCCATGGTTGCCCTGCCCGGCCAGGCGGATCACCTGGCCCGGGCGGATACCCTTGGGCACGCGCACGTCCAGCTGCTTGCCGTTGACGGTGATGCGCAGGCTGTCGCCGCTGTAGGCCGCTTCCAGCGGAACCGACAGCTTGGCGCGGGTGTCGCGGTTGGGCGCGTGGCCCTGGCTGCTGAAGCCCGGCCCCGGACCAGCGCCACCACCGCCACGCTGGCGCGCGAACAGGCTCTCGAAGAAGTCGCTGAAGCCGCCATTGGGGCCGCCACCGCCGAATACTTCCTCGAAATTGAAACCGCCAGCACCACCATAGTTCGGCGGCACGTTGAACTCCTCGCCCGGGCGATAGCCCTGCGCGCGCAGCTGGTCGTAGGCCGCGCGCTTTTCCGGATCGCGCAGCGCCTCGTAGGCCTCGTTGACCGCCTTGAACTTGTCTTCGGCCCCGGCTTCCTTGCTGACGTCCGGGTGGTACTTGCGTGCCAGCCGGCGGTAGGCGGTCTTGATCTCCGCCTCGCCCGCGCTCGGTTCCACCCCCAGGGTGGCGTAGTAATCCTTGAATTCCATCCAGCTACCTCGATCTGCTTCGGCCGCGCCGGTGGCGCCGCCCCAGGTTCATTCTACGCGCCGGCGATGCTACGCCGCCCCTCGTGCGGCCCCGGTGAGGCCGACTGATCCTGCGCAATGCGACTGCCATCCCCATGCGCCACGCTGTGGCTGGAAGCCCCCGCCGCAAAGCCTGAAGATGGGGCCTGCACACGGGTTTTCCAATGTCTTGACGCCCCTGTCCCATCCGGCCCACTAGCCTGCCCCAGCAAGGAGTTCCCCATGACCATCCATGTCGGCGACCGCATTCCGGAAGTGACCCTCAAGCGCATCCGCGAGGGCATTGAAACGCTCGATACGCATTCGCTGTTCGACGCACGCAAGGTGGTGCTGTTCGCCGTGCCCGGCGCGTTCACCCCGACCTGCTCGGCGCGCCACCTGCCCGGCTACGTCGAGAAATTCCAGGCGTTCCGCCAGCGCGGCATCGATGTCTACTGCATGGCGGTCAACGACCCGTTCGTGATGAAGGCCTGGGCCGCCGACCAGAGCGTGCCCGACGGCCTGCTGATGCTGTCCGACGGCAATGCCGAACTGACCCGTGCGCTCGGCCTGGAGCTCGACGCCAGCGCCTCGGGCATGGGCATCCGCTCACGCCGTTTCGCCCTGTACGTGGTGGATGGCGTGGTGCGTGCGGCCTGGATCGAGCAGCCCGGCCAGTTCGAAGTGTCTTCGGCCGAATACGTGCTGGAGCACCTGCCAACCTGATCTTCCACCGCAAGAGGAAACGGCCAGCCATGTCCACCAAGCCAGCCAAAGCCGCAAAGCCTGCCGCAAAGGTGCCCGGCATCAGTGACCGCAAGACCCTGCGCGAACGCGCCCGTCGCAATATCGAAGACGGTGCGATCACCGACAGCTACAGCGCCGACCGCAAGGTCGTGATCAAGCTGCTCAACGATGCACTGGCCACCGAGTACGTATGCGTGCTGCGCTACTACCGGCACTACTTCATGGCCAAGGGCATGCTGGCCGACGCGGTGAAAGCCGAATTCCTCGAACATGCACAGCAGGAACAGGCGCACGCCGGCAAGCTGGCCGAGCGCATCGTCCAGCTCGGCGGCGAGCCGGACTTCAACCCCGACACGCTGACCGCGCGCTCGCATGCCGAGTACAAGGAAGGCAGCGACCTGCGCGACATGGTGCGCGAGAACCTGGTGGCCGAACGCATCGCCATCGACAGCTACCGCGAGATGATCAACTTCATCGGCGACCGCGATACCACCACCAAGCGCATCCTTGAAGAGATCCTTGCACAGGAAGAGGAGCACGCCGATGAGTTCGCCGACCTGCTGGATGGGTGGATCGGGGAATGATCTGGTAGATGCCCACCTTGGTGGGCGTCTTTGCCGCGTGCCAACCAAGGTTGGCACCTACCAGAGCACGGCGGTGTCGTTGGCGTTGGGCCGCGCGCCGACCAAGGCCGGCATCTAGCGGAGAACGTTGAACCGCACCTGCGTCCACGCGCCATCGGCCGCCAGCGCGGTCAAAGTGTGTGCGCCCGGATCGGCGAACTCGCGCTGCATCAACTGCGCGCCGTGGGTCTGCGCGATCCAGCGTCCATCCAGCAACCAGTCCACCACCTGTTCGCTGCCCAGCGCGCGCAGCTGCAGGCGCACGCCATGTTCCGAGTTTGGCGCACGCGCCAGCGTGGCGCCATCATTGAGGCCATCGATGTGCAGGGCCACGCTGGCCTCACGCCCGTCGTCGCGGCAATCCGGCGACAGCGCCGGCAACTGCGAGGCAGCGCGCGTGGCCTTGGGCAGCCACGGTGACAACAACGCCGGCCAACGCGCGATCTCAAGCGCGACTTCCTCATGCGGCAAACGGCAATCAGCGGATACACGCAAGCCGGTTCGCGCGTCGGCCAGGTAACGCTGCCGCCCCGGCTGCCAGCGCCGTGCCTCGCGCTCGGGGAAGGTCGGCGGCGCCGCGCCGTCCAGCAGATAGGCCGACATCCGCCGTTGGCACAGCGCCGCCGGCAGGCCCTCGGCGCGTTCGCCGGTGGGCCAGCAGATGTCTTCCTGGCTGACACTGGCCGGCATCGGTGCGGCAGCCGAATCGCCGCGCTGGCGCGGCAGGCTGTCCACCACCTCGAACATCAGCGGCAGTGCGGTGACCGCGCCGTACTGGCCCGGCAACGGCGTGCCATCCGGCCGGCCCACCCACACACCCACGGTGTAGTGGCGGGTACTGCCGATCGCCCACGCATCGCGATAGCCATAGCTGGTGCCGGTCTTCCACGCCACGCGCGGGCGGCCACCAATATCGAAGGTGCCGACGCTGTAGCCCGGGCGCGGGTTCGATTCCAGCATCTCGCGCACGATCCAGCTGGCGCCCGGCGACGCCAGGCGCCGCTCGATCATCGGTTCGTCATCGGTGTAGCGCACGCGTCCGGCAATGCCGTTGCGGTTGAGCGCGGCGAACGCGCCGACCAGATCTTCCAGCCGCGCCCCGGTGCCGCCCAGGATCAGCGAGAGGTTGGGCGTGCTGCCCGGCGGGAAGCGCAGCTGGATGCCGGAGTGCGACAGGCGCGCGGCGAAGCGCGCGGCCCCGACCCGCTGCAGCAGGTCCACCGAGGGCACATTGAGTGACAGCCGCAATGCACTGGAGGCACCAATCGGCCCATTGAAGGCCATGTCGAAGTTGCCGGGACGGTAGCTGCCGAAACTCTGCGGCGCATCGACCAGCAGGCTTTCCGAATGGATCAGGCCATCGTCCAGCGCCATCGCATACAGGAACGGCTTGAGCGTGGAGCCCGGCGACCGCCAGGCCTGCACCATGTCGACGTGGCCGAGCCGCTGGCGGTCACCAAAGGACAACGTACCGACGTAGGCACGCGCCTGCAGAGTCTGGTTGTCGACCACCAGCAAGGCCGCCGAAGTACGCTCGGGCAGCGTCGAGAAATAGCTGGCCACGCGCTCTTCCAGCGTGCGCTGCAGTCCGATGTCGATGCTGCTCTGGATGCGTGCCTGTCCTGGATGCGCCGAATGCAGGCGCTGCGCAAGCAATGCGGCGTGCAGCGGCGGCCGCAGCGAGCGCGCCACCACGTTCTCGATACGCGCGTCTTCCACCTCTTCCGGCGTCCACGCCCCCAGTTCGGCCATGCGTGACAGCACCTTGTCCCGCGCTTTCTGCGCCGCTTCCGGATGACGGTCCGGACGCAGCCGGCTCGGCGCCTGTGGCAGCACTGCCAGCAGCGCGGCCTCGGCATGCGACAGCTGCGCCGCCGGCTTGCCCAGGTACGCCCAGCTGGCCGCTTCCACGCCCTCGATGGTGCCACCGTAGGGCGCGCGCTCCAGATACAGGGCCAGGATCTGCTGCTTGCTCAGATGCACTTCCAGCTGCACCGCGCGCAGAATCTGCTTGAGCTTTCCCCAGGGTGTGCGCGTATGCGGGTCGAGGATGCGCGCGACCTGCATGGTCAGGGTCGAGCCGCCGGAAACGATGCGACCACCGCGCAGCAGCTGGCCGCTGGCACGCAGGATGGCCAGCGGGTTGATACCCGGATGGCGCCAGAACCAGCGGTCTTCGTAGGTCAGCAGCGCCTGCAGGTACAGCGGCGAGACGCTGTCGATCGATGCCGGATAGCGCCACACGCCCTCGGCATCGGCGAACGCACGCAGCGGCGTACCGTCGGCAGCCACCACCAGGGTGCTGGTATCGCGCTGCTTCGGCAGCGGCGGCGGGAAGGCGAAATCCAGCACCAGCAGCAGCGCCAGCGTGGCAGCCGTGCCCCAGCGCAGCCACGGCCACAGCGGCCGCAACCGGCGGCGCAGGGCCGCCCGCCGGATCGACATCGTCTTCTTCATTGCAGCGTGCCGGATTGGAGCTTGCCAGCGGGACGGGCCGCGCCGTCGCGGCCCGTCCGCGCGGTCACGGCTGTACCACCGTGATCGTGGTCGGGTTGCTACGTCCGACGCCACGCAGCTGCGGCCGGTACATGTCCTCCACCAGCGGCGGCGGCACCGAGTAGGTACCCGGGGTCACCGCACGCACCAGATAGAACACGTTGGCCTTGCTGCCACGCGAGAGCTTCAGCGCAGCCACATAGCGGTCGTCGCGGAACTCTTCGTGCTTGGTGTCGGCAGCTTCGCCGCGGTCGCTGATGGTGATGCCATCAACCACCACGTCGGCCCACTGCTTGGCATCGCCCAGGTTGAAGTTCTCGATCTCCAGGCCGGCCGGCAGCAGGTCGGTCAGCAGTGCATCGGGCATCGTGGTGTCGGCGGTGACGGTGACGCGCACGATCAGCGCTTCGCCTTCCTTCAGCGGACGCGGCGACCACGGCTTGCCATCGGTGCCGAAGTAGCTGCGCTCAATGCCCAGCACGCTGTTGTCCGGTGCCGGCGCACTGCGCGGGATGCCGGCCACGTCGATGCTGGCGAACATCGGCGGCTGGCCCTGCGGGGTGAAGCGCACGCCACTGGCCAGTTCGCTGGCACTGAAGTTGCGGCCGAACAGCTTGCGCTCACCGATCGCTTCGGTCGTGCCGCCGATCACCAGCTCACCGGCCACCAGCGCCTTCTGATTGGCGGCCAGTGCCTTGCCAAGGCGGGCGATGGCCACCTGTTCCTGCGTGCTCAGCCACATCCAGCCGGCATTGCGGCGCGCATCCAGGCCACGGCCCAGATCCACCGCACGCGCATCCCAGGCCGGCTTGGCCAGCTTGTTTTCGTGGGTCAGCGCGATCATCAGCGCGTCATCACGGATCGCACTGCCGTAGTCGCCGAAGTACGACGGGCGTTCGCTGCTGGACTTGGCGAAGGCCGCGGCCAATGCCGCCTGGCCACGCTTGGCATCGCCCTGCAGCGACAGCGCCACGCCCAGATGGACCAGCGACAGGCCGCCGACCGCCTTGCTGCGCTCGTTGTCGTACAGCGTGCGCAGGGTACCCAGCGGCGCACGGTTGACCCTGGCCAGCACGTAGCCCGAATACGCCTGATTGGCGAACTTCAGCTTCTCGCGGTCGTCCTGGCCGTAGAACTGATTGCCACCGGACAGCAGATCCTCGCTGAGACGGTTGAGCGCCTTCTGCAGCACGTTGTCGGGCACCGCGAAACCGGCGTCCTTCGCGTCGAGCAGGAACTCGGTGATGTACGGGGTCAGCCACGGGTTCACGTAGCCGTCGTCACCCCACATCGAGAAGTTGCCATTGGCCACCTGCATCGACGCCAGGCGACCGAACGCACCTTCCATGCGCTCGCGGCGGGTCTTGGCATCCAGCCCGTCCGCTCCGAGCATCGACGACGTCGCCTGGTCCAGGATCAGCGCGGCGTAGCCCTTGCTGGTGGTCTGCTCGGCACAGCCATACGGGTAGTTCAACGCGCCCTGCAGCGCACTGGCGAACGGGATCGGCGGCAGCGGGCTGACCAGCAGGCGGGCATTCACCGACTCGGACATCAGGCCATCGGTCAGGCTGTTGTCGAGGCTGACCGCTGCCAGCGGATCCAGCGTGCGCACCTGCGAACGCAGCACCTGCGGCCACGCCGCACGCACCGGCAGCTCGTAGCGACGGTCGGCCTTGAAGCCGTTGCCATCCACCCGCACCCGCACCTTGGCCACGCTGTGGCCCTCGCGTGCCGACAGTGGGAAGCTCAGCGTGGTCTTGGCATCGGCATTCAACTGCACGCTGCGGCTGCCCTCGCCCAGGTTCAGCGGGCCTTCGCTTTCCACCTTCACGTTGAACTGGCCCGGCTTGCCGGTGAAGTTCTGCACGTCCAGGGTCACCGTGCTGCGGTCGCCCGGGGCCAGCACGCGCGGCATGCTGGCTTCGGCCAGGATCGGCGCGCGCACCACGGTTTCCACGTCGCGCTTGCCGTACTGGTCATCGCTGTAGACCAGCGCCGACACCCGCAGGGTACCGTTGAAGTCCGGCACCTTCAGGCGGATGCGGGCGATGCCCTTGGCATCGAGCTGCACCGGGCCGGAGAACAGGTCCACGGTCTGCACGCGCGCAGTCGGGCGCTTGGCCTGCGGCAATGCCTGCAGCGCCATGTCGCCACCGAACTTCAGCTTGCCGGCACCGCCATCAAAGCTCTCGATCACCCGGCTGTAGATGTCGTAGGCATCGATGCCGAGGCGACGCTGGGCGAAGAAGTGCGCACCGGCATCGGGCACCGGGAAGCGGGTGATGTTGAGGATGCCCACGTCCACCGCCGAGACGGTGACGTGCGCCATCTTGCCGGCCAGCTGCGGTGCGCTGACCGTCACCGGCAGGTCCTGCTCCGGGCGCATCTGCTTGGGCGCCACCAGGCCGACCGCCACGGTGCGGCCCTTGCGGTCCATCGGCACATGCACCACGCCCACGGCACGGGCCGGGGTGATCTTGCTCGGCGCACTGCCGCCACGGAACACCAGCGCGGTGATGTAGACGTCGTGCCGCTCCCAATCGGCGGTGACCGGAATCTTGAAGGTCGAACCCGGCTTGGCGTCGATGTCCTGCACGTACAGCATGCGGTCGGTCTCGACCATCAGGATGCCCTTGCCGGCATGCGGCGGGGTCACCGTCACCTCAAGCGTGTCGCCTGCCTTGTAGCCGGTCTTGTCCAGGCCCAGCTTGATCTTGTCAGGGCGCGCGTCCAGGCCGCGGTTGTCATCGCCCCAGCTCCAGCCGGCGCGGAACGGATAGCGGCTGGTCAGGCCGGTGGACGGGTCGAACACGTCCACCCGGTACTCGCCCCACTCCACCGGGAAATCGAAGGCGACCGCGCTGCTGCCGGCGTCGACGGTGCGCGTTTCCTTGTTCTCGAAGCGGCGGGTGAAATCGTAGTCCCAGCGGTTGTCGTTGAAGGTCCAGTGGTAGTCGCGCAGCTCGCGCACCAGGGTGATCTTCAGGCCCTTGGCCGGCTGCGGCTTGCCGGTGGCATCCACGCGCATCAGCTCGAAGCGTGCATTGCCGTTGGAGTCGGCGCCATCCTCGGGGTTGAACAGCGGGCGCACGCCGACCAGCGCGTTGGCCGGCCACATCACCCGCTTCAGGGTACGGGTGACGGTACGGCCACCGGTTTCATACAGGCTGCCGGACAGCACCACGGCGATCGGTGCCTTGGCCTTGGCGGCCTCTTCCGGCAATGCCACATCCTCACGCAGCTGGCCGTTGGCCGGCAGCGTGGTATCGATCACGTCCTTGGCTTCGCGCGGCAACTGCAGGGTCGGGTCACCGAAGAAGTAGCCCGGCAGGCCCTCGACCGGCTGCTGTTCGGCGGCCACCGCCATGCGCGCAGTGAAACGGTTGCCGTCCGCCGGCGCACCGTACAGGTAGGCACCATTGGCCTGCAGACGCAGGTCCTCGCCCGGCTTCAGCGTCTTCTGCGCGCTGTCCAGGTCCAGCTTCATGCGCTCGGGCAGGAACTCCTCGATGCGCAGGGTCATGCCCTGGATCGCTTCCTTGCTGGCCGGATCGGTGCGGAACTCGACCTGCCAGCGCCCGGTCGGCGCCTCGGCGGGGATCACCTGCTCGAAGTTGATGTAGCCCTGCTCGCCCGGCTGCAGGCGGGTCTCGCGGAAGGTCTTGCCGTCGGGCTGCTTCAGGCGCAGGAACACCGGCTGAGCCTTGACCGGCTTGCCATCGTTGTCGCGCAGCAGTGCGGACAGGCGCACGGTTTCGCCCGGGCGATACAGGTCGCGCCCGGACCAGGCATAGACGTCGAACCAGGCATTGTCACGGCCGGCCACGGCGAATTCGCTCAGGTCCAGCGCCGGCTGGTTGAACGGCAGGAAGCTGGTGTCCTTGCCCGTGCTGGCGACCAGCACGTGAGTGGCATCCAGCGTGTAGTTCAGCAGCGCATTGCCGTTGCCGTCGGTGCTGCCCTTCAGTACCACCTCGCCCTTGGCGTCGAGCACGCGCAGGTCGATGCCCTTCAGCGGCGCGCCGTCCTTGAGGCCGGCGGTGTGCACGAACAGCTTGTCCTTGTAGGCGCGGGTATGCAGGCCGATGTCGCTGACCGAGAAGAACGCGGTGTCGAACTCGCCTTCATAGTCACCGGTGCGCTTGAGCAGGGCGAAGTACAGGCCCGGCTCCTGCAGTTCCTTGATGTCCTGGGTCGGCAGGTAGGTCAGCACCCGCTCGTTCTTCTTGCCGCCGAGGATGAAGCGGTTGACGTAGACCGGCTCGGCCAGCTTGTTGATCGGGCTGCGCTCGTAGTCGCTGCTCAGCTCCCAGCTGCCGCGGCGGCCACCGCGCTGGTACTGGCTGAAGAAAGTCGGCAGGTCCTTCTCGCGCACGCGCAGGAATTCGACGTCAACCTCGGGCACGTTCACCGAGACCACCGGCAGGCCACGGCTGTCCTTGGCCGGCAGCACGCTGCCCTGCGAGGCGAAGCCGACCACCGGCTTCAGCTCGCCGCTGAACACCTTCTGCTTCAGTTCCTTGCCCAGGCGACTGCCATCGGCGGCCAGCAGGTCGGGCGAGACCACCAGGCTGAACTCCTTGCCAGCCTCGACGAACGGATAGCGGAGGGTCAGGCCGTCATCGGACAGCGTCCAACTGCTGTCGTCGGTGCCGACCTTCTCTTCGAAGCGCACCAGCGTGTCGAAATCCTGGGTGCCGACCAGCGGGCGCGAGAACTCCAGCGCCAGCGACAGGCCGTCATTCTTCTGGTCCGGGTAAGCGCGCAGCAGGGTGAATTCCTTCACCTGCTCGGCTTTGGTGGTGATCGCCTCACCACTGGCCTTGGGCAGCTGCCCGCTGTCGTTGCGACAACCGGCCAGGCCCAGCAACAGGCCTCCTGCCAGTACCGCCGCCGCCCATCCCCACCGCTTCCGCCGTGCCGGACCGCTCATGTCGTCACTCCTTGATCGAGGTGGCCATTATAGGCAGGCCGCGTCAAGGTGTTGACGCGAATTCGGCAATTGCCGCGGTGCGGGTAGTGCCGGCCGCTGGCCGGCAGTCTCGGTAGGTGCCAACCTTGGTTGGCACCTACCAGGGGCCCCTACCCCGCTGCGCTAGGCATAGGTCCGTGTCGGCAATCCGCCTGCCTTGGAATCGGGTGCTCCCACAATCGTGGCGCGCAACGCCCCGGCAGAGAGGTTGTTGAAACCGCCCTCAAGTGACGGATTGGCCCCTTAATTGACCAACTCTCCAACCCGCACTTGATCACCGCTGTAGCATCGGCATCAGGCCTTCCTGACCGCAGTGATCATTGCAATGACAAGAGTACGACTAGTTCAGGAACCATCAACGGGAAAGGTATGGGGTACGCGATGTGACGGAAGCACCGTCGAAATCACATCCGGAAGCTCTGGAAAGCTGAAGTCACAGTTGAAAGACTTCCCGAATGCCGAAGAAGCACTGAAATGGGCGATCAAGCAAGAGTGGTCACGACTGAAAAAGGGCTTCGTACTTGTGAATCCTTTCGCTGACGCAGGGCAACCCAGCATGCACCGGTATATTGGCGGAGGGTACACGGGAGCCCTGATGATTGCCGGCTGCAATGGGAAGGTGGCGACCAATCAACATCAGGATGCAGACACGCATGGTGCAGCAACCGATGTGCTTCTTCTGGTCAGCGAAAGCGCTGATGTCACCCAAAGATGGCGGCCAAGCAAGACCGACCTCGCCTGGTCGGCAGCATCTACCACCAGCGACCAGTTCCTGATCCAATTCGACTCTGGAATCCATCTCTGGTCTGCGGACGGCACACCACCTCAGCGGATCAGTGAACCTACGATCATGTCGTCCCCTTTCCTTGCCGCATCCAACGGGCATGCATCGTGGCATTCCGGCGAGCAGATCACGGTAATGAGGCTCGCGGACCGAGAGAGCATCCTTCAATTCGCTCGCAAGCCCACGTTGGTAGGAGGCCATTCCCGGCAGATGGTGTGCGCGCTCTCTCCGGACGCAGCGACGCTTTCCTGCTGTTCCAGGCCGGGCGAAATCGAGTTCATCAATGTCGCACAGGCGGAGACCGTGCGCCGACATCAGGGTGATTTTGAAATGATCACCAAGATGGCGTGGAGCGCGGATGGGTGCTGGCTATTGGCCTTGGAGCAGTATGGACGATGGCGCCTGATGTGTATGGACACGGCAACAGGCGAATCCCGCCAAGGGTGGCCGGAGTTCATTGACATGACGCGGACTGACTTCGCACTGGACAGCAATAGCAGTCGATTGGCCGTCATACACCGCGGTCATGTTGCCCTTTATGACTTTGCGGACATGAGGGAAATTCAACGTTTCCCCGTGGATCATCTAGTCCGTACTGCACACATTGCATGGTCAGGAGAAAACAACATTTCGGTACGGACCGACTATGGATGCCTTTCCACGTATGTAGTTTGATCAGGCTCGCTATTTAGTTGCGCTGTTTTTGAGGAGCCTCCGCCAACAGCGGCGTGGACCAAAGCCTCGGTAGCCGCCAACCTTGGTTGGCGTCGGCCGTGCCAACCAAGGTTGGCACCTACCAAAGCGGGTCGAGCAACGTGCCCGGCGAGCAGGCGTGGTGTCAGATCCACCAAAGCGTTGCTACACCGGCAGGTACAGGTCCACGTAGTCGGTCACCGGCATTGCCGCCAGGGCCACCGGGTCCAGCGATGCGGCCAGGATGCGCTGCTGCTGGCTGGTCGGGAAGCGGTGGGCCAGGTGCCGGCGGAATTTGTCCATCAGCAGTGGAATGCCCTCCTCACGTCGGCGCGCGTGGCCCAGCGGGTATTCCACCAGTACCTCGGGCAGCTCGGTGCCATCGGTGAAGCGCACGCTCAGGCCGTTGGCGATGCTGCGCTTGTCCGGGTCCAGATAGTCGGCGCTGAGCTGCGGATCCTCGTGGCAGGCCATCTTTGCGCGCAGCGCGTCGATGCGCGGATCGGCGGCGACGTCGTCCTCATAGTCCTCGGCCACCAGCCGCCCATGCAGCAGCGCGATGGCGATCATGTACTGCACGCAGTGGTCGCGGTCGGCCGGATTGTGCAGTGGGCCCCTCTTGTCGATGATGCGGATGCAGGCTTCCTGGGTGCGGATGGCGATGTGCGCGATATCCTCGACCTGCCGCCCCATCGCGCGCAATTGCTGGTGCAGCGCGATCGCTGCCTCCACCGCAGTCTGGCCGTGGAACTCGGCCGGGTAGCTGATCTTGAACAGCACGTTCTCCATCACATAGCTGCCCAGCGGCCGCTCCAGCGTCAGTGCCTGTCCATGCATGGACACAGCCTCGAAGCCCCAGGTCGGTGCACTGAGCACGCTCGGATAGCCCATTTCACCCGTTGCCGCGATCAGCGCCAGGCGTACGCCACGGCTGGTGGCATCGCCGGCGGCCCAGCTCTTGCGCGAACCGGTGTTGGGCGCGTGCCGGTAGGTCCGCAGCGCCTGGCCATCGACCCAGGCCAGCGACACTGCATTGAGCACGCGTTCGCGATCCAGCCCGAGCAGCTGCGCCACCACAGCGGTGGTGGCGACCTTGACCAGCACCACATGGTCCAGCCCGACCCGATTGAAGGAATTCTGCAGGGCCAGTACACCCTGGATCTCGTGCGCCTTGATCATCGCCAGCAGCACGTCGTGCACGGTCGGCGGCGGGCGGCGCAGGGCCTGCGCGTTGCGTCCCAGCCAGTCGCAGACGGCGAGGATTCCGCCCAGATTGTCCGACGGGTGGCCCCATTCGGCGGCCAGCCAGGTGTCGTTGAAATCGAGCCAGCGCACCATCGCGCCCAGATTGAACGCCGCCTGCACCGGGTCCAGCACGTAGTGGGTGCCCGGAACGCGCGCGCCGTTGACCACGCTGATGCCCGGCACCACGGGACCGAGCAGCTTGCTGCAGGCCGGGAAGGACAGCGCTTCCAGCCCGCAGCCCAGCGTATCAAGCAGGCAGTGGTGCGCGGTCTGGAACGCCAGCGGTGAGTCGATACGGGCGTCGCGCACGTAATCGACGATGTCCACCAGCAGCGCATCCCACGCTGCACGCTCGTTGGATGGGGTGTGGCTGTCAGACATCGTCGATCTCCTCTTCAGAAAGCAGGTCAGGCCGCGCCTCCCGGTAGTCGCCAACCGTGGTTGGCGCTGGACATTGCCCGGGCGGTGCCAATGCCATGCCAACCAAGGTTGGCATCTACCGAAGCATGTGATGCCAGCGCCGACCGGCTGGTTACTCGGCCGGCACCCGCACCTTGCCTTCCATCAGCACACGGGCGCTGCGGCTCATGATGGCCTTGGTCACCGTCCACTGTCCGTCAACGAACCCGGCCTGCGCACCCACGCGCAACGTGCCGGAGGGGTGACCAAAGGTCACCGCTTCGCGTTCGCCGCCGCCGGCCGCACGATTGACCAGCGTGCCCGGAATCGCCGCGGCGGTACCAATCGCCACGGCGGCGGTGCCCATCATCGCGTGGTGCAGCTTACCCATCGACAACGCACGTGCGTGCAGATCGATGGCCGACGCCGGGATTGCCTTGCCACTGGACGACACATAGTCCTGCGCCGGCGCCACGAAGGCCACCTTCGGCGTGTGCTGGCGGGTTGCTGCGTCTTCAAGTTTCGAGATCAGGCCCATGCGCAGCGCGCCATGTGCGCGGATGGTCTCGAATTTCTGCAGTGCGGCCTTGTCCTCATTGATCGCCGGCTGCAGCTCGGTGCCGGTGTAGCCGAGGTCGGCGGCGTTGAGGAAGATGGTCGGGATTCCCGCGGTGATCATCGTCACCTCGAAACTGCCCACGCCGGGCACTTCCAGGGTATCGACCAGATTGCCGGTCGGGAACATCGCACCCGCATCGCCGTCATCGGACGGATCGATGAATTCCAGCTGGATCTCGGCCGCCGGGAAGGTCACGCCGTCCAGCTCGAAATCGCCGATCTCCTGCACTTCGCCATCGCGCATCGGCACGTGGGCGATGATGGTCTTGCCGATGTTGGCCTGCCAGATGCGTACGGTGCACAGGCCGTCACGCGGCACGCGGGCCGGATCGATCAGACCGTTGGCAATCGCGAACGGACCCACCGCAGTGCTGAGGTTGCCGCAGTTGCCGCTCCAGTCGACGAAGGCGGTGTCGATCGACACCTGGCCATACAGGTAGTCCACGTCGTGGTCAGGCACCGAAGCGGTGGAAATGATCACGCACTTGCTGGTACTGGAGGTGGCGCCGCCCATGCCGTCGGTCTGCTTGCCATACGGATCGGGCGAGCCGATCACGCGCATCAGCAGCGCATCGCGTGCGGCGCCCGGCACCTGCGCGGCTTCGGGAAGATCCTGCAGGCGGAAGAACACGCCCTTGCTGGTGCCGCCGCGCATGTAGGTGGCGGGAATACGGAGTTGCGGGAGGAAGGTCATCGTCGAATCCACGCATTTGAATTTCAGGAAATATCTTGCATCAGTGCGACAAGGCCACGATCAACGCACCACACACGCATGATGTCCACGCGGTCCGGTAGATCGAGGTAATAGACGAGGTAGCGTTCGAAGCCCGGAACCAGCATGAAGCGCAAAGGCACCGGCAGCTGTGCTGCAAGATCGGCGTGCCGGGTGGAACCCGAGCCTGGAAACACCGCGATGCGTTGAAGCGTGGCCTCCAACTCGGCGAGAGAGCGCCGACCCAGTACCAGGCCCCCCTGCCGTGCGAACCACAGCGCGGCATCGGCTGCGTCGGCTTCGGCCCGAGGCCTCCATTCAATCGCCTTCACGCTCCATCCCTTCGGTCAGTTCGCGACGCATCCGCTCGAATGTAGCCGCTGTCACCGGAACGGCAGGCCCCGATGCCAGCCCCTCGGCTATCAACTGCTTGAGCAGCGCTTCAGCCTTGCTGCGCTGACGCTGGCGGATCAGGTCACGCACGTAGTCCGACGTACTGGAGTAGCCGCCTTCGCGCACTTCCTCGTCCACGAACTGCTTGAGCGGATCGGTCAGCGAAATGTTCATGGTGGCCACGAAACTCTCCTTTGGCAGTTTTTGCCAAGTCAGTGTGCGCTCTGCCCTGGTGTCGGACAAGCCCGCCCCCGGACGCCGGGGGCAGGCATTCAGCCCCGCATCACGCCACCTTGGCGCCTTCCAGGAAGTCCTGGGCGAAACGCTGCAGCACGCCGCCGGCCTCGTAGATCGCCACTTCCTCGTCGCTGTCCAGGCGGCAGGTGACCGGCACGATCACGTCCTGGCCGTCGCGGCGGTGGATGACCAGGGTCAGCTCGGCGCGCGGGGTGCGCTCGCCGATCACGTCGAAGGTCTCGGTGCCGTCGATGCCCAGGGTCAGGCGGGTGGTGCCCGGCTTGAACTCCAGCGGCAGCACGCCCATGCCGATCAGGTTGGTACGGTGAATCCGTTCGAAGCCTTCGGCCGCGATCGCCTCCACGCCGGCCAGGCGCACGCCCTTGGCGGCCCAGTCGCGCGAGCTGCCCTGCCCGTAGTCGGCACCGGCAATGATGATCAGCGGCTGCTTGCGGTCCATGTAGGTTTCGATCGCTTCCCACATGCGCATGACCTTGCCTTCCGGCTCCACGCGCGCCAGCGAACCCTGCTTCACGCTGCCGTCGTCGTTGCGCACCATCTCGTTGAACAGCTTCGGGTTGGCGAAGGTGGCGCGCTGCGCGGTCAAGTGGTCGCCGCGGTGGGTGGCGTAGGAATTGAAGTCCTCTTCCGGCAGGCCCATCTTCGCCAGGTACTCACCGGCGGCACTGGACGCCAGGATCGCGTTGGACGGCGACAGGTGGTCGGTGGTGATGTTGTCCGGCAGCACCGCCAATGCGCGCATGCCAGACAGCGTACGCTCACCGGCCAGCGCGCCCTCCCAGTACGGCGGACGGCGGATGTAGGTGCTCTGCGGGCGCCAGTCGTACAGCGGGCTGACCGCCGCACCGTGCTCCACGCGCACGTTGAACATCGGGTTGTAGACGCGGCGGAACTGCTCCGGCTTCACCGAGGCCTTCACCACCGCGTCGATCTCGGCGTCGCTCGGCCAGATGTCCTTCAGGCGCACCTCGTTGCCGTCGGTGTCCACGCCCAGCACGTCCTTCTCGATATCGAAGCGCACGGTGCCGGCGATGGCATAGGCGATCACCAGCGGCGGCGAAGCCAGGAAGGCCTGCTTCGCATACGGGTGGATGCGGCCATCGAAGTTGCGGTTGCCCGACAGCACGGCGGTGGAATACAGGTCACGGTCGATGATCTCCTGCTGGATCTTCGGGTCCAGCGCACCGCTCATGCCGTTGCAGGTGGTGCAGGCGAAGGCGACGATGCCGAAGCCGAGCTGCTCCAGGTCCGGCATCAGGCCGGACTCTTCCAGGTACAACTGCACGGCCTTGGAACCCGGCGCCAGCGACGACTTCACCCACGGCTTGCGCTGCAGGCCACGCGCGTTGGCGTTGCGCGCCAGCAGTGCAGCGGCGATCACGTTGCGCGGGTTGGAGGTATTGGTGCAGCTGGTGATGGCGGCGATGATCACCGCGCCATCGGGCATCAGGCCCTGCGCCTGTTCGGCTCTGCCCGCTTCCAGCTTGGCTTCGTCGGCAATGCCGCGCTCGGCCAGCTCGGCGGTCGCCACGCGCTTGTGCGGGTTGGACGGGCCGGCCATGTTGCGCACCACGCTGGACAGATCGAAGCGCAGCACGCGCTCGTACTGCGCGGTGGCCAGATCATCGGCCCACAGGCCGGTGGTGCGGGCATAGTTCTCCACCAGCGCCACCTGCGATTCCTCGCGGCCGGTCAGGCGCAGGTAATCGATGGTCTGCCCGTCGATGTAGAACATCGCGGCGGTCGCACCGTATTCGGGGCACATGTTGGAGATGGTGGCGCGGTCACCGATGGTCAGTGCCGCAGCACCCTCGCCGAAGAATTCAAGCCACGCACCGACCACGCGTTCCTTGCGCAGGAACTCGGTCAGGGCCAGCACCACATCGGTGGCGGTGATGCCCGGCTGCGGGCGGCCAGTCAGTTCGACACCGACGGTGTCGGGCAGGCGCATCCACGACGCGCGGCCCAGCATCACGTTCTCCGCTTCCAGACCACCCACACCAATGGCGATCACACCCAGCGCATCCACGTGCGGGGTGTGGCTGTCGGTGCCCACGCAGGTATCCGGGAAGGCCACGCCGTCCTGCACGTAGATCACCGGAGACATCTTCTCCAGGTTGATCTGGTGCATGATGCCGTTGCCCGGCGGAATCACGTCCACGTTCTCGAAGGCCTGCTTGGTCCAGTCGATGAAGTGGAAACGGTCTTCATTGCGACGATCTTCGATCGCGCGGTTCTTCTCGAACGCCTGCGGATCGAAACCACCGCACTCCACCGCCAGCGAGTGATCGACGATCAGCTGCACCGGCACAACCGGGTTGACCTTGGCCGGGTCACCACCTTTGTCGGCGATCGCATCACGCAGGCCGGCCAGGTCCACCAGCGCGGTCTGGCCGAGGATGTCGTGGCAGACCACGCGCGCCGGGAACCACGGGAAATCGAGGTCGCGACGGCGCTCGATCAGCTGCTTCAGCGAATCGCCGAGCGTGGCCGGATCGCAGCGACGCACCAGGTTCTCGGCCAGCACGCGCGAGGTGTAAGGCAGGGTGGCGTAGGCGCGGGGCTGGATCGCATCAACAGCGGCACGCGCGTCGAAATAATCCAGCGCGCTGCCGGGGAGGTTCTTGCGGTAATCGGTATTCATGGGCTGGCGGAGTACTTGGGGCGGGCCGGGTGCCGGCGGTGCGGCGGCGAAAGCACCCGGCCGGCACGCGGCCGGCCGGATGGGTACGGCAGGTGGATCAGACGCGCTTGTCGATGGCGACGAAGTCGCGGTCTTCCGGACCGATGTAGTTGGCGCTCGGGCGAATGATCTTGCCGTCGATGCGCTGCTCGACGATGTGCGCGCTCCAGCCGGCGGTGCGGGCGATCACGAACAGCGGGGTGAACATCGCGGTCGGCACGCCCATCATGTGGTAGCTGACGGCACTGAACCAGTCCAGGTTCGGGAACATCTTCTTGATGTCCCACATCACCGATTCCAGGCGCTCGGCGATGTCGTACATCTTCATGCTGGACTGTTCTTCGGACAGCTCGCGGGCCACGTCCTTGATCACCTTGTTGCGCGGATCGGAGACGGTGTAGACCGGGTGGCCGAAACCGATCACCACTTCCTTGCGCTCGACGCGGGCCTTGATGTCTTCCTCAGCTTCATCCGGGTTGTCGTAGCGCTTCTGCACTTCGAACGCCACTTCGTTGGCGCCGCCGTGCTTCGGGCCGCGCAGCGCGCCGATGCCACCGCAGATCGCGCTGTACATGTCGCTGCCGGTACCGGCGATGACGCGGCAGGTGAAGGTCGAGGCGTTGAACTCGTGCTCGGCGTACAGGATCAGCGAGGTGTGCATCGCCTTCACCCACGATTCCTGCGGCTTCTCGCCGTGCAGCAGGTGCAGGAAGTGGCCACCGATCGAGTCATCGTCGGTTTCCACGTCGATGGCGCGGCCGTTGTGGCTCCAGTGGTACCAGTACAGCAGCATCGAACCGAGGCAGGCCATCAGCTTGTCGGCGATGTCGCGCGCGCCCGGATGGTTGTGGTCGTCCTTCTCCGGCGCCACGCAGCCGAGCACGGACACGCCGGTGCGCATCACGTCCATCGGGTGCGCCGACGGCGGCAGTTCTTCCAGCGCCGCCTTCACCGCGGCCGGGATGCCACGCAGCGACTTCAGCTTGGCCTTGTACGAAACCAGCTCGGCGCGGGTCGGCAGCTTGCCGTGCACCAGCAGATAGGCGATTTCCTCGAACTCGCTGGTGTTGGCCAGGTCCAGGATGTCGTAGCCACGGTAGTGCAGATCGTTGCCACTACGGCCCACGCTGCACAGCGCGGTGTTGCCGGCGGCGGTGCCGGACAGGGCGACGGACTTCTTCGGCTTGAAGGTCGGGGTTGCGGTCGTATCGTTCATGTTTCCCTCCGAAAACTTGATGGTGCAGGGTACTGCTTATTTCTTGGCGGCGAACAGTGCATCGAGCTGCTGCTCGAAGGCGTGGTAGCCGATGCGGTCGTAGAGTTCTTCGCGGGTCTGCATGGTCTCCACCACATTGCGCTGGTGGCCATCGCGGCGCACCGCCTGGTAGACGTTCTCGGCAGCCTTGTTGGCGGCGCGGAAGGCAGACAGCGGGAACAGCTGGATGGCGACGCCGGCCGAGGCCAGTTCATCGCGGCTGAACAGCGGGGTGGCACCGAATTCGGTGATGTTGGCCAGCACCGGTACCTTCACCGCGTCGACGAAGCGGCGGTAGGTGTCCAGGTCGTAGGCGGCCTCGGCGAAGATGCCGTCGGCACCCGCCTCAACGCAGGCGATGGCGCGCTCGATGGCCTTGTCCACGCCGTCCACCTGGATGGCGTCGGTGCGCGCGATCAGGAAGAAGTCCGGATCGGTCTTGGCATCGGCAGCCGCCTTCACGCGGTCGACCATTTCACCCTGCGAGACGATCTCCTTGCCCGGGCGGTGACCGCAGCGCTTGGCGCCGACCTGGTCCTCGATGTGGCAGGCGGCCGCGCCGGCCTTGATCAACGACTTCACGGTGCGCGCGATGTTGAACGCGCTCGGGCCAAAGCCGGTATCGATGTCGACCATCAGCGGCAGGTCGCAGACATCGGTGATGCGGCGCACGTCCACCAGCACGTCTTCCAGGGTATTGATGCCCAGGTCCGGCAGGCCCAGCGAGCCCGCGGCAACGCCGCCGCCCGACAGGTAGATGGCACGGAAGCCGGCGCGCTTGGCCAGCAGGGCGTGGTTGGCGTTGATCGCGCCGATCACCTGCAGCGGCGATTCGGCAGCCAGCGCCTCACGGAAACGGGCACCGGCGGAGAAAGGGGCGGAAGCGGTCATGCGGCAATCCAGGTTGAAGAACGGATGGGTAGGCGCAAGCACCATGCCAAGCTGCAAGCCGTTGATTTCACGGACATGACCGTCACGCAACCGCGAAACAAATGAAACATTGAAACAGATGTATCATGAAACACCCCGTCTGAACCCGCCGCCATGTACCTGCCCCGCTCGCCCCTGCGCCATGCCGATGCCGACCCCGGCCGCCCGGTGATCTGGACGGTCAGCGTCTCGCGGCTGACCGGCCTGCTCGGCGACGTCATTCCCGAGTTCGACCGCCGCGCGCGCATCGAACAGATCAACCTCGGCTTCGAGGAAGCGGTGGATGTGATCGGCCAGCGCCTGCGCCGCGAGCATTGCGATGTGGTGATTGCCGGCGGCTCCAACGCCGCCTGGCTGCGCGGCCGGCTGGAGCTGCCGCTGGTGCCGATCCAGGCCAACGGCTTCGACCTGATGGAAGCACTGGCGCGCGCGCGACGCATCGCCAGCCGCATCGGCCTGGTCACCCACGCCAGCGACGTGCCGGTGTTCAGCAACTTCCAGCAGAGTTTCGGCCTGGATATCGAGCATCGCCGTTTCGTCACCCGCGAGGACGCACGCGACTGCATCGCCGACCTGCGCGCCAACGGCATCGAAGTGATCGTCGGCACCGGCATGGCCATCGACCACGCCGAACAGGCCGGCCTGCCCGGCGTGCTGCTGTACTCCGCCGACTCGGTGCGGCAGGCGTTCGAACATGCGCTGGAACTGACCCAGACTCTGGCACGTTCCGGCAGCAACCGCCCTGCCCCACGCCGGCGCCCGGCAGCGCGTGCCGATGCGCATGAACTGCTCGGCGACAGCGACGCGATGGCGCGGGTGCGCGCGCAGATCGCGCTCTACGCCCCACATGACAGCACCGTGCTGGTCAGCGGCGAAACCGGCACCGGCAAGGAACTGGTGGCGCGCCAGCTGCACGCCGCCAGCGGTCGTCGCGGACGCTTCGTGGCACTGAACTGCGGCGCGATCAGCGAATCGCTGCTGGAGGCGGAACTGTTCGGCTATAGCGATGGCGCTTTCACCGGCGCGCGTCGTGGCGGCCGTGTTGGCCTGGTTGAAGCTGCAGACGGCGGCACGCTGTTCCTGGATGAGATCGGCGAACTGCCGCTGCCACTGCAGACCCGCCTGCTGCGCGTACTGGAAGAACGTGAGGTACTGCGTGTCGGCGCCACCGAACCGACCCCGGTGGACCTGCGCGTGGTGGCCGCCACCCTGCAGTCGCTGGAACAGCGCGCGGCAGCCGGCAGCTTCCGGCGCGACTTGTATTACCGCTTGGCCGCACTGCGCATTGCCCTGCCGCCGCTGCGCGCGCGGCGCAGTGATATCCCGCTGCTGGCGCAGCACTTCTTCCGCCAGCTGCGTGGCATCGATGCGCCACTGGATGAGGATGCGCTGGCGGTGCTGACCGCCGCCAGTTGGCCAGGCAACGTGCGTGAGCTGCGTAATCTGGTGGATCGGCTGCGCATCCACTGGCAGCCCGGTGAAGGGCTGATTGATGCTGCGCGACTGCTGCAGCTGGCACCCGAACTGGTGAATGAGGGCGCTGTAGCATTGCCGGTGGAAAGCAACGGGAAGCGCCCGCCGCGTGCGCAGCTGGAGACGCTGCTGCAGGAACATCGCAATGATCGCGAGGGGATGGCGCAGGCGCTGGGCGTCTCACGCACCACGCTGTGGCGCTGGCTGCGCGCGGAGGGGTTGTAACCACTCGTTGCCTGGTGGGTGCGAACCTTGGTTCGCACCGCTCTTCCGTCAAGCATCTCATCCACGCATGGTGTGGATCTACCTGGCCAGCAGCAGCTCGATTTCCTCCACCTGCACCACCGGCACCTGCCACGGGTGATGCGGCACGATGCCCTGTTCGAAGATGCGCTGCAGCCGCTGCGGATTCCGAGGCAGGCAGAATTCCAGGCGCACGCTGTCGACCACTTCGGTGCGGCCCGCCTCACCCTGCACGGGCGACGCACCCACGCGCGGGCGGAACTGCTCGAACCCCGGCGCCGACCACCACATCCCGTGCTCGTAGTCGCCGGCCGCCAGCGCGTCCACCGCGAGGATGCCCTGCTTCACTACATCCAGTGCTGCCGACGGCACGAACACCACCACACGGTACAGCGGCAGGCGTTGCATCAGGTTGCCTTACGGATACAGCAGGCGCTTGCTCCAGCGCCCTTCGGCACCGGCTTCATAGCACCAGCGTTCGTGCAGGCGGAACTGCGCGCCGTACCAGAACTCGATGCGGTCGGGTACCACGCGCAGGCCGCTCCAGCCGTCCGGGCGCGGCACGTCCTTGCCTTCGAAGCGGGCTTCGATCTCGGCCACGCGCGCGTCGAATTCCTCGCGCGTCGCCAGCGTCTTCGACTGCTGCGAGGCCCAGGCGCCGATCTGGCTCATGCGCGGGCGGCTGGCGAAATAGGCATCGGCTTCAGCATCGGCGACCTGCTCGACACGGCCTTCGATGCGCACCTGGATACCCGCCTCGCGCAGGCTGCGCCACAGGAACAACAGCGCGGCCTGCGGATTGGCCTGCAGCTCCTGGCCCTTGTGGCTGTCCAGGTGGGTATAGAAGACGAAGCCACGCTCGTCGAAGGCCTTCAGCAGCACGGTACGCGCTGAGGGACGGCCCTGCGTATCGGCGGTGGCCACGGTCATCGCATTCGGCTCGACCTCGCGGCTCTGCTTGGCCTCGTCGAACAGGCCGGCAAACGTGGACAGGGCTTCGGCGTACAGGTCGCTCATGATTGCGTTCTTCTCACACGGATTGGGCTATTGTGGCTGCATGGCCGCTGCTGCGTATATGCCCCAGGTGAAAGGATTCCCCGAAACATTGGCCGAACAGGCGCTGGATGATGCGCTGGGCAGCGGCGCAGCGGTTCCAGTATTGGCGATCAGCGGCCTGCAGGGGAGCGGCAAATCGACGCTGGCCGCGCAGGTGGTGGCGCGCGCCCAGGCACGCGGCCTGAACGCGGCCACGCTGTCGATCGATGACGTCTACCTGACCCGCGCACAGCGCCAACGGCTGGCCCGCCAGGTGCATCCGCTGCTGATCACCCGCGGGCCGCCCGGCACCCACGACCTGCCGCTGGCCCACGCCGTGCTGGACGCGGTGGCCGCACGCCAGCCCTTCGCGATGCCACGATTCGACAAGCTGGCCGATGAACGCCTGCCCGAGGCTCAGTGGCCGCAGCTGCAGCAGCCATTGGACCTGCTGGTGTTCGAAGGCTGGTTCCTCGGCACACCGGCGCAGGATGACAACGCACTGGACAGCCCGCTGAACGCACTGGAGCGCGAGGCCGACGCCGATGGCCGTTGGCGCCGCTGGTGCAACCAGGCGCTGGCCCGCGACTACCCGGCGTTGTGGCAGCGCTGCGACCGCCTCTGGTTCCTGCAGCCGCCGGATTTCTCGGTGGTACCACGCTGGCGCTGGCAGCAGGAACAGAACCTGCAGGCCGCGCAGCCGGGCCGGCACGGCATGAGCCGGCCACAGCTGGAACGCTTCGTGCAGTACTACGAGCGGGTCAGCCGGCAGGCACTGCACGCCCTGCCCGCCCTGGCCGACCACGTGGTGGTGCTGGACGGCCAGCGCCAGGTGCAGGACGTGCGCTGAGCACGCCTATTCCACCAGGAAGGTCACCCGCAGGTTGACCCGCCATTCGGTGATCTCGCCACTGCCGTTGGTGACCACCTTGGTCTCGTTCACCCAGGCGCCCTGGATGCCCTTGACCGTCTCGGAGACCTTCTTCAGACCGCTGCGCACGGCGTCCTCCACGCTCTTCGGCGAGGAGGCGGTGATTTCGATGACCTTGGCGACCGTCATGGCCTGTACTCCGGCTGGCGCGGGAGACCCCGCAGGAACGCCTAGCCTGACGTGAAGAACGTAAAGGCAAGGGCACGGAGGTGTTAGCATCAGAGGGCATGAATCCTGCTCCGAACCTGATCCTGATCGGCCCGATGGGCGCCGGCAAAACCTGCATCGGCCGCCGCCTGGCCGAGCGCTTCACGCTGGACTTCGTCGATGTCGACCAGGCCATCGTCGATGCCGCCGGCGCCAGCATCCCGACAATCTTCGAGCACTCGGGTGAAACCGGCTTCCGCAGCCATGAGCGCGAAGCCTTGGCCCGTGTGCTGGAAGGCCGCGGCCAGCTAGTCTCCACCGGTGGCGGCGCCGTACTGGATCCGGACAACCGTGCGCTGATCGCCCAGCGCGGCTTCGTGGTCTACCTGCGGGTCAGCGTGGCCGCGCAGCTGGAACGCCTGGCCCGCGACAAAGGCAGGCCACTGCTGCAGCGCCCGGACCGCGAGCAGGTGCTGCACGATCTGGCTGCTCACCGCGACCCGCTGTACCGCGAACTGGCCGACCTCACCCTTGATACCGACCCGTATACCGCTGCCGACGCGACCGCCCACCTGGTGGTCAAGCTGGCCACGCAATGGCAGCGCCAGGACCTGACCGCATGACTTCCCCCACCCTGCTGCAGGTCGCCGTTGGCGGCGACCGCCCCTACTCCATCACCATCGGCGCTGGTGCCCAGGCCGACGGCACCGCGTTGGCCTCGCATGTGCGCGGCCGCCACGTGCTGCTGCTCAGCGACAGCGAAGTCGCCCCGCGCTATCTGGCATCGGTCAAACAGACGCTGCTGGCCGCACGCGCGGACCTGATCATCGGCGAGCACGTGCTGGCTGCCGGCGAAGCCTCCAAGACCCTGGCCGAGTTCGGCCGCGCGATCGAAGCACTGGCCGCGCTCGGTGCCACCCGCGACGCCTGCGTGTTCGCCCTCGGCGGCGGCGTGGTCGGTGACCTTGCCGGTTTCGCTGCCGCCTGCTGGATGCGCGGGGTGGACTGCGTGCAGCTGCCGACCACCCTGTTGGCGATGGTCGATTCGTCCGTGGGCGGCAAGACCGCGGTCGACATTCCGGCCGGCAAGAACCTGGTCGGCGCATTCCATCCGCCGCGCGCGGTCATTGCCGATACCCGCGTGCTGGCCACCCTGCCACCGCGCGAGCTGCGCGCCGGCCTGGCCGAAGTGGTGAAGTACGGCGCGCTGGGCGATGCAGTGTTCTTCGAATGGCTGCAGCAGCATGCCGATGCGCTGCTGGCCGGCGAGGATGCGGTACTGTCCGAAGCCATCGCGCGCAGCTGCCGGCACAAGGCCGCCATCGTCGAGCGTGATCCGTTCGAGAAGGGCGAGCGTGCCCTGCTCAACCTCGGCCATACCTTCGGCCATGCCATCGAGACCGAACAGGGCTACTCGGCCCCGGGCCGCGATGCGCTGAACCACGGCGAAGCGGTGGCGGTGGGCATGGTGCTGGCGGCAACGCTGTCCACCGACCTGGGCCTGGCCGACGATGCCGACCGCGCGCGCCTGCAGGCGCTGCTGGAACGGCTCGGCCTGCCGGTGGCGATCCCGGCGGGGCTGGACCCGCAGGCCCTGCTCGGCCGCATGCGGCTGGACAAGAAGAACGTGGCCGGCCGCCTGCGCCTGGTGCTGTGGCGTGGCATGGGCCGCGCCGAAGTGGTGCCGGACGTGGATGAGGCAGCGGTGCTGAAGGTGCTGTCGGCCCGGTAGTGCCGGCCAACGGCCGGTACGACCGCGTTGCGGCCGGGGTCACCCTGGCCCCGCTACAATCGGCGCCATGCACGTCTACCTGCAACATCCCGACGCCGGTGCGCAGGCACCGCGCTTCCTGCGCCTGAGCCTGCAGCCGGATCTGTTCGGCGGCTGGGAACTGCTGCGCGAGAGCGGCCGCGTCGGCAGCCGCTCGCAGCTGCGGCGCGAGCTGTTCCTGCAGGCCGACGAAGCCCGCCATGCCTTCGAGAAGGCCCGCGATGCCGAACTGCACCGCGGTTTCCAGATCCTCTCGCACGGCGACTGACGCCGCTGCCAACTTTCGTCCAAGGAATGCCCATCGTGACCAGCCCTCTCCGCAACGATCGCCTGCTGCGCGCCCTGCGCCGCGAACCGGTGGACTGCACCCCCGTCTGGCTGATGCGCCAGGCCGGACGCTACCTGCCGGAATACCGCGCGACCCGGGCCAAGGCCGGCAGCTTCCTGGCCATGGCCAAGAATCCGGAGATTGCCTGCGAGGTTACCCTGCAGCCGCTGCGCCGCTTCCCGCTGGATGCGGCCATCCTGTTCTCGGACATCCTCACCATTCCCGATGCGATGGGCCTGGAGCTGTACTTCGTCGAAGGCGAAGGCCCGAAGTTCCGCCACCCGGTGCGTGATGAAGCGGCCATCGCCAGGCTGGCGGTGCCGGACATGGAACAGGACCTGGGCTACGTGATGGACGCGGTGCGCCTGATCCGCCGTGAGCTGGACGGCCAGGTGCCGCTGATCGGTTTCTCCGGCAGCCCGTGGACGCTGGCCTGCTACATGGTGGAAGGCGGCGGCAGCAAGGACTTCGCGCGGATCAAGGCGATGGCACTGAACCATCCGCAGGCCCTGCACCGCCTGCTGGAGGTCACCACCGAGGCGGTGATCGCCTATCTCGGCGCGCAGCGCGCGGCCGGTGCACAGGCGCTGCAGGTATTCGATACCTGGGGTGGCGTGCTGTCGCCGTCGATGTACCGCGAGTTCTCGCTGCGCTACCTGCAGCGGATTGCCGAGGGCCTGGAGCGCGGCGAAGGCAACGAGCGCACCCCGCTGATCCTGTTCGGCAAGGGCACCGGCCTGCATCTGGAAGCGCTGTCGCAGACCGGTGCCGATGCGCTGGGCCTGGACTGGACGCTGGATCTGGACGAGGCGATGCGCCGCACCGGCGGCCGCGTCGCCCTGCAGGGCAACCTCGACCCGACCACCCTGTACGCCTCGCCGGATGCGATCGCCGCCGCAGCAGCACGCGTGCTCGACACCTATGCCGCCGGCAACGGTGGTTCGCGCGAGGGCCATGTGTTCAACCTCGGTCACGGCATGTCGCCGGACATGGACCCGGCGCACGTGCAGGTGCTGGTCGACGCAGTGCACGCGCACAGCCAGCGCTGAGCATTGCGCATGCGGTTGCGGCGCGATATTGATCGCGCCGTGACCCGCAGTGCGCGATCATGGCGTCCCCCACGCTGCACCGGCCACACCCCATGTCTACATCGCCATCGACCTACAACCGCCAGCGCCCCCTGCTGTGGCTGGTTTCGTTGGCGATCTTCATGCAGATGCTGGACTCGACCATCGTCAACACGGCCTTGCCGGCGATGGCGGCCAGCCTGGGCGAAAGCCCGCTGCAGATGCAGTCGGTGGTGTTCAGCTACGCGCTGGCGGTGGCCACTTTCATCCCTGCCTCCGGCTGGATTGCCGACCGCTACGGCACGCGTCGTACCTTCCTGGTAGCGATCATCCTGTTCACCCTCGGCTCGCTGGCCTGCGCGCTGGCCCAGCACCTGCACCAGCTGGTTGGGGCACGTGTGCTGCAGGGTATCGGCGGTGCGATGCTGCTGCCGGTCGGTCGCCTGGCGGTGATGCGTTCGGTGCCGCGTGAGGATTTCCTGCGCGCGATGAGCTTCATCGCCATTCCGGCACTGGTCGGCCCGTTGATCGGCCCCACGTTGGGTGGCTGGCTGGTCGAGATCGCGTCGTGGCACTGGGTGTTCCTGATCAACCTGCCGATCGGCGTGATCGGTTTCATCGCCGCGATGAAGATCATGCCCGACCACTACGCCAGCCATCGCACCCGTTTCGACCTGCGCGGCTACATCATGCTGGCCTTTGCGATGGTGGTGCTGTCGCTGGCGCTGGACGGCATCTCCGGGCTCGGAACGCCACATGCGCTGGTGATGCTGATGACCGTGGCCGGCCTGGCCGCACTGGTCGGTTACTGGCTGCATGCCGCCAACTCCACCGCGCCGTTGTTCTCGCTGGCCCTGTTCCGCGTGCCCAGCTACCGCATCGGCATCCTTGGCAACCTGTTCTCGCGCATCGGCAGCAGCGCCATGCCGATGCTGATCCCGCTGCTGCTGCAGGTCGGCCTGGGCCTTGGCCCGATGAACGCTGGATTGATGATGGTGCCAGTGGCGGCGGCCGGCATGGTGTCGAAGAAGCTGGCGGTGAAGCTGGTCGAGCGCTACGGCTACCGCCGCGTGCTGATGGTCAACACCGTGCTGGTGGGCCTGGCGATGGCCAGCTTCATCCTGATGACACCCGGCCAGCACCTGGCCTGGCGCCTGCTGCAGCTGGCGTTCTTCGGCGCGGTCAATTCACTGCAGTTCACCGTGATGAACACCGTGACGCTGCGGGATCTGGACCGCGAGTTCGCCAGTTCCGGCAACAGCCTGCTGTCGATGGTGATGATGCTCGCCGCCGGTTTCGGTGCCGCGGCGGCCGGCAGCCTGCTGGCCGCGTTCGGCAATCACCTGGACAGCAACAGCGCCACCGCCGCGTTGCACGCCACCTTCCTGTGCGTGGGCGCGATCACCCTGACCTCGACGATGATCTTCTGGCAGCTGCCGGACACCAAGCCGGAGCCACGGCAGGTCGAGCACGTCGCGGAGTGAGGGGGTTCGGCAGGGTTGCACCCTGCACCCGCAGAGGCCCAACCCGAAGCAACAGCAACAGCAACAGCAACAGCGAGCATTCCGTGGGATGGCGGGGCAGTGTGGGCTTGCAGGACACGCCGTAAACCCGTCCATGGGGGCTCGATGGCGCCATCCATGGCGCCAACGGTCCTGCAAGCCCACACCGCCCCACCTCTGACAGGTTCACGCGGCTGTGGGTAACGGCGACTGTTGGAACGCGCGGTTGTTGGTAGGTGTCGACCTTGGTCGACACATCTGTCAGATATCGAATGAGTCATCCACGCGTGGCGTGGATCTACTGTGTCGACCAAGGTCGACACCTACCAAAGCGGTGCACGACGCCGTTCTGGCAGATCGCGGCATTCTGTCGAAGCCGGGGTGGGTCCGGTTGCGGGGGCGTGAGCCGCATGGGCCCGAGGCATGCCTCGGGCGGGTTGGGCAGGACGCCCAACCCCGGTCTTGCCGTGTGCGCAGGACAGCGCACACGAGCAAGCGGCGACCGAGCTTACATGGGTGAGGGCGCTTTGCTTGCGAAGCACGGCTTCGCAAGCGCCCGAACGCACAGCCGCCAGCGGCTGGGCCGGGCCCCGGAGGGGGACTTGCAGCGTCCCCCGCAACCGGACCCACCCCGCCATCCCACGGATTGCACGCTTTTGACGTTGACGTTGCTTCTGCAGGTGCAGGGCTGCAAGCCCTGCAATAATCCCTACCTTCCCATCACCCGGGCGATCGCTTCCACCAGCAGTTCCCCGGTCACCGGCTTGCGCAGGAAGCCACCGATGCCGGCCGCCTCCACCTGCTGCTGCAGGTCCGGGTCGGTACGTGCGGTCACCGCCAGCAGTGGCAGCATGTAGCCCTGGTTGCGCAGATGCTGGGCCAGCTCGAAGCCGCTCAGGCCCGGCAGGTCGAGATCCAGCAGGCCGACGTCGAAATCACCGGCACTGATCTCACGCAGTGCCGCCAGCGCATGGCCCGCATGTACCACCTCGTGCCCGCGCGCACTCAGCAGCCCGCGCACCACATCGGCCACAGTCGCGTCGTCCTCCACCAGCAGTACCCGCAATGGCGGCATGTTGGCCGCGTCCTCGCGGTGCGTTTCACCATCTGCTTCGGCATCGGCATCGACCACCATCGGCAACGGCAACGTCACGCCGAAGCAGGTGCCGCGACCAAGCTGGCTCTCCACCTGGATCCGCCCCTGCATCGCATGCGCCAGTTCGCGGCAGATCGCCAGGCCCAGGCCACTGCCGCCGTACTGCGCCGCGGTACGTGCACCATCGGCCTGCTCGAAGCGGCGGAACAGGCGTTGCTGTTGCTCCTGGCTGATGCCGGGGCCGGTGTCGCGCACTTCGAAATGCAGCGATCGCAGCTCGGCGTCGCTGCGCGCGTGCAGGGTGATGGTGCCGCGGTTGGTGAACTTGACCGCATTCGAAAGCAGGTTCAGCAGGATCTGCCGTACCCGCATCGCGTCGCCGGTGGCCTGCAGGCCGGGCGGCAACTGGTTGTCGAGGGTGAAGCGCAGGCCCTTCTGTGCAGCCAACGGGCCCATCAGCGCCGCCAGATCCTGCAGCAGGCAGCTCAGCGCGAACGGCTTGGACTGCAACTCCAGACGGCCCGATTCGATCCGCGCCAGGTCCAGCGCATCGTTGACCAGATGCAGCAGGTGCTCGCCGGCGTGGCGGATTGATTGTGTATAGCCGCGCTGCTGCGGATCCAGCGGTGAGGACAGCAGCAGCTCGCTCATGCCGAGCACACCGGTCATCGGCGTGCGGATCTCATGACCAAGGTTGGCCAGGAAGCGGGTCTTGGCCGCCGACGTCTGCTCGGCCAGCTCCTGCTTGTGCAGCGCCAGCTGATAGGCGTGGCGACGCTGCAGGCGGCGACGGTACAGCCAGGCGAACCAGCTGGTCAGCAGCAGCGCGAACGAGGCCAGCACCAGCAGGCCGGACAGGCTGCGCCACCACGGTGGCTGCACGCGGAATTCCAGGCTCTGCACCCGTGACCAGACATGGTCGGCCGACCGCGCCTGCACTTCCAGCCGATAGCTGCCCGGTGCCAGCCGCGAGAACAGGCGCTCACCGGCCGGTCCCACTTCCACCCAGTCCGGGTCATAGCCGGCCAACCGGTAACGATAGGTATTGGACGCCGAATCGGCGAACGACAACAGGCGCGCGACGATGCGCAGATCGCGGTCGCCATCGGCGATCTGCAACGGCGTGTCGTGGGTGAGGTCCAGCACCTGCTCGTTGCGGCGCACCTCCACCCGCTCGATCACCAGCGGCGCACGCCGCATCGAGGGCCGCACCTGCTCCGGGTCGAACACCACCACACCGGCCGGCGTACCCGCCACCAGATGGCCGTCTCCCGACATCACCAGCGTGTGCTCGCGGAATTCCTGGCTCGGCAGGCCGTCATGCACGCCATACAGGCGCACGCTCTGGCCATCGGCGCCGATGCGCACCAGGCCACGCGCGCTGGTTGCCCACGCCACCCCCTGTGCATCGACCACCAGCCCCGAAGCGGAGATCGCCGGGTAGCCCTGCTCGGCACCGATCACGGCCTGCCGCTCCAGCCGGCCCTGGCTCCAGCGGTAGCGCGACAGGCGGCCATCCTCGGACAGCCAGACCTGGCCATCGCTGCCCACGTGCAGTGCATGGATCGCGGTCGCCGGTGCGCCCGGTACCGGCTGGAAGCGCTCGCTTTCCGGCAGCCACTGCAGCAGGCCTCGGCTGCTGGCCAGCCATATATGGTCCTGCGGCCCGCATTCCACATCGAGATTGAGCTGGCCCTGCTGCAATCCGCGCTGGCCATTGTCCAGCTGGCGCCGCAGGCGCCCATCCAGATCGCGCTGCTGAAGACCCGACGGCAGCATCAGCCAGAGGCTGTCACCATCACAGGTCATCATCGATTCGATGACCCCTTCCATGGTCGCGTCGGCGCCGGCATCCCGGCCCCAGCGGCGCAGATCACGCCGCTTCGGGTCGTAGCGCAGCAGCGCGTCGTTGGAGCCGATCCAGACCTGGCCGCGACGATCCTCGCGCACCGAGGTCAGCCAGTGCATGCCGTTGACCCAGGTGCGGTGCTGTTCGATGCGGCCGGTCTTCGGATCGAAGCGGTCCAGCGCGCCGTGGCTGCCGACCGTCCAGATGCCGCCGTTGCTGGACGGGCTGGTACCCAGCACGAAGGCATTGCGCAGCGAGCGCGGGTCGTCCTCCAGCCGCGACAGCACCGAGAACTGCCACCAGCGCGGCAGCAGGTGCCACAGGCCGGCGTTGGTGCTGGCCAGCCAGATGCCCCCCTCGCGATCCTCGTAGGCGCCGGTCCAGTTCGGGCGTACCGGGCCACGCGCCACCGCGCTGTACAGCGGCACGGCCTGGTACTGGCCATCGACCGCGCGGCCAAGGCCGGTGCGGGTGTCCAGCCAGTGCCCGCCCTGCTCGTCGCGCAGCATCATGCCCAGCACCTGTTCGCCTTCGGGCAGCTTCCAGGACGGTGCCTCAAAACGACCATCGGGACGACGCACGATGGCACCGGCCATCGTGCTGATCCAGAGGCTGCCATCGGGCTCGGCCGTCAGGCCATTGATCAGCAGGCTGGGAACAATGCCGGCACCAACCCGTTCAAAGTCCGTGCCGGTCCAGCGCGCGACGCCATGCTTGGTGCCGATCCACAGGCTGCCATCGGCCAGGGTTGCCAGATAGGGCACCGATGCGGCCGGCAGGCTGCGTGGGTTGTTCGCTTCGGGCAGGAAGCGCTGCAGCCGGTCCTGGTTGTCCAGGCGGTACAGACCACCTTCGTGGGTGCCGAACCAGACCGAACCATCCGGCGTGGTGGCCAGGCTCCAGACCGTGTTGGTGCCCATCAACGGCTGGCTGCTGCGGTCGTAGAAATGCAGCTGGCGGCGATCGGCCGACATCCGTACCAGGCCCGCGTTCTCGGTGCCGATCCAGAGCTGGTTGCGGGCATCGACCAGCACCGTCCAGATGCGGTTGTCGCGCAGGCCGTCTTCCGAGCGCCAGATCCGGTAGTTGCGCCCGTCGTAGCGGGCCAGACCGTCGTTGGTGGCGATCCAGAGGTAACCGTAACGATCCTCGGCCATGCGGTTCACGGTATTGGACGGCAAGCCGTCGAACACCGTCACCTGGCGCGGGCTCGGTGGCACCGGCTGCGCCGCAGCGGGCGACAGGCAGCACAGGAGGACCAGCAGCAGCATCGCCGCCCGCAGATACACCACCGATTGCCTCCTCACGCTGCTTCTGATGATTCCCGCACTACGGGCGTCGGCATGGTAAACCGAAAGTCGCGCCGTTCACGCCCGGCGCTGGCGCATTCAAAGGGCGGCTTGTCGTTTTGCGCGCGCCTGGGCAATGGCAGTCACCAGCATGTCACCGGTCACCGGCTTGCGCAGGAAGCCATCGAACCCGGCCGCCAGGACCTGGGTCTCGGCGTAGGCATCGGAGCGCGCGGTGACCGCCACCAGGGGGAGTTCATAGCCCATGGTGCGCAGCTGGCGAGCGATGGCGGTGCCGTCCAGCGCGGGCAGATCGAGATCGAGCAGGCCCACGTCAAAACCATCGGTGGCAATCTCCGAAAGCGCGCCCAGGCCATGCAGCACATGCACCACGTCGTGGCCACGGCCACGCAGCAGGCCGGCGATGACCTCGGCCACGGTCGCGTCATCTTCCACCAGCAGGATGCGCAGCGGCGGCAGCACCGGCAGCACCGGCGACTCGCCCGGCGCATTGGCGGCCTGCCGGATCCAGGGCAGCGGCAACCACACCCGGAATCGCGCGCCCTTGCCCGGCTGGCTGTCCACTTCGATGCGTCCGTTCATGGCCACGGCCAGCTCCTGGCAGATCGCCAAGCCCAACCCGCTGCCGCCATAGCGCGACGCGGTGCGCGGGCCGTCCGCCTGTTCGAAGCGATGGAACAGCCGGTCCTGCTGCTCGGCGTTGATGCCCGGGCCGGTGTCATGCACTTCGAAGCAGAGTCCGCCACCGTTCTCTTCCAGGCGCACGGCCAGGCCGACGTGCCCGCGCTCGGTGAACTTGATTGCATTGCCCAGCAGGTTGAGCAGGATCTGCCGCACGCGCATCTCGTCGCCGCTGACGCTGATCGGCCCCAGCGGATCGCCCCCACGCTGGAACCCCAGGTTGCGCTGCTTCGCCATCGGCTCCATCAACGCCTGCACCTGGTCGAGCAGGCCAGCCAGATCGAACGGGCGCAGGTCGAGCTCCAGCCGGCCGGCCTCGATGCGGGCCAGATCCAGTGCGTCATTGACCAGCCGCAGCAGGTGGCTGCCAGCCTGCTGGATCGAGCCTGCATAGCTGCGCTGCACCGCATCCAGCGGGGTGGCCAGCAGCAACTCGCTCATGCCAAGCACACCGGTCATCGGCGTGCGCACCTCATGGCCCAGCGTGGCCAGGAACCGGCTCTTGGCCTGGGAGGCCTGCTCTGCCAGTTGCTGCTTGTGCACGGTCAACTGCCATTGCTGGCGGCGGCGCAGGCGCGCACGGATCGACCACACCAGGATAAGCAGCAGCAGCGAGCCGATCAGCAGGTAGCCGAAGATCGCCATGCCGCTGCGCCACCAGGGCGGCAGCACCTTCACCTGCAACCGCTGTGAAGGCGTCCACGTGCCACTGGCCGTTGCCGCCTGGACTTCAATGACGTAGCTGCCGGTCGGCAGCCGCGACAGCGTGCGCTGGCCGTCACCGCCCTGCTCCACCCAGTTCTGGTCGTAGCCCTGCACCCGGAAGCGGTAACGGTTGCCCTGCGGATTGGCATAGGAAAGCAGTCGCGCATCGATCTGCAGATCACGATCATCCGGGCCCAGCAACAGCGTGCCGGTGGTCGGCAGCGGTTGCCAGCCGCGAGCATCATCGCGCCGCACGCGGACCTCGGCGATCACCAGCGACGACGGCGGCAGCACCGCATCGGCAGCATTCACATCGAACACGACCAGGCCGGTCTGGGCCACCGCGAGCACGCGACCATCGGCATTCACCGCCGGCGGCCTGCTGGTGAACTCGGCGTCGGGCAGACCATCGCGTTCGTTGAACTGCTGCAGGCGGCGCGTTTTCGGGTCCCACCGCAGCAGGCCACGTGGCGTGGTCGCCCACAGGCGGCCGTCTTCGGCCAGCGCCAGTCCTCCCATGCTGACTGAGGGCACGCCAGCACTGCCATCGATGCGCTGGATCAGGCGGAGGCTCATGCCATCCCATTGGTAGCGTTCCAGCGCGCCCTGCCGGGCCAGCCACAGCTGCTGTGGATCCACCCACACCAGATCGTAGATCAGCCCGCGCGAAACGCCCGGCACCGCTTCGAAGCGCCCGGCCTGTTCACGCCAGATCCCCATGTCGCCCATCACCCAGGCCTTGCCCTGTGCATCAAAGCGGATCTGCTCAACCGGTGAATCGGCGGTCTTGCGGAGATCCTCCAGCGGGTAACTACGCAGCACGCGGCCATCGGCGCTGCGCTGCTGCAGGCCCAGGTTCATCACCGACAGCCAGACCGTGCCATCGGGGGCCTGCCGCATCAGATCGATGCGCTGGCGCAGATCGGCTCCCCCATCGATATGCCAATCGTGCAGCGCGCGGGTGGCCGGGTCGTACACGCTGATGCGGCCGGCACGCCCCAGCCACAGGCGCCCGTCCGGCCGCGGCAGCACCGACCACACCGCCCCGCTGCCGATCTCGCGATCGCTGGCCAGCAACTTCAGTACTCCCTGCGCGTCCAGCTGGTACACGCCATGCGCTGAGCCGACGTAGTAATTCCGGCCATCACTGGCTGCACTCAGCAGGTACTGGCTGTCCAGCGGCTTGCCGTCGAGCTGGTTCCAGATCGAAAACCGGCGCCAGTCCGGCGGCAGGTAGGCCAGGCCCTGGGTCAGCAGCGCCACCCACAATCCGCCCTCATGGTCCTGCATCAGATCAAGCACACCGCTCTGGGCAGTGAGGAAGCCACTGCCGCGGTCGCCGTCGAGCCGCCGCAGCATGCTGGCATCTCCACGCAACAGGCCATCGGAGGTGCCCGCCCAGTAACCGCCCTGGCGATCGGCCAGCACCAGTGCCGAACGCAGGCGCGCACTGTCGGCCCAGCGCGGACGGCTGACCCGGTCCTGCGCGTCGATACGGTAAAGGCCGTCATTCTGGCTGCCGGCCCAGATCGAGCCATCGGGGTCGCGGCTCAGGCGCAATACACTCAGCGCCCCCAGTTCGCGCGGCGCGACAGCCTCGAATCCAGTCCCGTTCCAGCGCGCAATGCCCGCCTCGGTGCCGATCCACAGTCGCCCCTGCGCATCGACCAGGCTGCTGTAGATGGTATTGCTGGGCAACCCGCCAGGACGGGCCGGATCATGCTCGAAGAAGCGCAGGCTGCCGTCTTCACCGAAACGGCAGACGCCATGGCCACTGGTGCCGATCCACAGTGCATCCTCGGCGTAGGCCAGCGTCCAGAACTGGCTCATGCAGGGGCCGTTGACCGCATCGAAGGTCTTGAAGCGTTCGCGGTCGGCATCCAGCCGGGCCACGCCCTTGCCATTGATGCCGACCCAGACGCGGTCCAGGGGATCGACCAGCAGGGTCTCGATCTCGTTGCCGGGCAGCGAGCCCGGCTGCTCCGGATCATGTTCCCAGACCCGCAGGTTGCCGCCGCCATAGCGCACCAGGCCACCATCGGTGGCCGCCCAGATATGGCCCTGGCGGTCCTCGGCCAGCGCCAGCACCATGCGCGAGGGCATGCCTTCAGCTGCACCGAAACGGCGCAGGCGCGGTGTTTCCGCCATGTCGAGGGCCGTGGCCGCCGTGGCGAACGCCATCAGCAGCAGCCCCATTCCCGCGATGCCTCGGCACCACAGGCGCCAACCGCTCGTCATCCTGAACCCCCTGTCCTGTCCCGATTGTCACACAGGGCCGGGTTCATGGCTGCAACAGCCTGTTTCCACCGGTGGACCCACCACGAACTGTTGCAGCCATGCACGCAACGTTGGCGGGGGGCTGTGCGTATGATCGCATCGTCCCCCTTCCGGAGCCCGCCATCGATGCGTCCCTGCCTGGCCCTGCTGCCGATGCTGCTCGCCACCGCCCCCGCCTGGGCGGATGCAGATACCTATCGCCTCGATCCGGTGCATACGCGTGTGCTGTTCACCATCGACCACGCGGGTTACTCGCAGGCGATGGGGACGGTCTCCGGCAGTGAGGGCCGCCTGCAGTTCGATCCCGACAACTGGCGCGAGGCCACACTGGATGTCGAGGTCCCCGTGTCGCGATTGGACCTTGGTGATGCCAAATGGAACCAGGCCACGCTGGCCCGCAGCCTTCTGGATGGCGAGCGTTTCCCGAAGGCACATTTCGTCTCCAGCCGGGTCGAACCGATCGATGCCAAGCGTGCGCACGTGATCGGTACCCTGACCCTGCGCGGCGTCAGCCAGGAAGTCACCCTGGACGTGACCCTCAACGCCATCAAGCGCTACCCCCTCCCCCCGTTCCGACGCACCGCCGGTTTCTCCGCCAGCACCACGCTGAGCCGGCGCGCGTTCGGCATCACCGCCTGGCCGGGCGTCATCGGTGATGCAGTACAGCTGAGGATCGAGGCTGAAGCCACCCTCGACCGCAGCGACGCCCCGGGAACTCCCGCTCCCGTTCCGCACTCCGACCCCAAGACGGCCCGCTAGAGGACCTTTCATGACCGCCAAGAACACCCCCGCCGCCTGGGGGAGTGTCAGCCAGATCCTGCATTGGTTGATCGCACTGCTGATCCTCGCCCTGGGCGTGGTCGGCCTGACCATGGGTGAACTGCCCAAGACGCCCAAGTACTTCTGGGTCTACACCGCACACAAGTCGATCGGCATCACCGTACTGGCGCTGGTGCTGTTCCGCCTCGGCTGGCGCCTGTACGCCGGCGCCCCCAAGCCGGTGCCGGGCGTGCCCAGCTGGCAGGAGCGCATCGCAAGCGCCACCCACGTGCTGTTGTATGTGCTGATGTTCGCCATCCCGCTGTCGGGCTGGCTGTACGACTCGGCCAGTGGCCTGCGCCCGTTCCGCTGGTTCGGCCTGGTTGATGTGCCCAAGCTGAGTGGCCCGGATCCGCAGGTCGTCGCGGTGTCCCACGCCATCCACGAATACGGCTTCTGGCTATTGATCGCGGTGGTGCTGGCCCATGCCGGCGCTGCCTTCTACCACCACCTGTTCCAGCGCGATGCAACGTTGTCCCGCATGTTGCCGCGCGGCTGGCTCGCCTCCCCTCAGAAGGACTGACCGATGAACCTGAAACTGACCACTCCGGCCGCCGTGGCCGCCGCCCTGGCCGGCATGCTGGCCACCGCCCCGGCGCTCGCCGCGGACTACGCGCAGGCCCCCGGCGCCGGCTCGATCCTGGTGTTCGCCACCAAGTACGACGGCGAAGTGTTCACCGGCAGCTTTCCGGGCTTTGCCACCAAGCTCAGCTTCGACCCGGCCAACCCGGCCGCCGGTTCGCTGGACGTGGTGATTCCGCTGGCCGGTGCCAAGAGCGGCAACAGCGACCGCGACTCGACCCTGCAGACCGCCGACTTCTTCAACGTCGGCAAGTTCGCCACTGCGCGTTACACCGCCAAGGGCTTCCGTGCGGTGGGCAACGACCAGTTCGCCGCCGACGGCACGCTGGAGCTGCGCGGCGTCAGCAAGCCGGTCACCCTCACCTTCACCTGGAAGCCGGGCACCCAGCCGGTGTTGACCGGCAAGGCCACCGTCAAGCGCCTGGACTTCGGCGTCGGCAGCGGTGACTGGGCCGACACCAAGACCATCCCGGACGAAACCGCGATCAGCACGATCGTGAAGTTCGACGCGAAATGATCAACGGGCCGGGGCACCGCCCCGGCCATCATCTCCGGTGGTGCCGGCCGCTGGCCGGCAACCTCACCGATGCGGGCAGGTGCCGGCCAGCGGCCGGCACTACCGTTCGACAGCCAGCCAGGCTTGAACCGCAGCCGCGTCGAACGGCCAGTCCAGCTCACGGTCGCCGCGCTCGTCGCGCAGCACCGGCACCCGCGCGCCGTAGCGCGATTCCAGCGCTGGCTGGTCATCCAGGAACACCGATTCGAATTCCGGCGCCCGGGCCTTGGCCAGCTCGGCCAGCGCCATGTCGCACAGGTGGCAGTCGTCACGCTGGAACAGAGTCAACACCGGCAGGGTCCCCTTGGTGGAAATGCTGCGCCGCAGCCATTGAAGTGCGGCGTGAACCGCTAGAATAGCGGTCTCTTCCGGTACCCGCAGTACGGCAACCATGGCTGTCAGCACGTTCGACGTTTTCAAGATCGGCATTGGCCCGAGCTCCTCGCACACCGTCGGGCCGATGAAGGCCGCCGAGCGATTCATCCACCGCTGGCTGCTCGACCCGGGCCGCCTGCACGAGGTCGCGCGCATCCGTGCCGACGTCTACGGCTCGCTGGCGCTGACCGGCCGCGGCCATGGTACCGACAAGGCGATCCTGCTCGGCCTGGAAGGGCAGCGGCCGAACCTGATCGACCCGGACATCATCCCGGCCACGCTGGAGCGCATCCGCAGCAGCAAGCGCATCCAGCTGATGGGCCAGCACGAGATTGCCTTCGACGAGAAGCGCGACCTCGGCATGAACAAGCGCCAGAAGCTGCCCTACCACACCAACGGCATGCGCTTCACCGCGTACAGCGCCGAGGACGAAGTGATCGCCACCCGCGATTATTACTCGGTCGGTGGCGGCTTCGTGGTCAACCAGGACGACGCGGCCGATGACCGCATCGTGCCCGACGAGACCCCGCTGCCCTACCCGTTCAAGAGCGGCGACGAGCTGCTGGCGCAGACCGCACGCAGCGGCCTGAGCATCGCCCAGCTGATGTTCGAGAACGAGAAGTGCTGGCGCAGCGAAGACGAGATCCGCGCCAACCTGCGCGAGATCTGGAGCGCGATGCAGTCGTGCGTCGCGCGTGGCATCCGCGAGGAAGGCGTGCTGCCGGGTGGCCTGAAGGTCGGCCGTCGTGCACCGGCGCTGTACCGCGAGCTGTCGTCGAAGCCGGAAGCGGCGATGCGCGATCCGCTGACCACGCTGGACTGGGTCAACCTGTACGCACTGGCGGTGAACGAAGAAAACGCCGCCGGTGGTCGCGTGGTGACCGCGCCGACCAACGGTGCAGCCGGCGTGCTGCCGGCGGTGCTGCATTACTTCGACCGTTTCTGCCCCGGCGCCAACGAGCAGCGTGTGTTCGACTTCCTGCTGACCTCGGCGGCGATCGGCATCCTGTACAAGGAAAACGCTTCGATTTCCGGTGCCGAAGTGGGCTGCCAGGGCGAAGTGGGCGTGGCCTGCTCGATGGCGGCCGGCGGCTTGGTCGCGGCGCTGGGCGGCAACCCGAGCCAGATCGAGAATGCTGCGGAAATCGGCATGGAACACAACCTGGGCCTGACCTGCGACCCGATCGGCGGCCTGGTGCAGATCCCGTGCATCGAGCGCAATGCGATGGGTGCGGTGAAGGCGATCAATGCCTCGCGCATGGCGATGCGCGGCGACGGCAAGCACAAGGTGTCGCTGGACAAGGTGATCAAGACCATGCGCGATACCGGCCGCGACATGCAGGACAAGTACAAGGAAACCAGCCGCGGTGGCCTGGCGGTGAACGTCATCGAATGCTGATGGCCGCAGCCAGGCATGGCCTGGCTCTACCCTGCAGCCGGGCATGAGCCCGGCTCAACATCGGACGACACCGTCACCGCGTTCCGGTTAGGCTCGGGGCTCCCCCGCCCCGGATTGGCCCCATGCGCGTGATCGCTGCTGCCCTGCTTGCCTGCCTGCCGCTGTCCGCGCTTGCCGCGCCGACCTATGGTCCGCGGCTGGAAGGTTTCGACTACGGCTATCCGGTGAAGATCTTCGCGCTGGAGTCGCAGCGGCAGCCACTGGAAATGGCCTATCTGGATGTCCTGCCCAAACGCCGCGCCATCGGCGTGGTGGTGCTGCTGCACGGCAAGAATTTCTGCGCAGCCACCTGGCAGCAGACCATCGCGCCGCTGCTGAACGCCGGCTACCGGGTGATCGCCCCGGACCAGGTGGGCTTCTGCAAATCCAGCAAGCCCGAACGCTACCAGTATTCGTTCGCGCAGCTGGCCGCCAACACCCATGCCCTGCTGCAACAGCTGCAACTGGGTGATGTACCGGTGCACCTGGTCGGTCATTCGATGGGCGGCATGCTGGCGGTGCGCTACGCGCTGATGTTCCCGCAGGACCTGCGCAGCCTGTCACTGGTCAATCCAATCGGGCTGGAAGACTGGAAGGCGCTGGGTGTTCCCTGGCGCAGCGTGGACACGTGGTACGCCGGCGAAATGAACATCAGCTATGACAGCATCCGCCGCTACCAGCTGGACGTGTACTACGACGGCAAATGGAAGCCGGCGTATGAACCGTGGGCGCGGATGCAGTCGGGCATGTATGAAGGCCCGGGCAAGCAGGTCGTTGCGTGGAGCCAGGCACTGGCATCGGACATGGTGTTCAACCAGCCGGTGGTCTACGAACTGAAGAATCTGCAGGTGCCGACCACGTTGTTCATCGGCCAGAAGGACCGCACCGCGATCGGCCGTGACCTGGCGCCGCCTGCGGTGAAGGCGACGCTGGGCAATTATCCGGTGCTCGGCAAGTCGGCGGCCGCGACGATTCCCGGCGCGACGCTGGTCGAGTTCGCCGAACTGGGCCATTCGCCACAGGTGCAGGACCCGAAGCAGTTCAATGCGGCATTGTTGAAGGCGTTGAGATCGCGTTGAGATTGCGGGCCCGCCGGGCATGGCCCGGCAAGCGCAGCAGCACGGACATCAACCCACGATCCGCAGCACGTCATCCAGCAACGCGGCCGCAGTGACTTCCGCACCCGCGCCCGGCCCCTGGATCAGCAACGGCTGGCGGCGGTAGCGATCACTGTGGATGGCCACGCGGTTGTCGGTGCCCGCACCCTGCGCCAAGGGGTGATCGGCCGGCAACTCGCGCAGGCCTACCTGCGCACCCTCGCCATCAACGCGGCCGACGAAACGCAGCACACGACCATTGTCGCGTGCCTGCTGCCAGCGCGCCTGCAGCGGCGCATCCAGCTGCTCGAGCGCAGCCACCGCATCCTCCAGCGGCAGCGCTGCCAGCGCTTCAGGCACCAGTGAATCCACCTGCACCTGCGAAGCATCCAGCGCCAGCCCGCTGCTGCGCGCCAGGATCAGCAGCTTGCGGCGCACGTCCTCGCCGGACAGATCCAGACGCGGGTCCGGTTCGGTATAACCGGCCGCCAGCGCCTCGCGCACCGCCGCCGAGAACGGCGATTGGCCGTCATAGCGATGGAACAGCCACGCCAGCGAGCCGGACAGCACGCCCTCGATGGCGTGGATGTGGTCGCCACCGGCTACCAGCGCGCGCAGGCTGCTCAGCAACGGCAGGCCGGCACCGACGGTGGCGCTGTCGCCATAGCGTGCGCCACTGTCTGCGCAGCTCTCGGCGATGGCCGTGGCACGTGCCAGCTGCGCACCGCGGCCCAGCTTGTTGGCGGTGACCACGTGCACCCCACGCGCCAGCCACTGCACGTGACGTGCGGCCACATCTTCGCTGGCAGTGGCATCGACCACCACGTCACCCCGTTCCAGCCCTTCGGCGCTCGCCCATGGCGGTGAGCTGAGACCGTCACGCGGTGCGCGTCGTGCCAGCTCCAGCGGCAACGCCAGATCACGGTCGATCGCCAGTGCGGTGCGCGAATTGGCCAGCCACTGCACGCTGGGCAGTTCCAACCCGCGTGCCTGCAACGCCTGGTAGCGCTGCACGAAGGCAGAGCCCACCGTGCCGGTGCCGAGCAGCGCCAGGCGTCCCACGCCCAGCGCAGGAATGTCAGCGGCGAGCGCGCTCATGCATCCACCACCTGTTTGCGGCGCGCAGCCGCATCTATCACGGCTTCGGCGCGCTGCAGCGCTGCGCCGAGATCAGCCAGCAGGTCACGCTCGGCCTCGATGCCGACCGACAGGCGCAGCAGGCCTTCGCTGATGCCGGCGGCCGCGCGCGCTTCAGCGGTCATCGCCGCATGGGTCATGGTGGCCGGGTGCGCGATCAGGCTTTCGACGCCACCCAGCGATTCGGCCAGGGTGAAGCAGCGCAGGCCATCGACGAAGGCACGCACTGCGGCATGTGGATCATCGCCTTCGCAGTCGGCCAGTTCGAACGACAGCATCGCGCCGAAGCCGCTTTGCTGGCGCGCGGCGATGGCGTGGCCCGGGTGATCGGCCAGGCCCGGGTAATACACCGCGCCGACCGCCGGATGCTGGTCCAGCAGGGCAACGATCGACGCGGTGTTCTCCTGGTGCACGCGCAGGCGCGCATCCAGCGTGCGCAGGCCGCGCAGGGTCAGGAACGCATCGAACGGCGAGCCGGTCAGGCCCAGCGCGTTGCCCCACCACACCAGCTGCTCGTGCAGCGCCGGATCGCGCGCGACCACCGCCCCACCGACCACATCGCTGTGGCCATTGATGTACTTGGTGGTGGAATGCAGCACCAGGTCGGCACCGAACGACAGCGGCTGCTGCAGTGCCGGCGACAGGAAGGTGTTGTCGACTACCACCAGTGCACCGGCCTTGTGCGCGGCCTCGATGACGAAGCGCAGGTCGGTGATGCGCAGCAGCGGGTTGGACGGGGTTTCCACCAGCACCAGCTTCGGCTGCGTGGCCAGCGCCTGCGCCAGTGCGCGCGGATCGGTCAGGTCGGCGGTGACCAGTTCGAAGTGGCCCTTTTTCGCCAGCGCATTGAACAGGCGCCAGCTGCCGCCGTATGCATCGTGCGGCACCACCAGGGTGTCGCCCGGCTGCAGCAGCGCGTTCAGCACCAGGTTGATCGCGCCCATGCCGGTGGCGGTGATGACGCCGCCGGCGCCGCCCTCCAGTTCCGCCAGCGCCTCGCCGAGCAGGTCACGGGTCGGGTTGCCACTGCGCGTGTAGTCGTACTGGCGCTTGTTGCCGAAGCCTTCAAAGCTGAAGTTCGACGACAGCACGATCGGCGGCGTGACCGCACCATGCGCGGTGTCCCGATCGATGCCGGCACGGACGGCGGCAGTGGTGCGACTACAGGACGGCTCGTTTGCGTGCAGGCTCATGCGGACTCTCCAGAATTGCGGAAGGCGGTGGCGAGGATCGCGTCGATGCGATCGGTTTCTTTGAGGAAGGCGTCGTGGCCGTAGGGCGAGCGCAGCACGCGCAGACTGCCGCGCGGGCCCAGCCCTTCGACCAGACCGACCAGGTCGGCCAGCGGCACCAGGCGGTCACCCTCCACCGCGACAACTACGGTGGGCGGCAGGATCGCGGTGGGGTCGACGCGGTGCAGGTCGATCGATTCGGACAGGCGCAGGTAAGCGGTCACCGGCGTGCGCGCGACGTACTGCGCACCGGCCGCATCGAGATAATCTTCGGCGGCCACGCGCACACGGCCATTGATCACTTCCGGTGCGGCGTCGAAGCGCTCGCCGAACTCTTCCGGGGTGCGGTAGCTGAGCATGGCGAACTGCCGGGCCAACGCCAGACCGTGGTCTTCGCCGCACTGCAGCTGGCCCAACGCGACCGCGCGGCGCTGCAATGCGCGCCAGGCGGCGGCATACGGATGCGGGCGATGCGCGCCACTGGCCAGCACCAGCTGGCGCACGCGTGCACGGTGGCGGATCGCGAACTGCTGGCCGACCAGCGCCCCGTAGGAGTAGCCCACGAACGCCTTCAGCGTGCGGATGCCGAGATGGTCCAGCAGCAGCGCCAGTGCATCGGCCTGGTCGGCGGTATCGATCGGCACATCCAGTGCACCATCGGCGCCGATGAAGTCGAAGGCCAGTACACGCAGCTGCTGCGGATCCAGCGCGCGCCCGCTGCCGACCAGGTCTTCGGCCCAGCCCTTCTCGCTGAACTGTGCATTGGACGCCACGTGGCGATGGGCGGAAATGCCACCGGCCAGCACCACCACCGGCGCATTGGCCGGGCCGACCCACTCATAGCGCAGGCGCACCGGGCTGGGGCCGGCGTGACGCATCGACAGCACCGCGGCGAACTCACCGCGCTCGGCATGCACGCGGTCTTCGACCGGCACGCTGACGGGGACAAAGGGTTCGGGGCGAAGCGCGGTACTGGCGGCGAAGCTCATGGCGGGATCCGGTTGGGGAATCGGCCATCGAGCCTTCGCGGGGCCCGCGTTCGAGATGCACGTGGGGTGCATGGTTCGAACCATCTTTCGGTGGACGCCACGGTCCCCGCAGGATTTGGCACCTACGCAGACGCTTTCGCATCCGCGGGCTGCCCCGGCTTCAAAGGGCCTGTCCCTCTGCCGGTCTCGATGGTGGAGCCACGATGCCAGCCCTTTCCGGCACTGTCAATCCCTTCATGCGGATAAAGCGATGAATATTTTCAACGTGACTATGCGAAGGCGGTCGCGGTCGTCCTGTTCAGGATCGGCTACAGTCCCGGCGGTCCCTACCCTCTGGAACCACTGATGCTGCGCCTGCCCCTGATCTGCCTGCTGATGTCCCTGCTGGCGAGCACGACGGCCAGCGCCGGTGACTGGCGCCAAGGCTGGGGACTGGTTTCCCCCGCCCCCCCAACCACCCACGCTGGCAGTGCCGAGGGCGCCGCCCCCATGGCCCGGCTGCGCCTGCAGCCGGTCGGCACGCAATGGCAGGCCCGGATCGACAATGGGCTGGCAGGACCGCTGCAGATCGAACTGCGCGCTGCACCCGGACGCCCGGTCGAAGGGCTGCCGCTGCAATCGCTGATCCAGGGCGACAGCAGCCTGGTGGTCGGCCACCTGCCCGCCCCGCTCGATGGCCGCACGCTGGATCTGCGCCTGCAGTCGGTGCCGGGCAACCCGGCCGCACAGGCCGAAGATGTCGCCTATCGCCTGCCGTTCGATGCGGCCCGTCCGCGCGTGGACCAGGCGCCGCAGGGCCGGTTCAGCCACGATGACGAGGAGAACCGCGACGCGGTGGACTTCGCGCTGCCGGAGGGCACGCTGGTGCTGGCCGCGCGCGAGGGCACGGTGATGCAGATCCAGGATGGCTTCCGTGGCAACGGCCAGGACCGCGAACGTGATGGTGCCCGCGCCAACTTCATCCGTGTGCTGCACAGCGACGGCAGCATGGCGCTGTACGGCCACCTGCAGGCCGGCGGCATGCGCGTGCGTCGCGGCCAGGCGGTGGGGACCGGGCAGCCGCTCGGCCTGTCCGGCAACAGCGGCTTCAGCAGCGCGCCGCACCTGCACTTCGTGGTGCAGGTCAACCGCGGCATGGGCCTGCGCTCGGTGCCGGCACGCATCTTCGCCGAGCAGGGCCAACTGCAGTTCGCCCGCCAGGGCGAGGTCGAGGGCGGCATCGGGCGCTGAACGGCCCCGGCCGGTATAATCGGGCGCTTATCTCTTTGAAAAGCGCCCCGGGCGGGCGCCACTGCCATGTCCGAAGTCGCCAACGAAGCGTCGCGTCGCCGCACCTTCGCCATCATCTCCCACCCTGACGCCGGCAAGACCACGCTGACCGAAAAGCTGCTGCTGTTCGGAGGCGCGATCCAGATGGCCGGTTCGGTCAAGGGCCGCAAGGCCGCCCGCCACGCCACCTCCGACTGGATGGCGCTGGAAAAAGAGCGCGGCATCTCCGTCACCTCCTCGGTGATGCAGTTCCCGTACGAAGGCAAGATCGTCAACCTGCTCGACACCCCCGGCCACGCCGACTTCGGCGAAGACACCTACCGCGTGCTGACCGCGGTGGACTCGGCGCTGATGGTGATCGACGTGGCCAAGGGCGTGGAAGAGCGCACCATCAAGCTGATGGAAGTGTGCCGCCTGCGCGACACCCCGATCATGACCTTCATCAACAAGCTCGACCGCGAGGGCAAGGACCCGATCGAGCTGCTGGATGAAGTGGAAACCGTGCTGGGCATCCAGTGCGCGCCGGTGACCTGGCCGATCGGCATGGGCCAGCGCCTGAAGGGCGTGGTCCACCTGCTGACCGGCGAAGTGCACCTGTACGAACCGGGCCGCAACTTCACCCGCCAGGACTCGACCATCTTCCCGTCCATCGATGCGCCCGGCCTGGCCGAGAAGATCGGTGCACAGATGCTGGCCGACCTGCGCGACGAACTGGAACTGGTGCAGGGCGCCAGCCATCCGTTCGACCTGGACGCCTACCGCGCGGGCAAGCAGACCCCGGTGTTCTTCGGCTCCGGCGTGAACAACTTCGGTGTGCAGCCGCTGCTGGACTTCTTCGTCGAACATGCCCCGTCGCCGCAGGCGCGTTCCACCACCGGCCGCGAGATCGCCCCGGAAGAGAACAAACTGACCGGCTTCGTGTTCAAGATCCAGGCCAACATGGACCCGCAGCACCGTGACCGCGTGGCGTTCATGCGGGTCTGCTCGGGCCGCTTCAGCGCCGGCATGAAGACCTTCCACGTGCGCACCGGCAAGGAAATGAAGCTGGCCAACGCGCTGACCTTCATGGCCAGCGACCGCGAGATCGCCGCCGAGGCGTGGCCGGGCGATGTGATCGGAATCCACAACCACGGCACCATTTCCATCGGCGATACCTTCACCGAAGGCGAAGCAGTCACCTTCACCGGCATCCCCAACTTCGCCCCGGAACTGTTCCGCCGCGCCCGCCTGCGCGATCCGCTCAAGCTCAAGCAGCTGCAGAAGGGCCTGGCCCAGCTGTCCGAGGAAGGTGCGACCCAGTTCTTCCGCCCGCTGACCAGCAACGACCTGATCCTGGGTGCGGTCGGCGTGCTGCAGTTCGACGTGGCCGCCTACCGCCTGAAGGACGAGTACGGCGTGGAAGCCACCTTCGAGCCGGTCAGCGTGACCACTGCGCGTTGGGTCCACTGCAGCAACGAGAAGAAGCTGGAAGAGTTCCGCGAGAAGAATGCGCTGAACCTGGCGCTGGATGCAGCCGGCCACCTGGTCTACCTGGCACCGACCCGGGTCAACCTGCAGCTGGCGCAGGAACGCTCGCCGGACGTGCGCTTCTCGGCCACCCGCGAAGCGGCGCATACGGTTTCGGTGGGCTGATGCCAGCGGGCCGGATCCCTTTCCGCAAGGAAAGGGCTCTGCCCCCGGCCGTCGCGGGTGGTTCATCCACGCATGGCGTGGATCTACCGCTCACGGATTCATCGGCGCAACGCAGGGATTCACCCACCATACGGTGACGGGCGTGCACACGGCGGCCATCGCGGCGATGATAGGGGGACGCGGGTCCCCCTCCCCGTGAACGATGCCCATGCCCATGTCCACGACGTCCATTGCTTCGATCCGTGAAGAAATCGCCAGCGCCCTGACCCATGGCCTGGGCGCGGTGTTCGCCCTGGCAGCCAGCGCGGTGCTGATCACCCTGGCTGCGATCTACGGCGACGGCTGGCAGCTGGCCAGTGCGATCGTATTCGGTATCGCGCTGTTGCTGCTGTACACCGCCTCCACCCTGTATCACGCCATCCAGCATCCGGTCGCCAAGGGCCGCTTGAAGGTGTTCGACCACTGCGCGATCTACGTGCTGATCGCGGGCACCTATACCCCGTTCACCCTGATCGGCCTGCGTGGTCCGTGGGGCTGGGGCCTGTTCACCGCGATCTGGGCGCTGGCGCTGGGCGGCGTGGTGTTCAAGCTGTTCTACACTGGCCGCTTCAAGGTGCTCTCAACGGTGATCTACATCGCCATGGGCTGGCTGGTGGTCGTGGCGATCAAGCCGATGTGGGCTTCGATCGACGGCGGCACCCTCACCTGGCTGTTCGCCGGCGGCCTGTCGTACACGCTGGGGACCTACTTCTACCACCGTGAATCGATCCCGTATTCGCATGCGATCTGGCACCTGTTCGTGATCGGTGGCAGCGTCTGCCACTTCGTCGCAGTCACCATGCAGGTGCTGTAAACCAGCGTTCGAACGCGGCGTGTGCACACCACGCACATGGACGCTTCGCGCCCTGTCCACGAAGAGGGGGCAACCATGGCGGCGTGAATGCTGCCGCCTCCCCTGCCGCAAAGCGCACGACCCGCTGGCGCCTCCGCCGCCCCGGCCCACGAGGCCGGCGCTGGCTCACGATCCTGATCTTCCTGCTGGCGGCACTCCTGCTGCTGATCGCGCTGTGGGACTGGAACTGGTTCAAGGGGCCGGTTGAGCGTGCGGTGCAGGCACGCACCGGCCGCGCGCTGCACATCGGGAACCTTGATGTCGACCTCGGCCGCACCAGTACGATCCGCGCCGATGCGATCACCTTCGCCAATGCCAGCTGGGCGAAGCAACCCGATATGGCCACCGCAGACCGCGTCGAGATCGACGTGCGGGTGTGGCCCCTGCTGCGTGGCAGCGTGCAGCTGCCCGAAGTACGCCTGACCCGGCCGGACGTGCTGCTGGAAACCGCCCCGCGCAAGGGCGAACCGGGCAATTGGGATTTCCTCGGTGGCAGCGCCGGTGGGACCAGCCCGCAGCTCAAACGGTTGCGCATCGATGACGGTCGCCTGCAGTTCCTCGACGCGCTCGGCCGTACCGATATCCGCGTGGACGTGCGCAGCGGCCAGCCGAAACAGGCCGATGCGGCGCCACCGCTGCTGGTACAGGGCAAGGGACACTGGCAGGGCAATCCGTTCACCCTGCGTGGCGGCACGGAATCACCGCTGGAGCTGACCGACAGCGACCATCCGTTCCGCATCCATCTCGATGGCCGAGCAGGCGCCACCCACGCGGTAGCCAGTGGCACGCTGACCAATCCCTTCCAGCTGCGCGTGTTCGATCTGCAGTTTGCGCTCAGCGGCCAGGACCTCGCCGACCTCTATCCGCTGCTCGGCATTGCCATTCCGCCGTCGCCGCCCTATGCGTTGAACGGCCGGCTCAAGCGTGACCACAACGTCTGGCGCTACGACGCCTTCACCGGCAAGGTCGGTGACAGCGACCTCGGCGGCAATCTGCAGTTCGAAGTGGGCGGTGCGCGGCCGCGGCTGACCGCCACGCTGGAATCCAAGCGCCTGGACTTCGATGACCTTGCCGGCTTCGTCGGTGCCCCACCGAAAACCGGCGGCGGCGAAACCGCCAACGCCGAACAGAAGGCCGAGGCCGCACGGGTTGCCGCCCGCGCACGCGTGCTGCCCGACACGCCCTACAACCTCGGCAAGCTGCGCGCGATGGATGCCGACGTGCGCTGGAAGGCCCACCGCATCAACGCGCCATCGCTGCCGCCGGACGACATGGACGCGCACCTGTTGCTGGATGACGGCGTACTGCGGCTGGACCCGCTGAACTTCGGCGTGGCCGGAGGCGATATCCGCAGCACGATCCGCATGGACGCGCGCCGCCCGCAGATCAGCACCGCCCTGAAGGCCAGCGTGCGCGGCGTGCAGCTCGGCCAGCTGTTTCCGGACGCGAAACTTGCCGAGCAGGCCAAGGGCGGCATCGGCGGCGAGGTGGACCTGAGCGGCCGCGGCAACTCGATCGCCGCGATGCTCGGCAGCAGCAGTGGCAAGGTCGGCCTGGCGATGGGCCGCGGCCATGTCGGCAACCTGGTGATGGAACTGGCAGGGCTGGACATCACCGAATCACTGAAATTCCTGGTGACCGGCGACAAACAGATTCCCCTGCGCTGCGCCTTCGCCGACTTCGGCGTGCGCGACGGCCTGATGACCAGCCAGGCGCTGGCGGTGGACACCACCGATACGATCCTCATCGGCGAAGGCACGGTCAGCCTGCGCGACGAGACCCTGGACCTGCTGCTGAAACCGCGCCCGAAGGACAAGAGCATCCTGGTACTGCGCTCTCCAACGCACATCAGTGGCACGTTCAAGGACCCGTCGTTCCGCCCGGACTTCAAGGCGTTGGGGATTCGTGGCGCGGTGGCCCTGGCGCTGGGCAGCATCGCGCCGCCAGCGGCATTGCTGGCGACCATCGAACTGGGGCCGGGGAAGGATGCCGACTGCGGTGGGCAATATGCGAAGTAGGTTTACAGCGTTGTTCGCGGCGCCTCTTTTCCCGCGCGTAGAGCCGGAGCAAGGCGACAGGCAGGACACGCCGTAAATACGTCCCCGTAGGCTCGGTCGGCGCATCCATGCGCCTCACGGTCCTGCCTGCCGCCTTGCTCCGGCTCCGGACAGGTTCCTGCGCGCGCGGAACGAGAGCGAAATTCAAAGTCAAAAGAAGAAAGCAAATTCAAAAGCTGTTGCCAACCAAGGTTGGCAGCTACCAAAGGCGAGCCACCGCGCATGTATGCACCGCGCTCGCAGGAACGTGTCCAAGGGCGGAGGGCATGGGCGTGCAGGACCGTTGGCGCCATGGATGGCGCCATCGAGCCCCCATGGATGGGTTTACGGCGTGTCCTGCACGGCCATGCCCTCCGCCTCCCGGCGTAGCAGGAAGGCGCGGCTTTGGCTTTGGCTTTGGCTTTGGCTTTGGCTTTGGCTTTGGCTTTGGCTTTGGCTTTGGCTTTGGCTTTGGCTTTGAGCTTCGAAAAGCGGGCCGGCGGGCCGCAGGCCCGCCAGCGAACAACTCACCCTGCCACGATGTACTGCTGCAGCTGATCCAGCTCGCGCCGCTGCGCATCGATCACCGACTTCACCAGGTCGCCGATGGAAATCACCCCCAGCACCTGTGCTCCCTCCACCACCGGCAGGTGGCGGATGCGGTAGTCGGTCACCAGCTGCAGGCAATGCTCTACCTGTTCGCCCGGCGAGACCGTCACCACCTTCGCCGTCATGATCTCGGCCACCGCCGTATCCCGCGACGAACGATCACGCAGCACGATCTTGCGCGCGTAGTCGCGCTCCGAAAGGATCCCGACCAGCCGCGGACCGTCCATCACCAGCACCGCGCCAATGCCCTTTTCCGCCATCAACCGGATCGCATCGATCACCGCCGCATCCGGCGCGACCGCATGTACTTCAGGAGACTTGCCGTCCAACAGTTGCCGTACCGTGGTCATCTGCCTGCCCTCCGAGGGTGGGTTGCAGGGCCGAGTCTGCCACGGCGGATGCTAGCCAGGCGTCAACCAGGTACAACGGGCGCTGCTTGGATTCCTCGTACAGCCGTCCCAGGTACTCGCCGATCAGGCCCAGCGCGATCAACTGCACCCCGCCCAGGAACAGGATCACCGCCATCATCGTCGGCCAACCCGCCACGCGGTCACCGTACAGGGCCGCCTTGGCAATCACCCACACGCCGAATACGAAGGCCACCGCCGCCGTTGCCAGGCCCATGTAGGTCGCCGCCCGCAGGGGAACGGTCGAGAACCCGGTGATGCCCTCCAAGGCGAAATTCCACAGCCGCCACAGACTGAACTTGCTGGATCCGGCCACCCGCGCGTGACGGTGGTAGGGCACAGCAATACGCTTGAATCCGACCCAGCTGAAAAGGCCCTTCATGAAGCGGTGGCGTTCACGCATCTCGCGCAGCGCACTCAGCGCGCGTGGCGACAACAGGCGGAAGTCACCGGTGTCGGCAGGGATCGGCGTGCGTGACAGGCGACCGATCACCCGATAGAACGCCGCCGCCGTGGCGCGCTTGATCCAGGCTTCGCCATCGCGGGCCATGCGCGTGCCATAGACGTTGTCATGGCCCTCGCGCCAGCGCGCAACGAACTGCGGCACCAGTTCCGGCGGGTCCTGGCCATCGGCATCCAGGATCATCGCCGCGCCGTCGCGCACCAGGTCCAGGCCGGCAGTCAGCGCAGCCTCCTTGCCGAAATTGCGCGACAGCTTCAACGCCGATACGCGCGCGTCGTCCTGCGCCAATCCTGCGATCACCTGCCAGGTACCGTCGTGGCTGCCATCGTCCACATACAGGATGTGGCCATCGATATCGGGCATTCCGTCCAGCACCGCACACAGGCGGGGATGCAGGCACGGCAGCGCCTGCTCCTCGTTGTAGGCGGCGATGACGAAAGTAAGGCGTTCGCGGTTCATGCCCGGATTGTACGTTGCCTGCAGGTGCATGGCCTGCCGCCCCGAGGGCAGGTGTCCTCAGTCTTCCGACAGGTAAGCCGCGCCGCCCAGCTGCCGTGCCTGGCGCTGGATCCATGCCGCGCGCCGCTGCACGTACGGCCCTGGCTTTGCCGCGTTGTAGCGCCGCGGTGCCGGCAACACCGCCGCCAGCCGTGCACTCTCGGCCGGACTCAACCGGGACGCATCCTTGCCCCAGAACGTCTGCGCCGCCGCCTGCGCGCCATAGACGCCGTCGCCGAACTCGGCGATGTTGGCGTACATCTCCAGGATCCGTTCCTTCGGCCACAGTGCTTCGATCAGCACCGTGTACCAGACTTCCAGGCCTTTGCGGATCCAGCTGCGGCCCTGCCAGAGGAACAGGTTCTTGGCGACCTGCTGGCTGATCGTGCTGGCCCCCCGCAGGCGTCCGCCCTTGGCGTTGTGGTCGCGGGCCTTCTCGATCGCCTGCAGGTCGAAGCCATTGTGGTCGGGGAAGCGCTGGTCCTCCGCGGCCACCAGTGAGATCGGCAGGCTCGCTGCCATCTGGTCCAGGTCGCGCCACTGGTAATGCAGGCGATAGGACCAGTCGGCCTCCCCCAATGCCTCGCCATAGCGCCACAGCATGACCGTGGATACCGGCGGGTCGATGAACCGCAGCACCAGTACCTGCAGGCAGCTGAAAGCGGCCAGCAGCAGCGGCAGCCAGAGCAGCCGTTTCCAGCGCCAGCGCCTGCGGCGCGGGACTTCCGCGAGGGCCTCCACCTTGTGCTGCTCTCCCCCTGCCCCCATTACTGGTGCATCCTTCTTCTATCCGGTTGTCGGCGCATTATCCGGCAACCGCCCTCGTTTACGCGCGATGTGAGCCGATGACCGCCAACCCCGATTCCCTGATCCGCTTCCTGCTTCCCGACGCTGGCGTCCGTGGCGTCCACGTGCGCCTGCAGGCGACCTGGCAGGAGATCCTGTCCCACGCCGAGTACCCGGATACCGCCGCCGAACTGCTCGGCGAGGCCTGCGTGGCCTCGGCGCTGTTCACCGGCCACACCAAGATCGATGGCCGCCTCTCGATCCAGCTGCGCAGCAGCACCGCGCTGCGCACCCTGTTTGCCGAGTGCACCGCCGCCGGTACCCTGCGCGGCATCGCCCAGCTCAGCGACGGCGCCGATGCGCCGCGCGACCTGTCCAGCCTGGGTGATGACGCCCTGCTCGCGATCACCATCGAGAACCCGGGCCTGGACCCGCGCGAGCCGCAGCGCTACCAGAGCCTGGTCGCGCTGACCGCACCGGAGCTGGACGAGGCCTTCGAGGACTACTTCCGCCAGTCCGAACAGCTGCCCACCCGCCTGCTGCTGGCCGCCGACCGCAACGGCGCCGCCGGCCTGCTGCTGCAGAAGCTGCCGGGCGACGAGGGTGACGAGGACGGCTGGGCGCGTGCCAGCGCCCTGTTCGAGACCCTGGGCAAAGCCGAGCTGCTGGCCACCCCGGCCGAGCAGTTGCTGCACCGCCTGTTCCACGAAGAGAAGCCGGAACTGATGGGCGGCAAGCCGCTGTCCTTCGCCTGCTCCTGTTCCCGCGAGCGGGTCGCGTCGATGCTGCAGTCGCTGGGCGAGGACGAGGCCCGTGCCGCAGCCGCGGACACCGGCGCCGTCGAGGTCCGTTGCGAATTCTGCGGGAGGGAGTATCACTTTCCTTTGACGGAGTTCGGCATACTGTTCCACGGTGCCGAGGGGACTGTACCGGCGCCTGAACGGCTTCAGTAAACAGCTTGTCTTGCATCTGGGGGGATCAAGGCTTGTTAAGAATTCATAAACACCCTAGGATCAAGTTCCCGTCTCCGCGGGAACTTCCGTTGTCCGTCCCTGTCTGAACTGGTCCGATGCGTACCTTCCTGCGTCTACCGCTGGCCCTGCTGATCGCCCTTGGCGCGATCACGGGCGTGCACGCGCAGAGCAAGGACACCCGGACCGTGCTGCCGGTATGGAACAAGGGCAGCGGCAAGGTCGAGGCCCTGCTGTACCTGGAGCCCACCGGTGAACAGGCCGCCGGCGCCCGCTGGCACTTCGGCCGCAACTCGCTGGATGCAGCCTTCGGCCTGTCCTCCGGCGATTCGCTGGGCCTGCTCTGCAACAGCAGCAGCGGGACCAGCATGAGCGGCCTGGCCAGTCACTGCATGCTGGCCAGCCTGGGTGACGACGACGACCTCAACGGCCGCCGCTTCACCGGTACCGCCGCGCTGAACCGCGGCAGCAGCCGTCTCGGCATCACCGCCGGCACCGGCCGTGAAACGCTGCCGGCGTGGCTGTCCGGCCCGAACAAGACCCCCTCGCTGCGCGCCGAGCAGAACGACCTGACCGTATTCGCGCAGAAGAACATCGGCCGCGAGGGTTTTGTCTCGATCGCCGGTACCTACGCCAAGGCCCGCCTGGTACCGCTGGCCGACGCCGCACCGTCCATCGTCGACCGCTGGGACAGCAAGAGCCTGAGCATCGGCGCCGGGTACGGCAATTTCACCGGCAGCATCATCGGCCGCGTGATCGATGTGCCGGGCAAGCCCGGCAAGTGGGAAGGGCTGGGTATCGGCCTGACCTGGCGTACCCCGTGGTCCGGCCAGCTTACCGTTGGCGCCGAAAACGTGATCAGCCGCGGCAAGAATCCGTTCTCCCCACGCAATGAAAGCAATGACGACGGCACCGTGCCGTACGTGCGTTACGAACAGGATCTCTGACCCCACCTCCTGGGTTTTCCTGCAATGACTTCTCCCGGGCGCCGAAAGGCGCCCGTTGCGTATGCGCGTTCGTGATACACGTAGAGCGCTTTTCGACGAATTGGATACCGCGCAATTCACGTCGACATATTGCGATACACATCAACGGAAACTTTTTTCGTCACTTTGCGCTAACAAACGAGACAGAGTGATGTCACCTGCGATTCAACCCCTTGATTTCGTGCATCAATTTTCATTTTTACCAAAATCATAGACTTGATTAACGCAGCTTTAATTCTTGGCGAACGCCCGCTACTATCGGCTCAGCCTCGCGATTTGGGAGCGCTTTTCGCTCCCCCGCCGGGCATTAACCCAGCCAAGATTTCTTGGAGAGAGAGAGCCAATGAATTTCCAGTCCAACAAGCTGCGCGATGCCGTTCTGGTCGCGCTCGTTGCCGGTGTGGCGTCCACTGCCACCGCCCAGGCCCAGGAAGCGACCAACCTTGACCGCATCTCGGTCACCGGTTCGCGCATCAAGAGCACCGACATCGAAACCTCGCAGCCGGTCCTGAGCCTGACCCGCGCCGACATCGACAAGCAGGGCGTGACTTCGGTCGCCGACATCCTGCAGCGCGTTGCCGCCAACGGTGCCGCCCTGAACCGTACCTACAACAACGGCGGTGATGGTTCTGCCGGCGTCAGCCTGCGCAACCTGGGTTCCGAGCGCACCCTGGTACTGGTCAACGGCCGCCGCTGGACCACCGGCCTGGATGGCAGCGTCGACCTGAACACCATCCCGACCGCGATGATCGAGCGCATCGACATCCTGAAGGACGGCGCATCGACCATCTACGGTTCGGACGCGATCGCCGGCGTGGTGAACATCATCACCAAGCAGAACTTCGATGGCGCGGAAGCCAACTTCTACAAGGGCCAGTACAGCGCCGGTGACGGCGACCGCGAAGCGGCCGACTTCACTCTGGGCACCACCACTGACCGCGCTTCGCTGGTGCTGGGCGTCTCCTACGTCAACGAAAAGGCCGTGATGGCCGGTGATCGCAAGATCTCCGCCGGTGGCCCGCCGTTCTTCAGCGGCCAGAGCAGCACCGGTATTCCGGGTTCGTATCTGCGTAACGACGAGCGTTACATCATCCTAAACGGCGTTGAAACGCCGTTCGATCCCAATGTTCACGGCTACAACACCGCGCCGGATAACTACCTGCTGACCCCCAACGAGCGCACCTCGCTGTTCGCGGTGGGTTCTTACAACGTTACCGACAACATCACCTTCCGCACCGAGGCGATGTACAACGAACGCAAGTCCGAACAGCTGCTGGCTGCCATGCCGGTCACCGGCCAGCGCCTCAGCGCGGGCAGCATGTACAATCCGTACGGCGTTGATCTGACTGGCGTCGCGCGCCGCTTCAACGAAACCGGTGGACGTTCGTTCAACCAGAACGTCAAGAACTGGCACTTCTACGGTGGTTTCGAGGGCTTCTTCGAATTCGCCGACCGCAATTTCGACTGGGATGTCGGCTACCGCTACGACAAGACCGACCAGAACGATCTGACCTACGGCCTGTTCAACAAGCAGCGTCTGGCCGAGGCATATGGTCCCTCGGCGATCCGCGATGGCAAGGCTGTGTGCCTCAACTCCGCTGGCGCAATCATTCCGGGCTGCGCCCCGATCAATCCGCTGGGTGGGATGGGTTCGATCTCGCAGGAGGCACTGGATTACACCTCGTTCACCGCGCATGACTCCGCCAGCCTGGTGTCCAAGGGTTATTACGCCAACATCTCCGGCGAAATCGTGCAGCTGCCGGCGGGTGCATTGGGCTTCGCAGCTGGTTACGAATATCGCAAGGAAACCGGTCAGTTCGATCCGGACGCCTTCATCGCCTCTGGCCTGAGCACCGGCAACGGAGCATCCCCCACCAAGGGTAGCTATGACCTGGACGAGTTCTTCCTGGAACTGTCGATCCCGGTGCTGGCTGACCTGCCGGGCGCCAAGCTGCTCGACTTCAGCGCGGCAACCCGCTACTCGAAGTACAGCAACTTCGGCAACACCACCAACAACAAGTTCGGTTTCCGCTGGAAGCCGATCGACGACCTGATGGTGCGTGGTAACTACTCGGAAGGCTTCCGCGCCCCGAGCATCAACAACCTGTATCGCGGTGATGCTGACTCGTTCGAGAGCTACATCGATCCGTGCTCCTCAACGTCTGGTCGCCGTACCGGCGCTATCGCGGCACAATGTGCGGCAGAGGGCGTGCCGATCGGCTTCGTTCAGCCGGGCGCTGGTAGTGGTGCGAAGCAGACTCCTGAGCCGTTCACCTGGCAGGCCAACCCGAACCTGAAGCCGGAAACCTCGACCAGCAAGACGCTGGGCCTGGTGTGGAGCCCGAGCTTCGTGCAGGGTCTGAACGTGACCCTGGACTGGTGGCAGATCAAGATCGAGGACGCCATCACCCGTCCGGCCATCCAGGACATCATGGATCGTTGCTATGGCGGCACCGCGCAGGAGCAGGCAGCCAACTGCGGCCTGATCACGCGTGACCCGAACTACGGCAGCACCAACCAGCGTTACACCATCACCAACGTCAACATGCCGCTGCAGAACCTGGCGTCGTACAAGGTGGAAGGTTGGGATCTGGGCATCCTGTACAAGTTGCCGGAAACTTCGATCGGCCAGTTCACCATCACTCTGGACGGCACCTACCTGTCCAAGTGGGATACCAAGTCGACTCAGGATGCTCCGATCGAGGGTCGCCAGGGACGTTATCTCGACCAGGATCCGTACTGGCGCATCCGTTCCAATCTGTATGTGGACTGGTCCTACGGGGACTTCGGGGTCAACTACGGCATTCGTTACAAGTCCGGCATGACCGAACCGTGCCCGTTTGATCCAGTCAAGGAACCGGAAACCTTCGCATACTGCTCTGATGGCGCGAAGGGAACGAACCACATTGGTGCCACGACCTACCACGACATCCAGTTCCGCTACAACACGCCGTGGAAGGGCACCATCATGGTCGGCCTGAACAACGCGTGGGACAAGAGCCCGCCGGTTTCGTACTACACCTCGTACAACATGTTCGACCCGCAGTACGACCTGCCGGGCCGCTACATGTACATGCAGTACAAGCAGAAGTTCTGATCGATCCACTGATCAGCTGATGCAGCAACGGCCCCGCAAGGGGCCGTTGTTTTTTTGTGCCTGCCAGATCGCGGCAGCACCAACGGAAAAGGCCGCGGCATTGCCGCGGCCTTTCTGCATTCAACGCAGCAACGACGCTCAACCGTTCGGAATCAGCGTCTCGATGAGATGCTCGACATAGGCCTCGAAATCCTCGCGCGCCTGCTTGGGCTGCTGCAGCTGCAGCGACAGCTGCAGGAAGCCGACATAGGCCGCGTACGCCAGGCGTGCGCGGTGGCGCGCATCGGTCGAGCTGAGCCCAGCCTGGCGGAACGAGGCGATCAGATAGTCGAGGCGGCGCTGCGACACGCGGTCGATCACCGGACGCACCATCGGATGGTCCAGTGCCTTCAGCAGCTCGCTGTAGATGATGTGCGGCTGCACTTCATGCGCCACCATCTGGAACAGCTGGCGCAGGCGCACGCGCGGGTCCGGTACGTCTTCCAGGCTGCCGAACACCTGTTCCTGTTCGAACAGTTCCCAGCGTTCCAGCGCGGCCTGCAGCAAGGCGTCACGCGAGGGGAAATGCCAATAGAAACTGCCCTTGGTCACGCCGAGGCGCCGCGCCAGCGGTTCCACCGCAACGGCGCCTACGCCTTGTTCAGCAATCAGGTCGAGGGCCGCCTGGGCCCAGTCTTCGGCACTCAGGCGGCTGTTGCGGCCGGCGCGCGGTTCGCCGGCGGAAGCGTCAGGTTGATTCATGGGCTGATTTAACCATACGCCGGGGTTCGTTGCAGTACGCCGTTGCGGGCGAAACCGTCAAAGGGCTCTCCTGCAGGGCTGCCGCACCGCACCATACGATGCAGTATTGACTTCCCTCACAAGCGATCCATACTAGCAAGTATGGTTACGTCCCCTACTCCCGCTGCGTTCCATGACCTGCACCTGGAGGCGGCCCATGGTGCCCGCCTCGCCGCCACTGCCAGCGACCACGGTCGTCGTGGCCGGGTGCTGTTCGCGCACGGTTTCGGCCAGACCCGTCACGCCTGGAATGCCACCGCGCGTGCCCTGTCTGCAGCCGGCCTGCAGACGCTGGCTTATGACGCACGTGGTCACGGCGATTCGGACTGGAATGCCGCCGACCTGCCCTATCACGGCGAACAGTTCGCCGATGACCTGATCGTGCTGGCCGGTGAACAGCCGCGCCCGCCGGTGCTGGTTGCAGCCTCGATGGGGGGCCTGTTCGGTCTGCTGGCCGAGTCGCGCTGGCCGGGCCTGTTCTCGGCGATGGTGCTGGTCGACATCACCCCGCGCTGGGATACCGCCGGTGTCGAGCGCATCCTCGCCTTCATGACCGCCCATCCCGACGGCTTCGCCTCGCTGAGCCAGGCCGCCGACGTGATCTCGGCCTACATGCCGCACCGTCCGCGCAAATCCGAGCAGTCGCTGCGCGCGCTGCTGCGCGAAGACGGTCACGGCCGCTGGCGCTGGCACTGGGATCCGCGCCTGGTGGCCGAACTGGCCCGCGACAGCGAACAGCACCAGGACGCACTGGCCGAAGCCGCGCGCCAGGTAAAGTGCCCGCTGCTGCTGGTCAGCGGCGGTCGCAGCGACCTGGTCACGCCGCAGACCGTGGCCGAATTCCTGGCGTTGGCGCCGCACGCGCGTCATGTACAGCTGCCGCAGGCCACGCACATGGTCGCCGGCGACGACAACGACGCCTTTACCGCTACTGTGTTGGACTATCTGGACGTGTTGCCCGCAGCAGACGCTGCGGCTTCGTCCGCCACAAACGAGCACGTCACCGGAGCACGCTCATGAGCATCGTTCTTCCCTTCCTCGCCCTGCTGCTGGCAGGCGCGTTCGTCGCCTACCACCGCATGCGGCTGGTTACCTGGACGCTGATCAGCGTGGCCCTGCTGGCCGCCTGCTGGTTCATTCCCTACGTCAACCAGACCGCCACGATCGTCGCAGCCGCTGTATTGGCCGTCATCGCCGTGCCGCTGCTGCTGCCGTTCATCCGCAAGCCGCTGCTGACCGGCCCGATGATGAAGGTGTTCCGCAAGGTGCTGCCGCCACTGTCGCAGACCGAGCGCATCGCGCTGGAAACCGGCTCGGTCGGTTTCGAGGGTGAACTGTTCACCGGTGATCCGGACTGGAACATCCTGCTCAACTATCCCAAGCCGCAGCTGACCGCCGAAGAACAGGCCTTCCTCGATGGCCCGGTGGAAGAGCTGTGCACCATGGTCAACGACTGGGAAATCACCCACGTCCACGCTGACCTGCCGCCGGAACTGTGGGCCTTCATCAAGAAGAACAAGTTCTTCGGCATGATCATCCCGAAGGAGTACGGCGGCCTGGGCTTCTCTGCGCTGGCCCACCACAAGGTGATCCAGAAGCTGGCGTCGGTGTCTTCGGTGGTCAGCTCCACCGTCGGCGTGCCCAACTCGCTGGGCCCGGGTGAACTGCTGGTGCATTACGGCACCCAGGAACAGAAGGACCAGTACCTGCCGCGCCTGGCCGATGGCCGCGAAGTGCCGTGCTTCGGCCTGACCGGTCCGTTCGCCGGCTCCGACGCCACCTCCATTCCGGACTACGGCATCGTCTGCAAGGGCGAGTGGAACGGCGAGCAGGTGCTCGGCGTCAAGCTGACCTTCGACAAGCGCTACATTACCCTAGCCCCGGTCGCTTCGCTGATCGGCCTGGCCTTCCGCATGTACGATCCGGATGGCCTGATCGGCGATACCCGCGACATCGGCATCACCCTGGGCCTGCTGCCGCGCGACACCGCCGGCGTTGAAATCGGCCGTCGCCACTTCCCGCTGAACTCGACGTTCCAGAACGGTCCGATCCGCGGCAAGGACGTGTTCATTCCGCTGACCCAGCTGATCGGTGGCGCTGCCATGGCCGGCAAGGGCTGGAACATGCTCAACGAGTGCCTGGCCGTGGGCCGCTCGATCACCCTGCCGTCCACCGCCAGTGGTGGTGCCAAGGCCGGTGCCGCCGTGACCGGCGCCTATGCACGCATCCGCAAGCAGTTTGGCCTGTCGGTCGGCCGCTTCGAAGGCGTGGAAGAAGCGCTGGCCCGCATCGGCGGCAAGGCCTACAAGATCAGCGCACTGTCGCAGGCCACTGCGGCGGCGGTTGACCGTGGTGACGTGCCGTCGGTGCCGTCGGCGATCGCCAAGTACCACTGCACCAACATGAGCCGCGAAGTGATCTCGGACATGATGGACGTGATCGGCGGCAAGGGCATCATCCTGGGGCCGCGCAACTTCGCCGGCCGCAGCTGGCAGGCCGCGCCGATCGCGATCACCGTGGAAGGCGCCAACATCATGACCCGCAGCCTGCTGATCTTCGGCCAGGGTGCGATCCTCTGCCACCCGTGGGTGCTGAAGGAAATGAAGGCTGCGCAGGATCCGGATACCCGTGCCGGCCTGCAGGAGTTCGATCGCAGCCTGTTCGGCCACATCCGCTATGGCCTCTCCAATGCCGTGCGTTCGTTCTGGTTCGGCCTGACCGGTGCACGCTTCGGTGCTGCCCCGGGTGACGCCTACACCCGCCGCTACTTCCGCAAGCTGGACCGTTACTCGGCCAACCTGGCGCTGATGGCCGACATCTCGATGATGACCCTCGGCGGCAAGCTGAAGTTCAAGGAATCGCTGTCCGGCCGCCTGGGCGATGTGCTGAGCCACGTCTACATGACCAGCGCCATGCTCAAGCGCTACCACGACGAAGGCGCACCGCAGGCCGACCAGCCGCTGCTGGCCTGGGCCTTCCATGACAGCGTGCACAAGATCGAAGAATCGCTGTCGGCCGCGCTGCGCAACTTCCCGATCCGTCCGATCGGTTGGCTGATGTGGGCGTTGATCTTCCCGCTGGGCCGTCGTGCCGAGGCCCCCGGCGACCGCCTGAGCCGCCGTGTTGCCGCTCTGCTGATGGCACCGAACGAAGCCCGCGACCGTCTGGCCAGCGGCGTGTTCCTGACCCCGTGCGAGAACAACCCGGGCGGCCGTATCAACAGCTACCTGAGCAAGGCGATCATGGCCGAGCCGGTGGAGCGCAAGTTCCTGAAGGCGCTGAAGAGCAAGGGCATCGAAGCGCTGGACTTCAAGAGCCAGCTGGACGAGGCCGTGGCCGAAGGCGTGATCACCCACGACGAGCGCAGCCTGCTGGAAGAACTGCGTACGCTGACCCTGGACACCATCACCGTGGACGACTTCGACACCCACGAACTGCGCGCGGCCAGCTACTACGACCGCCAGCACAAGGACCCGCATTCGCAGGCGGCCTGATCGCCCGCGACACGCGTTGCCACGACGGCGGGCCTCGGCCCGCCGTCGCTTTATCCGCCGACCGGAACGTCAACCATGTCCACGCCCCTGCTCTCGCTTTACCACCGCCTGCAGCGCTGGCCTGCCGGCAACTGGCTGTTCTCGCGCGCGGTGTGCTTCAAGGCACCCTACTTCGCCAGCATCGCGCCCACCATCACCGCACTGGAGCCAGGCCGCTGCGAAGGCGTGATCCGCCAGCACCGCCGCATCAACAACCACATCGGCACGGTACATGCGATCGCGATGTGCAACCTGGCCGAGCTGGTCGGCGGGGTGATGGTGGACGCCAGCCTGCCGGCAGACATGCGCTGGATCCCCAAGGGCATGGAAGTGAAATACCAGGCCAAGGCCTTGGGCACGTTGAAGGCCGTGGCGACGCCCATGTTGTCCATCGTCAGTGCTGCGGACGGCTACGACCTGCCCGTGAAGGTCAGCGTGACCGATGCGGCAGGGACCGAGGTGTTCCATGCGACCATCGCAATGTGGGTATCGCCGCGCCCTCCGCGCACAGGCTGATCAACCATGACGACCGCTGAACTGCTTGTGCGCCTGGCAGGCATTCACAGCCTGGGGTTTGCCGCCTTCCATCTGGCGTTCTGGCGGCTGTTCGGCTGGAAACGCGAGCTCGCCCAGCTCGGCACGGTCAACCGCGCGATCATGCAGATCCTCAATCTGCGCGTGATCTATGTGTTCCTGGGAATGGGGCTGATCGCGCTGATCTTTGCCCCGGACCTGGTCGGCACTCGTCTGGGGTTGGTCCTGCTGGGTTTCATGGCGGTGTTCTGGGTGGGCCGCGCGCTTGAACAATTCGTCTTCCTGCGCATCAACGACTGGCGCGTACACCTGCTGACGGGCCTGTTCGTGCTGGGTGCGGCGCTGCATGCCGTGCCAATGTGGCTGGGCTTCATGCACGCCATCAGCCGCTGAGCGGCGGCGCCTGCCAGCACGCGCCCACGTCAGAGCGCTCGCGACACCAGCGCCAGAATGGCCGGTACGGCCTGGATCATGAAAATGCGCCGGCTCACGCTGTACGCGCCATAGCACCCGGCCACCACCACGCAAGCCAGCGAGAACGTCACCAGCACCGGCTGACCGATCACCAGCCCCACCACGATGCCCGCCGCCAGGAAGCCGTTGTACAGGCCCTGGTTGGCCGCCAGCACGCGCGTGGTCTCTGCCTTCTCGGGCGTGTTGCGGAAGGTCTTCAGGCCCAGCGGGCGGGTCCACAGGAACATCTCCAGCACCAGGAAATAGACGTGCAGCAGGGCGACCAGCAGGGTCAGGGCGAGGGCGATCCAGTACATGGGCGGTTCCTTGGATAGATGGATGGGGTGATGGGGTCAGAGCGCTCTCCGTGGGAGAGGGAGCCGACCCCGCGCGGCTCAGCGGTCGCGCGGCAGCTTCTTTTCTTCGCGCAGCACACCGAATGCGGCAGCGGTCATGCACGCGGCAACCACCACGCCGCCGATGAACACCACGTGTGAACCAAACAGCGACAAGCCCTTGTGCACCCAGGTGAAGCTCAGGTCGGCACCACGGTAGACCACCGTGTCGATGGCCGCACCGGCCTTGTAGCGCCATTGGCGGTCCACCCGGGTGTAGATGGTTTCGCGTGCCGGCTTGAAGAGCGAGAATTCACTGGCGCGGGTCAGCACCTGCACCACCGCCACCATCATCGGCAGCGGCGATGCGGCCAGCACCGAGAAGCCGATCAGGATGGCGAACGCGGGAATCAGCAGGGCCGGGGCTATGCCGTGGCGCGACAACAGCCAGCGAGTCAGACTCAACTGCAACAGAAGCGTCAGCGCGTTCACCGCCAGGTCGATGCGCGAGAAGAACGCGGTGCTGGCAGCCGGGTCGTTGAAGGCCGCGCGCACGATGCTGGCCTGCTGGTTGTACAACAGGGTGCCCACGCCCACGCCGAACACCACCAGCACCGCCAGCCAGCGCAGCAGCGGCTCGCGTGCGATCAGCTTCAGGCCGTCAAGCACGCTGCCGCCCATCGGCTTCTCGCCCGAGACCAGCTGCTGCTCGCGTTCGCGCAGCACCGCCCAGTGCCGCAACCGCCAGATGCATAACAAGCAGACAATCAGGAAACCCGCAGACACCAGCATCAGGTTGGCGATGCCCACACGCTGTGCCAGCGCGCTGGTAATGAGCGGGCCCAGGAACGCGCCGATGGTGCCAGCCGCGCCGATGTAGCCGTAATACGCCCGCGCCTGCGTGTTGGAGAACACGTCGGCCATGAAGCTCCAGAACACCGCCACCGCGAACAGGTTGAACACCATCACCCAGAGGAAGAAGGCCATGCCGCGCCCCGGCACGTTGCTGTCGAACAGCGCGTAGAAGCCCAGCAAGGTGACGATGAAGAACCCATACACCGCCGGCAGGAATACCCGCCGCGGAAAGCGGCTGACCAGCCAGCCGTACACCGGCTGCAGCACCAGCATGATCACGAACACGCAGGAGAACAGGAACTGCAGGACGAAATCCTTCAGCGCGATGCCATGACTGGCGAACCAGGCGATCAGCATCGGCGGGAACACCGTTTCCAGGTCGGCCGAGGCGGCCATCGCCTCCCGCACCGGGCGCAGCACGTAGTAGCCGCTGAGCAGGCAGAAGAAGTACAGGAACGACCACCACAGCGCCGGCGACTCACGCAGTGCCGCCGTCAGCCCACGCAACGGCCCCTTGCCCTTCACCGCGCTCACGCGGTGTCCCTCGCCAGAAGACGGCGGTTGGACAGCGGCATGGCAGGCTCCGGGGGCGGTGAAGCGCGTACGTTAGCCAATGCACTGCAACATCGCCAGCAGCAACCACGCAGAACGCCGCAACGCAGTGTCACGGCCCCGCCGGGACGACACGTTCCGACACATGCTTTCGGGGCGTCAAAATCCCAACTTTTTCAACGAGATGCGCATTCATCTTCGCTTTGTTTGTGCACAAGGGAAAAGCGGCGCTAGAATCGCCATCAGCAGTCGCGCACGGGTCTCCACGATGAAAAAGAACAGCCTGCGTCGTCCGATCCGTTCGGCGGCCACCGGTTTGCTGGGCATGTTGATGCCCGTTGCCTTGTCCACCACCGCGCAGACCCCGCCGCCATTGCCGCCGATGCCGGCCAACATCGAATCCGCCGCCACCGCCGTCGCCCACACCCAGCCCGCCGCTTACCGCACCGGCCTGGTGCCGCAGGTGCAGCTGCCGGCGGCCGGCTTCAACGTGGCCAACATCGAATCGATGGCGCAGCAACTCACCTATGGCGAGCGTGTGCCCGGCATGGCCGTGGCCATCGTGCAGGGTGGCCGCGTACTCAGCGCGCGTGGTTATGGCGTTACCGATGTCAACAACCCGCTGCCGGTCGACGCCCACACCGTGTTCCGCCTGGCATCGCTGTCCAAGGCCTTCGCCGGCACCATGGCCGGACTGCTGGTCAACGATGGCACGCTGCGCTGGGACAGCAAGGTCACCGACTACGTGCCGGGCTTCCGCCTGAACTCTCCGGAAGCGACCGATCGCCTGACCGTGGCCGACGTGCTCAGCCACCGCGTCGGCCTGCCGTACAACGCCTACGACCGCGACATCGAAGGCAACGCCGAGTACTACGCACTCACCCAGAAGCTGGCCAATACCAGCCTGAAGTGCCTGCCGGGCGACTGCTACGCCTACCAGAACGTGGCCTTCAGCCTGATCGGCGACGTGGTCTATGCCGCCTCGGGGAGCTTCTACGAGCAGTCGGTCGAGCGCCGCATCTTCAAGCCGCTGGGCATGAACGATGCCAGCCTCGGCCTGGCCGGCATCCAGGCCAGCTCGCGCTGGGCGCGTCCGCACGTGCGCAGCCGCAATGGCTGGGTGTCGCTGACACCGAAGCCGACCTACTATCGCGTCGCCCCGGCCGCCGGCGTCAACGCCAGCGCCAGCGACATGGCGCAGTGGCTGCTGGCCCACACCGGCCATCGCCCGGACGTGCTGCCGGCACCGCTGCTGGCCACCCTGCATTCGAGCCTGATCAACACCCCGGGCGAAATGCGTTCGGGCTGGCGCCGCGAGCGCCTGCATTCGGCCGGCTACGCACTGGGCTGGCGCACCTTCGACTACGCCGGCCACGATGTGGTGTTCCATGCCGGTGCCGTGCAGGGCTATCGCGGCCTGGTCGCGCTGGTGCCGGAACGCGATCTCGGCATCGCCATCATGTGGAACGGCGAAAGCGGCCTGCCCAGCGGCCTGCTGCCGACGGTGCTCGATTCCGCGCTCGGCCTGCCGACGCAGCGCTGGCTGGACGTGGACACCGACTTCGGCAGCGACAACCTGATGGCCGAAGGCGCGAGCCCGGCGCAGCAGGACAAGCGCAAGGGCAAGGGTGCTTCGAGCAACCGTGCGGTGGCCTCGCCGCGCTGAGTTGGCGGGCTTCACCGTGTGTGCGAAGGGCGGCCTGCGGGTCGCCCTCTTTATTGGCAGTTGTAGAGCAAAGCAATCGAGCAGTGCTCGACTCTACAAACGGAAGGCTAATGCGCGAAGTAGTGCATGCCGCCATCCACCGGAATCACCGCGCCGGTGATGTAGCCGGCCAAGGGCGAGGCCAGAAAGGCCACCAGCGGCGCCACCTCCTCCGGATCACCAAAACGCCCGATCGGAATGTTGCGTTCGATGAACTCACGCCGGCTTTCCTCGGTTGGATGCAGGCGGTCCCGGATCTGAGCACTGTTGATGCGTCCCGGCGCGATTGCATTGACCGTGATGCCCTGTGAGGCCAGCGCCGACGACAGCCCTTTGCTCCACAGATGCAACGCCGCCTTCGCCGCCGTGGCAGCATTCACCGCGCGCGGTTCCATTGAACCGCTGAGGTTGATCACCCGCCCCCAGCCCTGCGCCTGCATCGCCGGCAGCAGTGCCTGGGTCAGGCGTCGTGCCGAAGAGAAGTTCAAGGCCATGGCTTCCTCCCAGACATCGTCCCCCGCATCCACCGTGGTCGGCCGGCCTCCTCCAGCCGCATTGACGAGGATGTCGACACGCGTCAGTGCCGCCGAGGCTGCATCCGCAATGTGGCGTACCTGCTCCGCATCGGTGAGGTCGCCCAGCAGGACGATCGGTGCCGGCGCGCCTGCAGATTCGATCTCCGCCGCCAGTGCATGCAGCGGCTCGGCACGCCGTGCGCTGATCGCAATGCGTACTCCCTGGGCCGCCAGCAGCCTGGCCACACCGGCACCGATGCCACTGCCCGCCCCGGTGACCAGCGCGGTACGCCCTTCAAGCCCCAGATCCATGATGTTCTCCCAATCCGCCAGCCGGTACATCCGGCCCGTGCAGTACATGCTGTTTGATCACCCCTGATTGATAAACTCCGCGCAGGTTTCAGCATTCAACACCCGGGGTGTCAGATGAATCTGCTGGAGAGCATGCAGGTCTACGTGCTGATCGTGGACAAGGGCAGCCTCAGCGCTGCGGCGGCGGCGATGGATATCTCGGCGACGATGGCCGGCAAGCACCTGCGTGCGCTGGAAGCACGGCTGGGAATGCAGCTGTTGAGCCGTACCACCCGGCGCCAGCACATGACGCCCTTCGGCGAGGACTACTACACCCGCTGCCGGGAGATCCTGCGGCTGGTGGAAGAAACGGACGCACAGGCGCAGCACCAGCAGCTGGCACCGGCGGGCACGTTGCGCATCAGTGCGCCGGTGATCTTCGGCACTCACGCACTGGTACCGGCACTGGCCGAATACATGGCGCGCCATCCGGATGTCCGGGTCGAAGTCACGCTGAGCGACCGCGTGGTCGACCTCGCCGAGGAGGGTTTCGAAGCGGCGCTGCGCATCGGCACGCTGGCCGACAGCAGCATGCTGGTGGCGCGTGCGCTGGCACCGTATCGCTTGATGATGTGCGCATCGCCGGCGTACCTGGCCAGGAATGGCACGCCTCGCAGCCTGCGCGACCTCGCCCTGCATCAGTGCCTGTCCTTCGAACCGAGCGCACTCGCACAGTGGCTGCAGGCCGACGCTGGCGAACTCGAGCGTGTGCCCGGCGGCCGGCTGCAGATCAACAACGGCGAAGCGCTGCGCACGGCAGCGCTGCACGGGCTGGGCATCGTGCTGCAGTCGGCACTGCTGCTGGCTGCCGACATCGACACCGGACGCCTGGTGCAGCTGTTCCCTGAGTTCGGCCAGACCGGTCGGCCGATGCACGTGGTCTACGCCCACGATCGCTACCACTCGACCCGCCTGCGCAGCTTCCTGGACTTCCTGGTAGAGCGCTTTCCACCGGCGCCGCACCGCTAGCGTCGACTGTCAGAAAAGCAGTCGAGCACGGCTCGACCCTGCAAACGGCCCATAAAAAAACCCCCTCCCCGCTGGGCAGTCAGGGAAGGGGGTTTCAGGATGCGGCTATCGGGAAGTACTTAGATCAGCGGCGCCGGGGTTGCCGGCAGAGCGACCGGAGCGGCCTTCTTCTTGCGGGCGGCCGGCTTGCGCTTGGCAACCTTCTTCGCTGCCTTCTTCGGGGCAGCCTTCTTGGTCGCCTTCTTCGCGGTCTTCTTTACTGCCTTCTTGGCGGTCTTCTTGACAGCCTTCTTGGCAGTGGCCTTCTTCGCGACCTTCTTGGCCGGCTTGCGGGCCGTTGCCTTCTTGGCAGTCTTCTTGGTGGCCTTCTTGACGGCCTTCTTCGCGGTCTTCTTGACGGCCTTCTTGGCAGTGGACTTCTTGGCTACCTTCTTCGCCGCCTTCTTCACTGCCTTCTTCGCAGTGGTCTTCTTGGCGACCTTCTTCGCAGCCTTCTTCACTGCCTTCTTGGCGGTCGCCTTCTTCGCGACCTTCTTCACTGCCTTCTTGGCAGCGGCCTTCTTCGCGACCTTCTTCACCGCTTTCTTGGCGGCGGGCTTCTTCTTCGCAGCTTTCTTGGTTGCCATGGGATGGCTCCTCGTCAGTGATAGGGAGTTGAAACGCCCAGGTGGATCAAACCCGCGGATGCTGCGTGCGGGGACCGCCGGCGCGTCAGGCGCGCCGTTACGGATGCGGCAATGCCCGCCTCGATCGGCGGAGCGGACATCGGAACGGGAGTTGCCTTGCATTTCTCCGGGGGAAGCGGGGCCATGTCCACCGTCATCAGGGTCGCGGTGGTCTTGAAGGGGCTGCTTCGCATCGGACGATTGATTCTGCGCACTCGGTTGGGCAGGCAAGGTCTGCTGAGGCGAAACCTAATCACGGTTTTTTTTACTGTCAACAACCCCCGCGAAAAATTTTCACATCCGCGCCATCCCGGACGCCGCCCTCGCCACCGCCGTGCGCGCCCTGCAACGACCATTGAAGCGGCGCGCACGCGCGCCGCATACGACGAAGTCGATGCGCTCTCTGAACAAAAAACACTTGAAATAAGCACTCTGCGCAGATAGGCACATGTTCCGGACAACAGCGCACGTGCATCGCCGATGGTCACCGGCACCGTCGCCAACGCCAGCACAACGGGGCCGCAACGGGGGGCGAAAAGTTTTCACATTCGATCGCTTCGGCGCGGGGCGGAAACGCGGATTTGCGCAAAACTGCGCACGCTGATCGGCACCGTTCGTCTGTCGGCTGATGCCGCGCCGAGGGTGCAGAGCGAACCCGCCGTCATGAGTCCGACGCACTCGCCAAAACAAAAACGGCCACCCGAAGGTGGCCGTTCCAGAACCCGGAAGTGACGACTCAGTGGTCGTCGTTTTCCAGGGCTTCGGCATACGCGTCCGGATCCAGCAGTTCGTTGACCTCTTCAGCGTTGGTCAGTTCGACCACGAACATCCAGCCTTCGCCGTAGGCATCTTCATTGATGGTTTCCGGCTTGTCGGACAGCGCCGAGTTGACCTCGACGACCTTGCCGCTGATCGGGCTGTAGACGTCCGAGGCGGCCTTCACCGACTCGACAACGGCGATCTGCTCGCCAGCCTTTGCGTCGGCGCCGACTTCCGGCAGTTCGACGTAGACCAGGTCACCCAGCAGGCCCTGGGCGTGGTCGGAAATACCGACGGTGACACGGCCATTGCCTTCGACACGGGCCCACTCATGGGACTTGAGGAACTTGAGGTCGCCGGGGATCTCGCTCATGGGACTGCTCCAGAGATATGCAGGGGTGGAAAAAACGGGGCTAGTGTAACCAACCGGCCGCCACTGCTGTCAGTGACGATCGGCAGTTTCGGATCAGCCGTCGGCGAGCACGCCGGGCTGGGCCTGGCCTTCGCGCACGAACGGGAACTTGACCACGCGCACCGGCACCTGCCGGCCACGGATGTCGACGGTGACCTCGCCGAGTTCACCGGCCGGTACACGGGCGAAGGCGATGCCCTTGGCCAGGGTCGGCGAGAAGGTGCCGGACAGGATCTCGCCCTGGCCGCCGGCGGTGGTCACCGCCTGACCATGGCGCAGCACGCCCTTCTCGTCCATCACCAGACCGATCATCTGGCGGGCGGTGCCGGCAGCCTTCTGCGCTTCCAGCACCTCGCGGCCGATGAAGTCGCGACCTTCGTCCAGCGACACGGTCCAGGCCAGCGCCGCTTCGTACGGGCTGATCTCTTCGTCCATGTCCTGGCCGTACAGGTTCATGCCGGCTTCCAGGCGCAGCGTGTCGCGTGCGCCGAGGCCGGCCGGCTTCACGCCCGCCGCCAGCAGGCGGTTCCAGAACGCGACCACGGCGTCCTGCGGCAGCAGGATTTCGAAGCCGTCTTCGCCGGTGTAACCGGTACGGGCGACAAACAGTTCGACGCCGTCATCGGACTGCACCTGCAGGGCGGCGAAACGGCCCAGCTTGGTCAGCGCTGCGCGATCGCTTTCGCGGGCCAGGCCGATCACGATGTCGCGCGCCTGCGGGCCCTGCACGGCGAGAATAGCCAGGTCCGGGCGCTGCTCGACGGTGACGCCGAACGGTGCAGCCTGCTCGCGCAGCCAGGCCAGGTCCTTCTCGCGGGTGGAGGCATTGACCACCATGCGGAAGAAATCGTCGCCCAGGTAGTAGACGATCAGGTCGTCGATGACGCCGCCGCGCGGATTCAGCATGCACGAGTACAGCGCCTTGCCGGTCACCTTCAGCTTGTCAACCGAGTTGGCCAGCAGGCGGCGCAGGAACGGCTTGACCTGATCACCGCGCAGGTCGACCACAGTCATGTGGCTGACGTCGAACACACCCGACTCGCGACGAACGAGGTGGTGCTCGTCGAGCTGCGAGCCGTAGTGGATGGGCATGTCCCAACCCCCGAAATCGACCATCTTGGCGCCAAGGGCGCGGTGGGTATCGTTGAGCAGCGTCTTCTGGGTCATGACCGGGTCCGGCAGCAGAGGAAACAAGAATCCCCATTATCCCAGATCGGTCGCCCGCAGGTCGCGCCGCAGCGCAGCGGGGTGTTTGGCCGGCCTGCGGCCGGCGCCGCTTTCTACAGCTGGAGCGCAAAGCCTGAGTTCATCGGCTCTGGATTGACTCGGCCTGGGCGGGTCGGAGCGAGTGCTTTTGCTCTTTGCTCTTTTTCTTTTTCCGTGGGCGGGACGCGCACGGAAACTGTCGGGGGCCGGGCGGGTTGGGTTCGCGGGACCGTTGGCGCCATGGATGGCGCCATCGAGCCCCCATGGGTGAGGGCGCTTTGCTTGCGAAGCACTGCTTCGCAAGCGACCGAACGCGCAGCCGCCAGCGGCTGGGCCGGACCGCGGAGCGGGGTCTACGGCGTGTCCCGCGAACCCAACCCGCCCGACCCAGACACATGAACCACCTTCCGCGACCACCCACGAGGGGCTCCGCCGTTGGCTGGGAACCCCTAGGCCACCGCTTCGACCAGCAGCGTGCTGCCCTGCACCGCCACCACCCGCACCCACGTACCCGCAGGCAGCTCCGGACCGCTCACCTGCCAGGACGCATCGTCAATGCTGACCCGTCCCTGGCCACCGACGATGGCCTGCTGCAGTACCACCTCCCGGCCGACCAGCTGCTCGGCACGGCGGTTAAGCAACGGCGCATCGCTGGGCCGTGCCCGCGGCCTCCCCCAGCGCCGGTAGCACTGGATCGAGACCACACTCAGCAGGACGAAAGCGATCACCTGCCACAACAGTGGAATGTCGCTGAACACCGCAACCAGTACGAACACTGCCGCCGCGCCAATGCCGATCCACAGCATGAACGCACCCGGCGCCAGCGCTTCGGCAGCGAACAGCAGCAGCGCCAGCGCGCCCCAACCGACGACTTCCCAGCGCATGTCAGCCTCCGAGCGGCGGCGGCCGCTTGCCGGCGGCCTTGTTGTCCTGGCTGGCCAGCGCCTGCTTCGCCAGTTCGGCCACGCCCGCGATCGAACCGATCACGCCACTGGCCTCCATCGGCATCAGCACCAGCTTCTGGTTCGGCGAACTGGCCAGCTCCTTGAACGCTTCCACGTACTTCTGCGCAACAAAGTAGTTGATCGCCTGCACGTCGCCCTCGGCAATCGCCGCCGACACCACCTTGGTCGCCATCGCTTCGGCCTCGGCCAGGCGCTCGCGCGCCTCGGCATCGCGGAACGCGGCTTCGCGGCGGCCTTCGGCCTCCAGCACGGTGGCCTGCTTCTCGCCATCGGCGCGCAGGATCTCCGACTGCCGTGAACCCTCTGCCTCGAGGATCTGCGCGCGCTTTTCGCGCTCGGCCTTCATCTGCCGCGCCATCGCATCCAGCAGATCGCGCGGCGGCTGGATGTCACGGATCTCGATGCGGTTGACCTTCACGCCCCAGGGATTGGTGGCATGGTCGACCACGCTCAGCAGCTGGGCATTGATCACCTCGCGCTGGCTGAGCGATTCATCCAGATCCATCGAACCGATCACGGTACGGATGTTGGTCTGCACCAGGGCGATCATCGCCACTTCCAGGTTGGCCACCTCATAGGCGGCCTTGGCGGCATCCAGTACCTGGAAGAACACCACGCCGTCCACGCGCACGGCGGCGTTGTCCTTGGTGATCACTTCCTGGCTGGGCACGTCCAGCACCTGCTCCATCATGTTCACCTTGCGCCCCACCCCGTACACGATCGGGATCAGGAAATGCAGGCCGGGGGTCATGGTGTGCGTGTAGCGCCCGAAGCGCTCGACGGTCCACTCGTAGCCCTGGGGCACCATCCGTACTGCCTTGAACAGGATCACCACGGCCACGAAGGCCAGTACCACGGTAAAGAACATGGTCGGGAACATCTTGCTTTCCTTATCTATGACGTCCAGGCCCCAGCATAGCGCGTGAAGGCCACATTCACAGCGGAGCTACCAGGGCACGCGCCCGCGCAGGATGTCGGCGAACATCACCCAGTCGCCCATGAACGAGTACAGCGGGTGCTGGAAGGTGGCCGGGCGGTTCTTCTCGAAGAAGAAATGGCCGACCCAGGCGAAGCTGTAACCGCAGAACAGGGCGGCCAGCAACAGCACCGGCTGCCCGCGCAGGATCGCTGCAACGACCAGCAGCAGCACGCCGCAGCTGCCGACGAAGTGCAGCCGGCGCGATACCGGGTGGCGGTGCTCGCTGAGATAGAACGGATAGAACTCGCGGAAGTTGGCGAAGCGGGGCATGTGCGTGCTCCGGGGGCCGTGGTCACCGCCATCATGCGCCTTCCTGGGAGGGAAAGCGGCCTGGACGGCGTGGCCGATTCTGACAAGGCAGTGCATGATCCGGTGGCGCTGCCTTTGTAGAGGCGAGCCATGCTCGACTGGCCCTCCCAGTTGCAGTCGAGCATGGCTCGACGCTACATAAGAGCGGAAGCCGTCGAGCCTGGCTCGACGCTACAAAAGCGGAAGCCGTCGAGCATGGCTCGACGCTACACCGGGGGCGTGCGCGGCCCGAACATGATCACCGCCATGCCGGCCAGGCACAGGGCTGCGCCGAACAGGTCCCAGCGGCTGGGGCGGATGCCATCGACCAGCCACAGCCAGAACAGCGCGGTGCCGATGTAGACACCACCGTAGGCCGCATAGACCCGGCCACTGGCGGTCGGGTGCAGGGTCAGCAGCCAGGCGAACAGGGCCAGGCTGGCGGCAGCCGGCAGCAGCAGCCACACGCTGCCGCCCTTGCGCAGCCACAACCACGGCAGGTAGCAGCCGACAATTTCGGCCAGCGCGGTCAGCAGGAACAGCGCGAGCGTCTTCACGCCTTCTCCGCCGCCTTGGCGTGCTGCCACAGTGCTTCCTGCGCATCCAGGTCCATCGACGCCAGCGCTCCACCCTGGGCGTCAGCCTGCGCTTCCATCGCACGGAAGCGGCGTTCGAACTTGTGGTTGGCCCCGCGCAGCGCCGCACCCAGATCGATATCGGCGTGGCGTGCCAGGTTGGCGCAGACGAACAGCAGGTCGCCCAGCTCTTCCTGCAGGCGCGCTTTGTTGCCGGCAATATCGCCGCGCTCGAACTCCTCGCGCAGCTCCTGCAGTTCCTCCGCCGCCTTGTCCAGCACCGGCAACGGGCCCGGCCAGTCGAAACCGACCTTGGCCGCGCGCGACTGCAGCTTCACCGCTCGCTGCCATTCGGGCAGGCCACGCGAGATGCCGGCCAATGCGGAGGTGTCCTGCTCGCCCTTGGCGGCACGCTCGGCACGCTTGATCGCATCCCAGTTACGCGTCACCCCGTCGGCGTCATCGACGCTGACATCGGCGAACACGTGCGGGTGGCGGCGCTGCATCTTGTCGCTGATCGCGCGTGCGACCTCGGCGAAGGCAAAGGCGCCCTGCTCCTCGGCCATGCGTGCATGGAACACCACCTGCAGCAGCAGGTCGCCCAGCTCATCGCAGAGATCATCGAGGTCGCCACGGTCGATCGCATCGGCCACCTCGTAGGCTTCCTCAATGGTGTACGGCGCGATGGTCGCGAAGTTCTGTTCCAGGTCCCAGGGGCAGCCGCCCTGCGGATCGCGCAGGCGCGCCATGATCGCCAGCAGGCGTTCCAGTTCGTTGCTGGCTGCACTGCCGGCGATGGGGGTGTCATGCGCGCTCATGCGGCCTCCAGGGTCAGTCGGATAACCAGTCGCGCCACGGCAGGCTGGTGTCACCAAGGGCAATGAAATCACCGTTCAACAGGGTCTCGCGGCGGTTGTAGCGGAACGGCTTGCCGGTCGCTGCCGACAGTACCGCACCGCCGGCGGCGTGCAGTACGCACTGGCCGGCGGCGGTATCCCATTCGGAGGTCGGGCCCAGACGAGGATAGACATCCAGGCCACCTTCGGCGATCCGGCAGAATTTCAGCGACGAGCCCTGCGCGATGGTCTCGATGCGGCCCATGCGCGCCAGCAGCGCCTCGGTTTCCGGTGAGCGGTGCGAGCGGCTGGCGGCAACCCGCAGCGGTGCGGTGGCCGGCGTGCGGGTGCGCAGCACGGTGTCGTGCAGGCCCTGCCGGCGATAGGCCAGCTCCCCGCGCATGGCATGCCAGACGATGCCGGTCACCGGGGCCAGCACCACGCCGAAGGCCGGTGCGCCCTGGTAGATCAGCGCGATGTTGACGCTGAACTCGCCGTTGCGCTTGACGAACTCACGGGTGCCATCGAGCGGATCGACCAGCCAGTAGGCGCCCCAGTGGCGGCGCTGTTCCCAGGGGACCTGCGCCGATTCCTCGGACAGGATCGGCAGATCCGGGGTCAGCTGCTGCAGGCCCTGCTCGATCACCTGGTTGGCGGCCAGGTCGGCTGCGGTGACCGGACTGTTGTCATCCTTGATCTGCACGTCGAAGCCGTCGGCATAGACCTGCATGATGGCCTGTCCGGCTTCCTGGGCAATGGCGATGGCGGTCTCGCGCAGGTCCGTGGTCAGTTTGATCATCGCGTTCCCTGCAGCCACTGGCGGGCGATGAACAGCGCTGCCAGCGAGCGCCCCTCGGAGAAGTCCTCGCGCAGCATCAGCTGGTCCAGCTCGGCCAGCTTCCACGGGACGACTTCCAGCTCTTCCGGCTCGTCGCCGGCCAGCTTTTCCGGGTACAGGTCGCGCGCCACCACCAGCCACGACTGGTGGCTCATGTAGGTCGGGGCCAGGGTCATCGCGCGCAGCACATCCACCCGGCGCGCGCCGTAACCGGCCTCTTCCTTCAGTTCGCGGTCGGCGGCCTGCTCGGGGGTCTCGCCGGCATCGATCCGGCCCTTGACCAGGCCCAGTTCGTAGCGGTGCATGCCGGCGGCGTATTCACGTACCAGCAGCACGGTTTCGTCGTCGAGCATCGGCACCACCACCACCGCGCCATGCCCCCGGCTGACCAGCCGCTCGAAGCGGCGGCGTTCGCCGTTGGAGAACTCCAGGTCCAGGTGCTGGCGCTGGAAGGGACCGTTCTCCTCATCGGTGATCCGATGGATGATCGGCAAGCGACGGCCGGCACGGTCATCGTTCATGCGGAATCTCCGCGGCGGCCGGCGCCTGCGCCGGGGCCGATAGAATGTGCAGGCAGCAACATGTTCATGAGCCCGAAATGCTAGCAGACCCAACCCCCTCCCCGCTGGTCGAGCACTGGCGGCAACGCGACCTCAAGGTGCTGTGGCACCCGTGCACGCAGATGCGCGAGCATCCGCACACCCTGCCACTGGTCCCGATCGCACGCGGCCAGGGCGCCTGGTTGTTCGACCACGACGGCAACCGCTACCTGGACGCGGTCAGCAGCTGGTGGACCAACCTGTTCGGTCATGCCGAACCGCGCATCGGTGGTGCCATCGCCGCCCAGGCCACGCAGCTGGAACAGGTGATGCTGGCCGGCTTCGGTCATGAGCCAGCCATCACCCTGGCCGAACGCCTGCTGGCGCTGGCCCCGCGCCAGCCTGGCCGCGAACCGCTGGCCAAGGTGTTCTACGCTGACAACGGCTCCGCCGGCGTGGAAGTGGCGCTGAAGATGGCCTTCCAGTATTTCCAGAACCGTGGCGAGCCGCGGCGCACGCGGTTCATCGCACTGGAGAACGGCTACCACGGCGAGACCCTGGGCGCGCTGGCGCTGGGTGACATCCCGCTGTATCGCCGCGTCTATGCGCCGCTGCTGGCCGAAGGGCTGTTCGCGCCCTCGCCCGACGCTTACCTGGCCGAGCCCGGCCAGAGCGCCGCCGATCGCGCGCGCCAGGCCGCCGATGGCCTGGCCACACTGTTCGACCAGCATCCGGGCGAGATCTGTGCGGTGATCCTGGAGCCACGCCTGCAGTGCGCGGGCGGCATGCGCATGCACGATCCGGTGTACCTGCAGCGGGTTCGCGAACTGTGTGATGCGCACGGTGCATTCATGATCGCCGACGAGATCGCCACCGGTTTCGGCCGCACCGGCACCCTGTTCGCCTGCGAGCAGGCCGGGGTGATGCCGGACCTGATGTGCCTCTCGAAAGGCCTGACCGGCGGCTTCCTGCCGCTTGCCGCGGTACTGGCCACGCAGGCCCTGTACGACGCGTTCCTCGACGACTCGCGCGAGCGCGCCTTCCTGCATTCGCACAGCTACACCGGCAACCCGCTGGCCTGCGCGGCCGCGCTGGCGACGCTGGACATCTTCCGCGACGACGATGTGATCGCGCGCAACCGGGGCATCGCCTCGGTGATGGGCACGCTGGCGGCACCGTTTGCCGACCACCCGCACATGGCCGACGTGCGCCAGGCCGGCATGGTGGTGGCGTTCGAGCTGTCGCGCGATGGCAACAAGCGCACACCGTTCGACCCGGCCATGCGGCTGGGCCTGCACGCCTACAAGGCCGCGCTGAAGCGCGGTGTGGTACTGCGTCCGCTGGGCGACGTGCTGTACTGGATGCCACCCTACTGCGTGGATGACGAACAACTGGAGCTGCTGGCACATACCACGCTGGCGGCGATTGACGAGGCGATTGCATGCGCGTGACCCGCTGCCCCATCGACCTGGCGCTGCACAGCGGCCAGACCGTGACCCTGCCGGAAGAGACCGCCAACCATCTGGTGCGGGTGATGCGCCTGCGCGAGGGCGATACCTGCGTGCTGTTCAACGGCGACGGCCATGACTACAGCGCCACGCTGACCGTGGCCGGCAAGCGCGAAGTGCAGGTGCGCATCGACGCCGTGCAGGCCATCGACACCGAATCGCCGCTGGCGATCACCCTGCTGCAGGGCATCGCCCGTGGCGAGAAGATGGACCTGATCCTGCAGAAAGCCACCGAACTGGGCGTGGCGGCGATCATTCCGGTCAACGCCGAGCGCACCGAGGTGAAGTTGGATGCAGCACGGGCGGAGAAGCGCGTGGCGCACTGGAACAATGTGGTGACCTCGGCCTGCGGCCAGTCCGGGCGCGCGCGCATTCCGCAGGTGGGATCACCGCTGTCGCTGGCGCAGGCGGCAGCGGCACTGCCGGTGGATACGCTGCGGTTGACCCTGGATCCGCTGGGCACACATCGCTTGTCGACGCTGGCGGCCGCTCCGGCAGGCGGCATCGTGATCGCGATCGGCCCGGAAGGTGGGTGGTCGCCACGCGACCGTGATCAACTGGCGGCCGCGGGCTTCCAGGGCCTGCAGCTGGGACCGCGCATCCTGCGCACGGAAACGGCCGGCCTCGCCGCGATTGCAGCGTTGCAGGCACGGTTGGGGGATCTGGGGTAAGGCCCGATTCCTGGTAGTGCCGGCCGCTGGCCGGCATCCACGGAATCATGCGGTTGCCGGCCAGCGTCCGGCACTACCGGGAACCCGACCGGCGGATTCCCGATCAGGCCGCCAGCGAATCCAGCGCCGCTTCCAGCGCGTCCAGGTTCGGCAGCAGCGCGCTCTGCTCGCCCAGCAGCACACGCATGTGCACGATGTCCGGCAGGGTTTCTTCCGAGGCGTCAGCCAGCAGGCCGTCGCGCGGCACCGAAATCAGCTGCGGGAAGTTCTGCGTCAGCAGGGCGTAGTACGGGCGTTGCGCGTTGCCGCTGAGGGCCTTCAGCACCACCACCTTGTTGTGGCCGCCCACGGCTTCTTCGCCCAGTCCCGAAAGACGTGCGAACGACACCAGCGGCACCTGCCAGCCGTGCCAGCCGATCTCGCCCACCAGCCAGCGCGGCGCACCGGAGACCGGCTGCACCGGCACGCGCGACATCATTTCGGCCACGGTGGCATTGGGCAGCAGCACGCGCGCGTTGCCGGCCTGGATCAGGACGCCACGGATTTCGTCATTGCTGGCATAGCTCATGGTGCTTCTCCGTTGTCGTCCTGCTCACCCCAGCGCGCGGCAATCGCCTGCGCCAGTTCCTGCGGTTCACCGGCCACCATGCCGGCAGCAACCACCGCCGTGGCTGCAGCCGGGTCGTAGCAGCCCTCGCCCACCTGCCCGGCCACCCATGCACCGGCGGCAGCCAGATCCAGCGCCGGACCGACATGCGCAAGGTCAGCGCCGCTGAGCAGGACCAGCGCGGTGTGGTCAGCTGGCAGCGCGGCAATCGCAATGCCCTGCGCGTCGCTGACGAAATGCAGGCCGTCACTGGCTGCCTGCACGCCGATGTCATCGGCCAGCACATGCACTTCACCCGGAGTTGCACGCTGGCCGGCTTCAGCCAGCTGCACCGGCAACGGCGACACACGTGCCATCTGCTTGACCAGGTTGCCGTAGCGCCCGCCATCCAGGCGCATGTGCACCAGGACGGGCACGCTCAGCGAAGGCGGCAGCGCGCCGAGCAGGCGACGCAGCGCATCCGGGCCACCGATGCCGGCCAGCACCAGCAGCGATCCTGCGCGTGCGCCCACGGGCGCAGCAGCGTCCAGATCGACCAGGCTCAGATGACCGGTATCGAAGGAAGGCAACGGAGCCTCCACGGCAGCGTGGTGCGGAGCGGTTGCCGAGGCATCGGCCTCGTCCTCGACCAGCGACCAGGCGGTGTGGTCGAAGGAGACCGGCGGTAGCGGCGGTGATGCGGACGCGGTCTCTGCCAGCGACGGCAGTGCGGAGGCCTGCAGCGGCTCAGGCACCACCGGCTGCAGCGCGGCCAGCGCCTGTTCCAGCGCGATCGGTTCGTGCAGCTGTACAGGCGGCGAGTGCAGAGTGTCAGCGGGGACCTCGTCGGCCCAGCTCAATGCCTGCTCCAGGTGCGGCTGCAGCGCTTCTTCCTGCGGCGCCGGTGCCGGTGCCGGGTGGCCCGGCTCCAGCTGCAGGCTGGGTTCTTCTTCGGCCCCCGGCGGCAACACCTGCTGGTGGCCATGCAGCTTGGCGGACAGATGACGGCCCCAGCGCTGAGCCTCCCAACCATCACGACGTGCAGCCAGTTCGGCCTCGTCGAAGACCAGGGTCAGACCCGGTGCGGACAGCACCGCTTCCAGGCGCTCCAAGGCGTCCTCGATGGCGGCTTCCAGCGCGATCACCACGAACTGTGGGCGCGCCTCCTGCAGGACCCGCGCCTCCAGCGTGTTGGGATTATCTTCCAGCACCAGCTGCACATCGGCGTGCGACAACGCCTCACGCAGGCGCTCACGCGCCGCGCCGGGACGGGCCAGCAGGGCCACGGCCGGAGCCGCTTGGGTTTCACTCACGGACACGGGCGATCCCCAGCAGGTCGTACACGTTACGCATCAGGTCCAGTTCCTGGTACGGCTTGCCCAGGTAACGCTGGACACCGATCTCGAAGGCGCGCTGGCGGTGCTTGTCACCGCTGCGCGAAGTGATCATCACGATCGGCACGTCCCTGTAGCGCGGGTCGGCACGCATCGCGGTGGCGAGCTCGTAGCCATCCATGCGCGGCATCTCGATATCCAGCAGCATCAGGTCCGGCACGCGCTCTTCCAGGCGTTCCAGCGCTTCCACGCCGTCGCGGGCGACGCTGACCTCGAAGTTGTGGCGTTCGAGGATGCGGCCGGTGACCTTGCGCATCGTCAGCGAGTCGTCGACCACCATCACCAGCGGCACCTGGCGCTCCTGGCGCGGTGCGTTGGCCAGCACAGGCAGCGTCGGGTTGGCGAGGAAGCGGCGCACCAGCGGCGCCACGTCCAGGATCACCACCACGCGGCCATCGCCGGTGATGGTGGCACCATAGATGCCCGGCACCGACGCGATCTGCAGGCCGACCGGCTTGACCACGATTTCGCGGTTGCCCAGCACCTGGTCGATCGCCACGGCGGCACGCAGATCACCGGCACGGACCAGCAGCAGCGGCACCTGGTCCTGGCCATCGGCACGCGCCGGGGCCTGCCCGACCAGGCTGCCGAGGTCGTACAGCGGATAGTCTTCGCCGCTGTAACGGTAGCTGCTGTCGGCGGCTTCGAAACGCTCGCGCGACAGGCGGCCGATACCACTGACCGAGGCCACCGGCACCGCGAAGGTGGTTTCGCCGATCTGCACGAACACCGCCTGGGTGACGGCCAGCGTCTGCGGCAGGCGCAGGGTGAAGCGTACGCCCTGGCCCCGCACCGACTGGATGTCGACCGAGCCACCGAGCTGGCGCACTTCGTTGCGCACCACGTCCATGCCCACGCCACGACCGGCCAGCTGGCTGACCTGGTCGGCGGTGGTGAAGCCGGACGCGAAGATCAGGTTGTCCAGCTCCTGCTCGTTCGGCTGCGCATCGGCGGCCAGCAGGCCACGGTCGATGGCGCGGCGGCGGATCGCCTCGCGGTCCAGGCCAGCACCGTCATCGGCCACTTCCAGCACGATTTCCGAACCTTCGCGGTGCAGGCGGATGGCGATCTCGCCCTCCTCCGGCTTGCCGGCGGCGCGGCGCTGTTCCGGCGCTTCCAGGCCATGGGCCACGGAGTTGCGCAGCATGTGTTCCAGCGGCGCGACCATGCGGTCGAGGACGTTGCGGTCCAGTTCGCCGTGGGTTCCTTCCAGGGTCAGGTGGACCTGCTTGCCGGTATCCATGCCGGACTGGCGGACCACGCGGCGCAGGCGCGGCACCAGGCCATCGAACGGCACCATGCGCGCGCGCATCAGGCCATCCTGCAGCTCGGAGCTGACGCGCGACTGTTGCTGCAGCAGCGAATCGTACTGGCGCGACAGATCGTCCAGCACGCCCTGCAGGCCACCCAGGTCGGCCGCCGACTCGTTCAGCGCACGGCTGAGCTGCTGCAGGGTGGAGAAGCGGTCCAGCTCCAGCGGATCGAACTTCTGGTCGGCCTGGTCCTGTTCGCGCTGGTAGCGGGCGACGATCTGCGCCTCGGTTTCCAGGTCGAGTCGCCGCAGCTGGTCGCGCAGTCGCGCATTGGTGCGCTCCAGTTCGCCCATGGCACCACGGAAGGCACCCAGCTGCTGTTCAAGCCGCGAGCGGTAGATCGCCACTTCACCGGCATGGTTGACCAGGCGGTCGAGCAGGTCGGCACGCACGCGCACCTGCTCCTGCTGCGGACGCGCCAGCGGATCTTCATCGATCACGCCCTCGGCCGGAAGCGGAGCCGACAGCGGCGCTTCAATCGGGGTCGCCAGCGGGCCCGCGGCCTGTGCGGGCACGGTCTCGATCTCGCTGGCCGCACGCGCGGCCGCAGCGGCTGCGGCGATATCGATGGTGGTGCGGACCTCGAAGGCTTCGACCAGATCCTGCGCCGGCTCCACCACGCGGTGCGCGCCGGTGCGGGTGAGCAGCTGGTGCAGGCGGTCAAAGCCACGCTCCAGCAGCTGCACGTCGCGGCGTTCGATCTCGGTACGGCCAGCGGCCACCGCCTCCAGCAGCGATTCGATGCTGTGGCCAAGGTCGCCGATGGCATTGATGCCAGCCATGCGTGCGCCACCCTTCAGGGTGTGCAGGTCACGCTGCAGGCCGGCCAGCACCTCGCGGTCCTGCGGTGCATCGCGCAGTTCGCTGATCAGGCCATCGCAGTGGTCGAGCAGGTCCTTGCCTTCCTCGACAAAGATATCGACCAGCTCGCGGTCGTACACGCTGAAGTCGAGTGCATCAGCGCCGTCCTCGGCATCCGCCGCAACAGGTGCCTGCTCGTGGTGCGGCGCACGCGGCACGATGTCGGTCGCTGCAACCTGTGCATCGGCATCGACCGTACCCTGGCCCGGTGCGTCTTCCATTTCGAAGAAGCGCACCGCAGCAGTGCCGCCCTGCGGTGCCTCCGCGGTGATCTCCTCAATCACCGTCGCCGGGGACGGCTGATCGGCGCTCTCTCCTTCACCGACCGCCGCCTCCCCGCCGACGTCCGCATCCTCGGCAAAGGCATCTGCCTCACCCGGCGCGAGTTCGCTGGCCTGGAGGCCGATCACGGGCCATTGCCCGTCGTCGTCCAGGGTCTGCTCCTCCTCGATCACGTGCAGGCCGGCCTCGAGCGCGGCTGCCAGCGTGACCGGTTCTGCAAAACCCGGCACAGCCATTTCATCCTGCAGGCTCGACAGCTCGCTGTCGAGTGGCAGTGCAGCAGCGTCGTCAATGACGTTGTCATCGTCACTGCCCGAATCAAACGGCAACGGCGTATTCAGGTCGATCGCGTCAACTTCCGCAGACACCGGCAACTCTTCCGTGTCGCGGTCATCCACCGGCAGCGCACTGGCGTCGAGGTACGGCGACAGATCGTCCGCCATGGTCAGGTCAGCGTCGTCGACCGTCGCGATCGCCGGCACGGCATCTGATTCGTCCTGGGCAACATCAGGCGCACTTTCAATCGGCTGGATCGATTCAATCGCGCCGGTGTCCGCCGTGGCAGGTTCACCTTCGCCCGGCACCGACGGCCAGCCGGCGTCGAAGTAACGCGAAAGATCGTCGCTGGCGGTCAGCTCACCCACGTCCAGGCCGCTGTCGGCTGCGACGTCCAGCGCCTCCAGCCCGGTTGCAGCTGGAACCGGTTCCAGCGCATCTTCGGCATGCGACTGCGGCTCGGCAATGAAATCGGTCGCCGCATCGAAAGCGGACGGCATGCTGGTTTCGTCCAGCGTGTCCAGCCCGGCCAGCGGCGCTTCGGCCGCGGATGCCTGCTCGGCATCAGGCGCCAGCTCGACGCCCTCTTCGTCCTCGTCTTCCAGCGCGAACAGCGGCCAGCGCGCTTCCGGCAGCTCGCCGGCCAATGCCTGCAGCCGCTGCACCAACGCGCCCTGCGGAACAATCCGCGGCTGTTCGGCCTGCAGCGCTTCCATGGTCGCGGTGATCGCCTGCGCGGTCGCATCCAGTGCGGCTACGCCCTCGTCGCCAGGCACCACGTCGGCGGCCAGGGCGCGCTTGATGTAGGACTCGGCACCGCCGGTGACCGCCGTGATTTCCGGCACTTCGGTCATCGCGAAGGCGCCGTTCATGGTGTGCACCGCACGCAGCAGTGCGTCGCTGACCGGCTGCGGTGCCTGCTGCGCCGAACGCAGCCATTCCTGCAGGGTCGCCTGGTGGACTTCGACCTCGGCCTCGAGGATCTCGCGCAGTACGCTGTCGATGTTGGCCGGGGTACCGGCGTCTTCCGCCACCGCCGTGGCATCGGCCTGCGCCGACGCAGCGGCCTCGGCTTCCAGCAGTCGGCTGATTTCGTCTTCGCCTTCGGACTCGGCCAGTGTCGCTGCCGGTGCGGCCGCAGCCGGCAACGGCACGTAGAAGGTCTCCTCGCCGGCACCGACCCGATCGGCAATGGCCTGCATCGCCTGCAGGTCCACGCTGATGCGCTGGCCATGGCGCAGCGCGGCGTTCAGCTGCGGCAGCGCGGCATGGGCGTTGTCGACCATCGCCAGCACCGCCGGAGTCGCCGGGCGACTGCCATCGAGCACGCGATTGAGCATGCCTTCGATCTTCCAGGCGAACTCGCCCAGGGTGCGTGCACCCACCAGGCGGCCACTGCCTTTGAGGGTGTGGAAGATGCGGCGGATCGGCCGCAGCCGGTCCATGTTGTCCAGCTGCATGTGCCATGCCGGCAGCAGCGTGCCCAGGTTGGCCAGCTCGTCGTCGAACTCTTCCAGGAACACCTCGCGGATGTCCTCGTCGATGTTCTCGGCATCGTCGTCGAAGCCGGCCTCGAAGCCGGTCTCGGTGCCGGCCACGACCGGGATGTCCGCAGCGGGCGGAGCCGCCATGGCCTGCGGATTGAAATCGGCCGCCGCGGCGCTCAGCTCGGCGAAGAACTGCGCGTCGGCTTCGCTGAAGTCGATGGGCGCGATGGTGTCGATATCAATCACCGACACCGCCGGTGCCGGTGCATCGGAGACCGGCGTCAGCACCTCGGCCATCGGCGCGGGCACGTCCTCCTGCACATCCGCCGGAACCGCGTCCGCTTCGGCAACCACAGGGCTTTCGTCCACCCGCACGGGTGCAGCGGGATCGACGATCTCCAGCGCCGGGTGCAATCCGGCGTCGTCGTCCAGCGACAGCGTCTCCATCGCGTGCAGCGACAGCACGTCGTCGGCATTGTCCAGCGCATCGGCGTCGAAACGGAACACCACGTCGTCACCGGCGGCGACCACATCGTGCTCGGCAGCCACCGGGTCGAACACGGGCGCGGCAACGTCAGCGGTGTCAAAGGGCACCGACGCGTCGACGTCGTCCTCGACATCCATCACAGCCACATCGGCCAATGCCGGTGGTGTTGCCTCCGACAGTGTCCACTGCGGCGCCGGTTCCACGCTGGTTTCGGCCCGTTCGAAACTGACCGGGTCGAAGCTGGCGAAGGTCGGACTGCGCTCGTCTTCGGCACTCGCGGTCGGCTCGGAGTCCGGATGGAACGGTGCGAGATCCCATTGCGGTACCTCGGGCGCAGGCGCGCTGGACGCGGCGAAGACCAGCGGTGCATCCGCGTCGTCATGCAGCGACAGCGGTGTGGAGGCGACACTCCCCAGCGCCCCGAACATCAGGCGGTTGTCCACCACCTCCGGTGCAGGCGCGGCCGGTGGCGGATCGAAGGTGAAGTCCGGCAGCGGTACCGGCACCGTGCCGGCGGCGGGCGCGGCCGGCTGCACCGGAATCTCGATGGGCTCCGGCTGCAGCGGCTCGGCCTGCAGCGCGATCGGCTCGCGGTCCACCAGCAGCGATGCGAACGGAATCGGCGCGGCGGCAACAGGCTCCACCGCATTGCGGTCCGGCAACGGCCAATAGCGCAGCGCTTCAAGGCTGCTGCGGGTGATGTCGAGGATGTCCTCGCGACCCGGGCGGCGGTCGCGCAGAGCCTCGAGGTAGTACTCCAGGCTGGCCATGGCATCGGCCAGGGTGTCCAGCTGGCGGCCACTGGGCACGCGCTGGCGACCGATCAGCTCGGCTTCGATGTACTGCTGCACACCGCGCAGGTAATCGGCGGCGGTGTTCAGGTCGAGCATGCGCAGCGCACCGGACACATCGCCCAGCAGGCGCGGCACGTCCTGCAGCTCGGCATGGTTCCAGCTGGTTTCAATGAAAGCGACGAAATGCTCACGGGCCGCCGCGAAGTTGGCGATGGCTTCATGCGCCAGCACTTCCACGGTGCGCCGGTTCTCGACCGCGCTCGGATCGTCCTCGCCACTGCCACCGGCGCCCAGATGGGCCACCTGGTCGTCCAGCGAGGCATCCACGTACAGCAGTGCGCCGGCGATATCCAGCAGCAGGTTCTCATCGATCTGCTGGCGACCCTCGACCACGCCACGCAGCGCGTCGCGCTGCTGCACGACCACGCCACGGGCCACGCCCAGGCCCATCATGCCCAGCGTATCGGCCACGGCGCCAAGTTCGTTGGCCTGGGTCTCCAGCTGTTCGGGCGCACCGCCAGTACGCAGGTGCAGGTCCAGCGCATCCTTGATGCGCAGCAGTTCTTCCTTCACCGCGCTGCCGACCGTATCCAGCAGCTCGCGGTTGCGCCCGCTCAGGCTGCCGCGGGCATGGTCCAGCTCAGCCTCGGTGGCGCTGACACTGTCCGGCGCAAACGCCAGCAGCACGCTGTCATGCACGCCTTCTTCGCCTCGCGCGGCGCGGATCTCGTTGAGCAGCGGCATCAGCACGATCGGAATATCGCGGTGACCGTTCTGCAGGCGCTCCAGGTAATCGGGCAGCAGCACGCTGCCGCGCATCAGGGTCGCGCAGGCTTCATCCCGATCAGCCACGCTACCGGCGCCGATGGCATTGGCCAGCTGTTCCAGCTCCTCGGCCACCATCGCCGGGGCGTACAGCTCGACCATGCGCAGGGTGCCCTGCACCTGGTGCAGGTAGCCGGCGCAGATGCGCATGCGGCTGGCATCGGCCGGGTCTTCCGCGTAGTACTCGACCTCGTTGCGCACCTGGCGCAGGGTCTCGTCCAGCTCGGGCTTGACCCAGCCCAGCGCTGCGTGGCTCATCGCATCGCGCAGACTGCTCATGGACGCGCTCCGTTCGCCGCCGCGCGGAAGCCGCGCGAGTTCTGGCGTGGGGGATGGAAATGCTTCATCGACTGGTTCCTTGCTCGCCGCCCTGCCCGCGTCACGCCGGCAGCTTGAAGTCGGCGACCGAACGACGCAGGTCGGCCGCCAGCTGCGCGAGGTGACCGATCGATTCGGCGGTCTGCCCGGCACCCTGCGAGGTCTGGCCGGTGATCTGCCGGATCACGCCCATGGTGCGGGTGATGTCCGAGGCCGCAGCCGACTGCTGCTGGGCGGCGATGGAGATGTTCTTGATGAGGGTGTTCAGTGCATTGGACACGCGCTCGATTTCGGTCAGTGCGGTGCCGGCGTCCTCGGCCAGGCGTGCACCGGACACCACTTCGGCGGTGGTCTGTTCCATCGAGGTGACCGCTTCGTTGGTATCGGCCTGGATCGCCTGCACCAGGTTCTCGATGCGTCGGGTTGCGCCCGAGGTGCGTTCTGCCAGGCGCTGCACTTCGTCGGCCACGACCGCGAAACCGCGGCCCGCTTCACCGGCCGAAGCCGCCTGCACCGCCGCGTTCAATGCCAGGATGTTGGTCTGCTCGGAAATGTCGTTGATCAGTTCCACGATCGAGCCGATTTCCTGCGACGACTCGCCCAGGCGCTTGATGCGCTTGGAGGTTTCCTGGATCTGGTCACGGATCTGGTCCATGCCCTGGATGGTCTCGCGCACCACGCCGGCACCTTCGGCAGCGATCACCACCGAGCGCTGTGCCACGTCGGCCGACTCGGCCGAGTTGCGCGACACCTGTTCGATGCTCGCCGCGATTTCACCGATGCGGTCCGAGGCCGAGGTGATCTGGTTGGCCTGGTGGCCCGCCGCCTCTGCCAGCTGCATGGCGGTGGCCTGGGTTTCCTGGGTGGACAGCGCGACCTTGGCCGAGGTGTCGTTGATGGTGGTCACCAGGTGGCGCAGCTCGTCCACCGCGTAGTTGATCGCGTCGGCGATGGCGCCGGTCATGTCCTCGGTCACCGAGGCCTTCACGGTCAGGTCGCCCTCACCCAGCGAGGAGATTTCGTCCAGCAACCGCATGATCGCCTGCTGGTTGCGGCTGTTGAATTCCACCTGTGTCTGGTAGCGCAGTTCCTGCTCGCGCGAGCGGCTGCGCACGTTGGTGGAGACGAAGCCGATGATCGCGATCAGCGACAGCGCACCGGACACCACGCCGATCCAGAAGTTCGGGAACAGGCGGGTATCGGACACCGAGCCGAACGAGGAGAACGCCTCGAACAGCTTGCGGCTGTCGTCCAGCATGTGCGCCGAACCCTGGCCCAGCGCGGTGGCGGCGGACTGGGCGGCGAACAGCTGGCGCGAGCTGGCCAGGATCGCATCGGCGTCCTGCTTCATTGCCTCCCACTTCTGCTGCGACTGCTCCAGCGCGGCCACGGCGGCGGCACCGCGTACGGCGGTGATGCCCAGTTCCTCGTTGCCGTTGCGCAGGCCGTCGAGCACCTGCGAGAACACGGTAATGTCGCGTGCCAGTGCATCGCCCGAGGTGGCAGCGGCGCTGCCACCGGCACGCATTTCGGTCACGCGGCGGGCCATCGAACCGGCCACCACGACCTGCTGCAGTGCGCTGTACACCTGCGACGACGGCGCGCCCGAGGCGGACATCGCGCGCACCAGCTCGTTCAGCTGGGCCTGCAGGCCCGGCACCGCGCCGGTGAAGTTGTTGGCATTGCCGGCCAGCGCCAGCACCGCCGGTTCACTGGCAACCAGCTGCCCGGCCTGCTTGCCCAGCGGCGCCCAGGTCTCGGCCAGGGTGGCGATCGCACCGGACACGCCCGGTTCCTTGCCGTAGCGCCCCTGCAGGGTCGACACGTTCTGTTCGATCGCGTTGCGGGTGGCCTTGAAGGCAGTGAACGCCTGCGCGTTGCCGCCCACCGCATCACGGCCCTGGTTGGCCAGCTGCTGCGACAGCACCTGCAGGTCGGCTGCCTTGGAACCGGCATCGGCCAGGCGACTGCCCTGCCAGGTGGCGACGCCGGTGTTGACGCCGAACAGGATCATCGATGCCAGCAGCAGGAACAACCAGAGGTTGCTGCCGCCCAGCCGCAGCTTGCCGGTCTTGGTGGCGTCCGAAGCAGTACTCATCGTTCAACCTCGATCTTCAATGCAGGGGGCGATGCCCGGCCTCAGGCCGCGGCTTGCCGGAATTCAGGGGTACGCGACAGCAGCGAGAGCGAGAACACGCCCCAGTCGTGGCCGTCGGCGTGGAAGGCGCGATCGACGAAGTGGCCGTAACGTCCTTCGGCCAGCGTGCCGGCCGCGATCTGCTGGTCCAGTTCGAAGCTGCGCTGGCCGAACAGTTCATCGATGGTCAGCGCGACGTCGCCACCCGACTGGCGCATGATCAGCACGCGCTGGCCTTCCTGCTGCACGGTACGCGTGCCTTCCAGGAAGTACTTCAGGTCGACCACCGGGAACAGGTTGCCGCGCAGGTTGCCCACGCCCAGCAGCCACGGCTGCGCGCACGGCACCGGGGTCACCGGCGGCATCGGCACGATTTCCACCACTTCGCGGAAATCGGATACCAGCCGGCGCTGGCCGACGCGGTAGCCCACGCCACGCCAGAGGTCCTGCGCGAACTGCCGCTCGGGCAGCTGCACCGCATGGGCCAGGCTGCGCCGTTCATAGGCTTCGAGGATGTCGAAGGGCGAGCGCATCAGGCCACCAGTTCGTTGATCCGCGCGATCAGTTCATCCTCGCGCGGCGGCTTGACGATGTAATCGGCTGCGCCCTGGCGCAGTCCCCATGCCTTGTCGGTTTCCATCGCCTTGGTGCTGACGATGATCACCGGAATGTGCTTGATCGCCGCATCACGGGCCATCGCACGGGTGGCCTGGAAGCCGCTCATGCCGGGCAGGACCACGTCCATCAGCACCAGCTGCGGCACCTGGTCGCGGACCAGCTGCAGTCCATCCTCGGCGTTGTCCGCTTCCAGCACCTCATGGCCGGCACGGCGCAGCCACTGGGTGAACACCGCGCGGTCGGTCGGTGAATCCTCGATCAGAACGATACGAGCCATTGTGCCTTTCCCCCCTGGTCAGGCGTTGACGTATGTGCGGATGGCACCCAGCAGTTCTTCACGCGTGAACGGCTTCGTCAGGTACTGCTCCGAGCCGACGATGCGTCCCCGCGCCTTGTCGAACAGGCCATCCTTGGACGACAGCATGATGACCGGGGTCGCCTTGAACAGCTGGTTGCCCTTGATCAGCGCACAGGTCTGGTAGCCGTCCAGGCGCGGCATCATGATGTCGACGAAGATGATCTGCGGTTGCTGGTCTGCGATCTTGGCAAGCGCTTCGAAGCCGTCGGTGGCGGTGACCACCTCGCAACCTTCGCGCTTGAGCAGCGTTTCCGCAGTCCTGCGGATGGTCTTCGAATCATCGATGACCATCACCCGGAGTCCTGCGAGTTCCCCGCCCGCAGTCGTGTTTTCAGTCATTGCCTATCCCCAAGCGCACGGCCCGATCTCTGGCGGGGGCCGCTACGAAAGCGTATCTATATCGCACTTTCCGCGCCCGCTTCAAGGCCGCCCCATGGCGCGGGGCATGGCACCCTCCTGAACGTGACGGGTTTCGCAATGCGTGCGCGACCGCCGGGCGGACGCTGCGTTGCAGTACGGCAGGGAGGCGCGCGACCGGCGTTGCCGCTACCATCAACGCCTTGCCAGACAGGTGCGCCCATGCCGTTGAACGTCATCGTGGTGATGGACCCCATCGCCCACATCAAGATCGCCAAGGACACCACCTTCGCCATGTTGCTGGAAGCCCAGCGCCGCGGCCATGCCCTGCACTACGTGCGCCCGGGCGGGTTGGCCCTGGAAGGTGGCGTGGCGGTGGCCCAGACCGCACCGCTGCAGGTGCGCGACGACCCGGCCGGCTGGTATGAGCTGGGTGCGTTCAGCCGTACCGAGTTCGGTCCCGGCCAGATCGTGCTGATGCGCAAGGACCCGCCGGTCGACGCCGAGTACATCTACGACACCCAGGTGCTGGACGTAGCCGCCGCTGCCGGTGCCTGCGTGGTCAACAACCCGCAGGGCCTGCGCGACTACAACGAGAAGCTGGCCGCCCTGCTGTTCCCGCAGTGCTGCCCGCCGACCCTGGTCAGCCGCGATGCCAAGGCGCTGAAGGCCTTTGCCCTGGAACACGGCCAGGCGGTTCTGAAGCCGCTGGATGGCATGGGCGGCCGCTCGATCTTCCGCAGCGGCCAGGGCGATCCGAACCTGAATGTGATCCTGGAAACCCTGACCGACGGCGGCCACAGGATGGCGCTGGCACAGAAGTTCATTCCCGACATCACCGCTGGCGACAAGCGCATCCTGCTGGTCGATGGCGAACCCGTCGACTACTGCCTGGCGCGCATCCCGCAGGGTGATGAATTCCGCGGCAACCTCGCCGCCGGTGGCCGCGGCGAAGGCCGCCCGCTGAGCGAGCGCGACCGCTGGATCGCCGCCCAGGTCGGGCCGGAGATGAAGCGTCGCGGCATGCGCTTCGTCGGCCTGGACGTGATCGGTGATTACCTGACCGAGGTCAACGTGACCAGCCCGACCTGCGTGCGCGAACTGGACGCACAGTACGGCCTGAACATTGCCGGCACCCTGTTCGACGCACTCGAGGCCGGCCTGCGCTGATGTCTGCCGCATCTGCCGTACTGCCCCCGCCGCCGCGCGAAGCGCAACGGCTGGGGGCGACCATCGCGCTGTCGGTGCTGGTCCACGCCCTGCTGATCCTGGGCGTGGGCTTCGCCGTGAAGGGCGATGCACCGCTGGTGCCGACGCTGGAAGTGATCTTCAGCCAGACCCGCACCGCATTGACGCCGAAGCAGGCCGATTTCCTGGCCGCGGCCAGCCAGGAAGGTGGTGGCGAGCACGACCGTGCACAGCGCCCGCGCGACAACCAGGCCGGCATCGTGCCGCAAGCCCAGGCGGGGCTGAGCCCAGTGCCACAACAGCAGCAATCGGCCGCGCCGGTTCCGCCGCCGCAGGCACGCGTGGTGAGCAGCCGCAATGGCGAAGAGACGGTGGCCCAGGCCCAGCCGCGGCCGACACCCGAGCAGCCCGAAGCGGATGCACCGCTGACCGCGCGCGAACAGCGCGACGCCGAGATGGCACGGCTGGCGGCCGAGGTGCATCTGCGTTCCGCGCAGTACGCCAAGCGCCCGAACCGCAAGTTCGTGTCGGCCAGCACGCGCGAATATGCCTATGCCAACTACCTGCGCGCCTGGGTCGACCGCGCCGAGCGCGTGGGCAACCTGAACTACCCGGACGAGGCGCGGCAGCGCCGGCTCGGCGGCCAGGTGGTGATCAGCGTGGGCGTGCGCCGCGATGGCAGCGTGGAAAGCAGCCGGATCCTGCGTTCAAGCGGGACGCCGTTGCTGGATGAGGCGGCGCTGCGGGTGGTGCAGCTGGCACAGCCGTTCCCGCCGCTGCCGAAGACCGAGGACGAGATCGACATCCTGCAGGTCACCCGCACGTGGGTGTTCCTGCCGGGCGGCACCCTGCACGACGATCGGTAGGGTTCTGTTGCCCGGGCCTGCGGCCCGGGACCCGCAGAGGCGACGGCCACAACCGAAGCAACAGCAGAAGCGGCGGCGGAGATGTCGGACCTGGCGGGGCGGTGTGGGCTTGCAGGACACGCCGTAAACCCGTCCATGGGGGCTCGATGGCGCCATCCATGGCGCCAACGGTCCTGCAAGCCCACACCGCCCCACCTCTGACAGATCGCGGCGCATTTTTGCTTTTGGTAGGTGTCGACCTTGGTCGACACACATCCACGCTACGCGTGGATGCGAGCGAAGCGATCCGCTTTTGACTTTGACTTTTCTTTTTTTTTTTGATTTTCCGTGGCGGACGCACACGGAAACTGTCAGAGGCCGGGCGGGTGGGCTGCGCAGGGGCGTGAGCCGCATGGGCCCGAGGCATGCCTCGGGCGGGTTGGGCAGGACGCCCAACCCCGGTCTTGCCGTGTGCGCAGGACAGCGCACACGGGCAAGCGGCGACCGAGCTTACAGGGACGTACTTGCAGCGCCCCCTGCGCAGCCCACCCGCCCGGCCAAACCACGGCTTTTGATCTACGCAACCACCCCCGCCACGAGGGGCTCAGCCGTTGGCCTTCGCCTTCGCCTCGCGCGCCGCCTGCTGCTCGACCAGGGTCAGTGCCACGTTGTCGCGCAGATAGGCCGGCTCGACCTTCTCCGGTGCGATGGCTTCGCCGCGCGCGAAGGCCGGCACCGCCAGTGCCAGCACGTCCGACGCCCGCGGCAACGCAGTGGCATCAACCCCGCGCAGGCCAGCGCCCAACTGCGTAACAAGCGCACCCTCGGCCGCACCAAACCCGGTACCGACGCCGTAGGCGGACAGCCCTTCCGGTAGCGATACCGCAGCGGGTGCGCATACGCGCTCAGCATCACGCGCCACCGGCAGGCCGTCCACGCGCTCGAAGCGGGCAACGTAGAGTTCGCCCATCCGCGCATCGATCGCTGACAGGATCTGCGTTTCTTCCGTCGGTGCCCGCAACGCCAGCACCTGCAGCGTCGAGACCGGCAACAGCGGACGGTCCAGTGCCAGTGCGATGCCCTGGGCAATCGCGATAGCCAGGCGTACGCCAGTGAACGCACCCGGGCCGCGGCTGAGCGCGATGCCGTCCAGCTGGCGGCGGCTGATGCCGGCTTCGGCCAGCAGCGCCTCCGCCCACGGCAGGCTCAGTTCGGCGTGCCGGCGCGGGGCGATCTCGAAGCGTTCCAGCACCTGCCCATCGACATGCAGGGCAACGGAACAGGCTTCGGTGGCGGTTTCAAAGGCGAGCAGTTTCATCGGTTCGGGTCAGAACAGGGGGAACGTGGCACCGGGCGCCGGCTCAGGGCCGGTCGCAACAGCGACTGGGGCAGCCGCATCATCGGACACGGGCGCCCATTGTGGCGTAAAGAAGGCCTGCACATCGGCCAGGCTGCGAGTACGCCGGAACGGCGGCAGCGAATCGAGGAAGACCCGGCCATAGCCCCGGTTGAGCAGGCGCGGGTCGCACAGTACCAGCACGCCACGGTCGCTCTCGCTGCGGATCAGGCGGCCGACACCCTGCTTCAATGCGATCACCGCCTGCGGCAACTGCTCGTCGCGGAACGGATTGCCGCCCTGGCTGCGGATCGCCTCCAGCCGCGCCTCGTACACCGGGTCATCCGGCGCCGCAAACGGCAGCTTGTCGATCATCACCACGCTCAGCGCTTCGCCGACCACATCCACGCCCTCGCGGAAACTGGCCGAGCCCAGCAGCACGCCATTGCCCGATTCACGGAAGCGCTGCAGCAGCGTCGCACGCGGCGCCTCACCCTGCACGAACAACGGCCACGGCCCGTCGCGCAATGCCTCGGCGGCCTCACGCAATGCACGGTGCGAGGCGAACAACAGGAAGGCCCTGCCCTGCGAGGCCTGCAACACCGGCCGCAAGGTCTGGATCAGCGCGGTGCCAAACCCGCGCGCCGCCGGATCGGGCAGGCCTTCGGGCAGGTAGCACAGCGCCTGCTCGGGCCAATTGAACGGACTTGGCTGCACCAGCGTGTGCGGATCGTCCAGGCCCAGGCGGGTGGCGATGTGATCGAAACCACCGCCAACGGTCAGCGTTGCCGAAGTGAAGATCCACGCGGCACGGCTGCGCTCGCGATGCTCACGCAGCGGACCGGACACATCCATCGGCGTGCGCTGGCAACGGAAACCACGCGGCGTAAGCTCGTACCAGAGCACATCGGCCGCACTGCTCGCTTCCGACGGATCGGTGTCGAAATCGAGAGTGGGTTCCTCATCGCCCAGCCAGCGGCTGAGCCGCGAGACCGCCTCGCGCGCCCGCGCATGACAGGCATCCAGACCCGCCGCCGCTTCGCGCAGCGGCTGCAATGCCTGCTCCAGGGTCACCAACCCTGCCATCACCGTATCGAATCCGTCGCGCACCTGTGGCATCGCCAGCGCGCGCCATTGCGTGCCACGCGGCGGCAGTCCCTCCATCGCCGAACGCAGCGCCAGCAGCGCCTGCTGCAACTGGTCGACCGGTTCCTGCAGCGCCGACTGCGCGCCGCCCACACCGCGTGCTTCAGCCAGGCAATCGCGCCCGAGCTCCTGCCACGGGCGCATGCCAAAACCCTCGCCGAAGAACTGCGCGGCCAGTTCGGGCAACTGGTGCGCCTCGTCGATGACGAAGGCCTGGGCGCCCGGCAGCAGTTCACCGAAGCCATCCTGCTTCAGGGCCAGATCGGCCAGCAGCAGGTGATGGTTGACCACCACCACATCGGCAGCCTGTGCACGCTGCCGCGCACGCACCACGAAGCAGTCATCCCAGAACGGGCAATCGGTGCCCAGGCAGTTGTCGACGGTGGAGGTGACCATCGGCAGCAATGGGGAGTCGTCGGCCAGCCCGTCGAGCTCGGCGATGTCACCGAACTCCGAGCGACCGGACCAGGCCAGGATGCGCTGGAACTGCGCCGCCTGTTCAGGGCTGGAAAAACGCGGCTCGCCGCGCGCCTGCTGCAGGCGATAGCGGCACAGGTAGTTCGCACGCCCTTTCAGCAGCGCACTGCGCAGGCCGACCCCGAGTGCCTGGCGCACCCGTGGCAGATCGCGGTGGTAGAGCTGGTCCTGCAGCGCGCGGGTGCCTGTGGAGATGATGGTGCGCAACCCGGACAGCAGCACCGGCACCAGATAGGCAAACGTCTTGCCGGTGCCGGTACCGGCCTCGGCCAGCAGCAGATCACGCTGCTGCAGCGCATCGGCGATGGCTTCGGTCAGGTGCAGCTGTGCCGGACGCGGGACGAATGCATCCAGGTGCGAGGCGAGCGCGCCGCCGTCGCTGAGGGCTTCGCGGCTGGCATGGACAAGGTCGGACATCAGAGGGAAAGGATACCCGGCCGGGCGCTGCCCGGCACCCGTTTCAAGCCAGAGCACAAGCAACGGCAACAGCGGTCATGGCTCTGGGTTGCACTGAGGGCTGGGTGGGGGACTGTGGGTTTGCGGGGACGCCGTAAACCCGTCCTTGGGGGCTTGGCCGCGGCATCCATGCCGCGGACACCCCGCAAACCCACAGTCCCCCACCTTCGACAGTGCCCCGGTGACGGAGGCACGCGCTTCGTAGAGTCGAGCTTGCTCGACTGGGATGTCAAAAGCGGTTGAGGGAACGGGAAAAGAGGACGAACTACCGCGAGCGCGCGCAGCGCGCGACCCGCTTTTGATTTTGATTTTGTTCTTGCCTGCGGCCCGCGCGATGTATAGCGGGCCGGGTGGGTGGGGCGTGCAGGACCGTTGGCGCCATGGATGGCGCCATCGAGCCCCCAAGGATGGGTTTACGGCGTGTCCTGCACGCCCCACCTACCCGTCCCATCACCTGTATCCATCAGTGCGAGCGCGCGCCGCAGAGGGGGCAGCGCCCGATGGAGTGGAATACCTCAGTACCGCTTGATCCCCGGCACCGTGCAACCTTCAATCTGCGCATGCGCCGACACCGCATTTTCCTTCTCGCCGCGCGCCAGACGCGACTGCTCGATCGTCGCCCAGTGCCGGCGGCACAGCGGCCCGGTCTTCGAGCCCAGATCCACCGCCTTGCGCGCGAACGTCTCCGCCTGTGCCCATTGGCCCTGCAACAGCGCCAGCTCGGCACGCTCCTGCAGCACCGCCGGGTCACCGGCCACGATTTCCAGCGCGTGGTCCAGGCTGCTGGCGGCACCGGCCAGGTCGTTGGCCTGGCGCTGCGTCTGTGCAGTCACCCGCAGGTCTTCCACCTGCGAATCACGCAGAGGCTGCACCGACAGCTCCTTGTCGTCCGGACCTGCGGCCGCATCCACCGCAGCCAGGCGCTGTGCCGGCGTGGTGGTATCAACCGGCGGCTTGGCCACCGGCGGTGCGCTGCTGACGCAGGCGGCCAGGGCCAGGCTGAGGCCGGTCAGGGCCAGGGGCTGCAGCAGGGATCGCATGTTCATCGGCATCATCGGCTCGGAGGAGGAGTGGCGGCGGCGGGCGCCGCAGCAGGTTCAGCAGGCGGCTCAGGCTTGCGGTCCAGGCCGAACCAGCTACGCCAGCCACCGCCCTCGCCTTCGGCACCCTGCCCGTCCGGCGACACCGCCGGCGCACACGGTGCATAGGCCGGCGCGTAGCCCACCACGAACGGGAAACGACGCGCGCCCGGACAGCCTTCATCCGTGCTGTTGAGTCCGGTCGGCGCCACCGACTGCCAGTCCAGGCCCTTGTTCCTGACCCGCAGCGGCGCACTCGGCAGGCGCTGGAAGATGCCCGACCACACCCGCATCGCGCCGGTGGCACCGTACAGGCCGGCCTGCTCGTTCTGGTCGTTGCCGATCCAGATCACCGCCAGATGATCGCCGGTGTAACCGGCGTACCAACTGTCACGGCCATCGTTGGTGGTACCGGTCTTGCCGGCCGGCTGCAGGCGGCCGAGGCCATCGGCGTTGAGCCGCTGCGCGGTGCCGCTGGCAACCACCTGCTGCAGGCCGACACTGATCAGGTTGGCGGCAATCGAGTCGCCTTCCTGGGCCGGTGCCGGGGTCTTGTCGTAACGCTTGAGCAGCTTGCCCTGCGGATCGAGCACGCCACGCACCGCATGCAGCGGCTGGATTTCGCCACCGGACGCGAGGAACTGGTACAGCTGGGCCATCGCGTACGGGCTCTGGTCGGTCGAACCGAGAATCACCGCCGGATTCGCCTCGGCCTTGATGCCGGCCAGCACGTGGATCAGCTGGGTCACGCGCTCGGGGCCGACCTGCATGCCCACGCGCACCGTGGCCTGGTTGTAGGAATGCGCCAGCGCGTCGATCAGGCGCACGGTGCCGTGGCTGCGGTTGTCGGCATTGCCGGGATTCCAGTTGCGGCCGCGGCCGAGCTGGACGGTCACCGGTGAATCGTCGACCCAGCTGGCCAGCGAGTAGCGGTCCGGCTGCGCCAACGCGAGCAGGTACACGAACGGCTTGAGCAACGAGCCGACCGGGCGCTGTGCCTCGATGGCGCGGTTGAAGCCGACTTCGGACACTTCACGGCTGCCGATCACCGCCAGCACGTCACCGTTGTGCACGTCGGTCAGCACCATGCCGGCCTGCAGTTCGGGGCGACGCTTGCTCTCCAGCGACTTGATGGTGCGGGTCACCGCGCCTTCGGCATAGGCCTGCGCGGATGGCGACATACCGGTCATCACGCTCAGGCCGGCGCCCTGCAGGGCAGATTCCGGATAGTCATGGCCGAGCTGGCGGCGGACCAGATCGACATAGGCGGGGAAGCGGTTGGCGGCAACCAGGCCCGGCGTCTTGGGCACGCCCAGCGGGGCCTTCAACGCACGCTGGTACTCGGCGTCATCGATCAGCGTGGCTTCGTGCAGTTTGCCCAGCACGAAGTTGCGGCGATCCAGCGCGCGTTCCGGATTGCGCCGCGGGTCGTAGAAGGACGGGCCCTTGACCAGGCCGATCAGCAGCGCGATCTGCTCGGTCTCCAGCGACTGCAGGTCGCGACCGAACCAGAACTCGGCGCCAGAGGACATGCCATGGATCGCCTGGCTGCCACGCTGGCCCAGGTACACCTGGTTGAGGTAGGCCTCGAAGATGGTGCGCTTGTCGTAGCGCGCTTCCATGATCAGCGCGTAGAGCACTTCGTTGAATTTGCGGGTAACCGTCTGCTCCTTGCCGATGCCGAGCAGGCCGCTGCGGGCCAGCTGCTGGGTCAGCGTAGAGGCGCCCTGGCGGCTCTGGCCACCGGAGCGGATGGTCACCCACACCGCACGGGCGATGCCGGACAGGTCGATGCCGTGGTGGCGGTTGAAGTCCTTGTCCTCCACCGCCTGCAGGCCGGTCACCAGCAGGTCCGGCGCCTCGTCCATGCGGATCAGGCGGCGTTCTTCCTGCTTCTGGCCGTACAGGGTGGCGATGCGGGCCGGGTCCAACCGCGCGGCCTTCAAGGCCTTGCGGTTGTCGGCGTCGCGCAGCGAGGCGACCGCACCATCGGCCAGTGACAACTCGAGCCGGCGCGGGGCAACCCGGCCATCGACGTCGTTGTAGCCGCGGCTGGAGATGACGAAGCGCCCGCCGTTCACCGCATAGGTGGCCGGCTCCTTGCCCTGGCCGTCATCGCGGTAGGCGGAGGCGGCCAGCTCGGTCTTCAGCGTGGACGCATCCATCGCCTTGCCGGGGGTGAGCACCAGTGGGCGCGCGTAGACGCGCGTCGGGATCTGCCAGCGCAGCTCGCCGAAACGCTGGGTCACCTGCTGGTTCAGGTACAGCGTATAGGGAATGAGGAAACCCAATCCCAACGCGACCGCAGCCATGCTCCAGGTGATCAGCCGGCGCCGCCACAGCGGGCCGTTGTCCTGCTGGTCGTCGTCGTCGAAATCGTCGATGTCGTCGGAATCGTAGCGTCGGGGCACGGGAATGCGAGAATGTAGGGTCTGGCGAGTCTACCCCAGCCGCTGCGGCTGGCGAATTCTCCCGGGTTCCCCTGCTTAAGCTGGAGTTGCAACCGGATGGCGATGTCCCTGGCCGAGATCCGATACCTGATCAACCGCCTGTCGGGCCTGGCCCGCCGGAGCCTGGCAAGCCTGCGCACCCGTGGGTGGCGGGCCACCTGGCAACGCATCCGCGTGCATACCCAGCGCGCCGTTCCAGCCCCGCGCACGCCACTGTTCCTGCCACCGGCCCAGGATTTCACCCCCTTCACGGTGCCGTTCAGCGAGTCGCCGGAGGTGAGCATCGTCATCCCGGTCTACAACCACGTCGGCCACACCCTGGCCTGCCTGCGCGCCCTGGCGGCGCACCCGCCGGCGGCCGCGTGCGAGATCCTGGTCGTGGATGACGGCAGCAGCGACGCCACCGTGCAGTGGATGCCGCAGGTGGCCGGACTGCGCTATGAAGTGCGCGAGCACAACGGCGGCTTCATCGAAGCCTGCAATGACGGTGTATCGCGCGCGCGCGGCCGCTACGTGGTCCTGCTGAACAACGATACGGTGCCGCAGCCGGGCTGGCTCGACGCCCTGCTGGACACCTTCGACAGCGTGCCCGACGCCGGCCTGGTCGGCAGCCAGCTGCTGTACCCGGATGGCCGCCTGCAGGAATCAGGCGGGGTGATCTTCGCCGACGGCAGTGGCTGGAGCTACGGCCGCTTCGAGGCCGCCGATGATCCACGCTTTGCCAGCCTGCGCGACGTCGACTACTGCTCGGGTGCGGCGCTGATGCTGCCGCGCGCCCTCTGGCAGCAGCTGGGCGGCTTCGATACCCGTTACAAGCCGGCGTACTACGAGGACACCGATCTGGCCTTCCGCGTTCGCGCCCGGGGCCTGCGTGTGCTGGTGCAACCAGCCAGCCGGGTGATCCACGATGAAGGCACCAGCAACGGCACCGATACCGGCAGCGGTGTGAAGGCCTACCAGGTGCGCAACCAGGCCATCTTCGCCGCCCGCTGGGCCACCGAGCTGGCCCGCCATCCGGCGGTGGGCGAAGTGCCGTCACCCGCGCTGCTGCTGCGTGGCCGACGCCAGGTGTTGATCCTGGACGAGGAAGTACCCCAGCCGGATCGCGATTCGGCGTCACTGCGCCAGGTGAACCTGATCCGCCTGCTGCTGCAGGGCGGCGCTCATGTGGTGTTTGTTCCCACCCGCCGCGAACATGGCGGTGCCGCCACCGAAGCACTGCAGCGGATGGGCGTGGAAGTCTGGTATGCGCCGTTCCTCGATGGCGTCGCCAGCTGGCTGCGAACGCACGGTGCGCGTTTCCACGTGGCGCTGCTGGTCCGCCACCATGTCGCCCACGAGTGCCTGCCGCTGCTGAAGCGCTATGCGCCGCAGGCCCGCACTGTGTTCGACACCGTGGACCTGCACTACCTGCGCGAACGTCGTGGTGCCGAAGTCGCCGGTGATGCCGGGTTGCTGCGCGCCGCCGAGCGCACCCGCGCCAGCGAGCTGGCGGTGATGGAGCAGTGCGACGTCACCGTGCTGGTCAGTGCCGCCGAGCGCGAGCAGCTGCAGGCCGACGCCCCTTCCGTGCAGGTGGAGCTGATCTCCAACCTGCACGACGTCGCCGGCGCCGGCAAGCCGTTCGAACAGCGCCATGATCTGGTGTTTGTCGGCGGCTTCCGTCATCCGCCGAACCTGGATGCCATGGAGTGGTTCATCGGCGAAGTCTTTGCCGGCATCCGCGCCCGCCTGCCCGAGGTACGCCTGCACTGCATCGGTGCCGCCACACCGGAATCGCTGCTGGCATTGGCCGCACGCCAGCCCGGCGTGCAGATGCACGGTTTCGTCGAGGACATCACGCCCTACATGGACGGCGCACGCATTTCCATCGCGCCGCTGCGTTTCGGCGCCGGCGTGAAGGGCAAGATCAACCTGAGCATGGCCCATGGCCAGCCGGTGGTAGGTACCACCTGCGCTGTAGAAGGAATGCACCTGCACCCGGGCCAGGACGTGCTGGTGGCCGATGATGCGGCGGGCTTCGCCGATGCGGTGGTCCGCCTGTACCAGGATCCGCAGCTGTGGCAGCAGTTGTCCGACGCCGGCCTGGCCAACATCGCAGAGCACTTCTCCCTCGACGCTGCCCGCGCGACCGTGCAGCGGGTGTTCTTCATCTAATCCGGGCGACCGCCGGCGCGGCGCAGGCGGTCTTCGAACGCCGGCAGCTCGGCCAGGTCCGGTTGCAGCAACCGGGCCTGTTCGGCGGCGTGCGCAGCGAAGGCCAGGTCGCCATTGCCGAGCCGTTCGCTGCCGATCGCCAGCCAGCGCTGGGCCAATCGCAGCCGCGCCGAGGGCAGGCCCGCTGCGGTCGGTGACAGCGTCTGCCAGGCCTGCAGGCAGGCGCCAGCCGCCTGTACCCGGTTCTGCCGCAGATTGTCGTCGAAGCAGCGGCGACTGGCGGGCAGCAGCCGCGCTGCGGCAGCCTTCACCCGTGCATCGCGTGGCGCCAGTGACTGCGCTTCGCGCAACGCGTCGAACGCACTGTGCCCGGGGGGGCTGATCCATTGCCCGGCACGTTCGGCGCGCTCGATCCTGCGCAGGTGGTCGCGCAGTTGGCGCTCGCGCTGCGTGTTGCTGACCGCCGGCTGCTGCAGCGCCTTCTGCGCCTGTTGGGCGCGCTGCAGGCGTTGCGCGAGCTGCTGTTGCGCCGCCGGCGAAGCACCCAGTTCCGCTGCCAGTGCGGCATCGGCCTGCGCCGCTTCGAACTGGAAATCGTCGGCCTGCTTCTGGCTGCGTGCCAGCACCGCCTGCAAGGTCTGTTCGCGGCCGCGCTGGGCACTGGAATCATCAACCGCCACTGCCAGCACGGCGAGGAATCCCTTCGCTGCGGATTCCAGCTGCCGACGCTGCAAGGCGCGCTGGGCCTGGCGCAGGCGCTGGTCGACGGCCTGTGCCAATGCTTCCTGGCTGGCGGGCAGATCGGCGTGGCCGGCATCGAACTGGCGCGCACGCTGCAGTATCGCGGCTGCCTCGGCCAGCTCGCCGCGCCCGGCCAGGATGCGGGCCTGCTGCAGCAGATCGCTCAGTGCGTCCTCGCGACCTTCCAGCGCCGGCAGATTGTCCGGCTGCAGTACCAGGATGCGCTGGAACAGGGGCAGCGCGCTGCTGTCACCGTCGTCCAGCCGGCCCGCTGCAAAGGCGTTGCGCGCCTGCGCCAGCAGTGCACCGATGCCGGCGCCTGCGCTGCGCCGGGCCTGCAGCTGGCGTGCCACGGCGTCCGCATCGCCCTGCGGCACCTGCAGTTCCCGGGCCAGTGCCAGCGCCTGCGCGCTGCCTTCGAGGTCGTTGGCCTGCAGTTTTTCGCTGGCCTGCTGCAGGGCCGCGGCGCCGGTACGGGCCAGCCCCTCACGGGCCTGCGGACGATCACCATCCAGCGCCAGCACGGCCTGGTAGCGCTCACGCGCACCACTGCCATCGGCGGCACTCAGCCGCCCGGCCGCCAGTGCGCGATCGCCTTCGGCCAGCAACTGTTCAATCTGAGGCTCATCCCAGAACCAGTCGGCCAGCGGCTTGCGCAGCAGCACCAGCAGCACGAACACCGCCAGCGCCGCGACCAGCGCCCAGCACCACACCCGGCGCGCGTGACGTGCCTGCAGCCACCACCAACGGCCTTCGCGGCGGACGCGGTCCAGCGCAGGATGTTCAGCGCCATGCGGGCGATGCGGAGGCTCGCGTTCCATGCGTGCAGGGTAGCCGGGGCAGCGTGAAGCTCAGCCGAGGCGACGCGCCTCGCTCACGCCGGGCAGCGCATCCAGCTTGCCCAGCAGGGTCGACAGCTGGCCGTAGTCGCTCACCTTCAGGCGCAGGCGCAGGTGGGCACGGCCACTGTTGCGCACGTTGTCACTGTGGATGTCGAGCACGTAGGCGTCTTCCTGGGCGATCAGGTTGGTGATGTCCTTCAGCAGCCAGCGGCGGTCGACTGCAGTGACCACCACGTCCACTTCGTAGCCGCCACCGGCCTGGCCCCACTCCACCGGCAGGATGCGCTGCGGGCTGGTGGCTGCCAGCCGGGCCAGCGCGGCACAGTCTGCACGATGCACGGTGACACCCCGGCTACGGGTCAGGTAGCCGACGATCGGTTCACCGGCCACTGGCTGGCAGCAACGCGCCAGCTGCACCAGCAGGTTGCCCACGCCCTGCACGGTGAACTTGGACTTGCCCAGGTTCTCGCGGCGCGCGGTCGGCCGCGGCAGGGCTGGCGCGGGCGTCGGCTGGCTCGCTGCACGTTCGGCTTCCAGCAGGGTACGACTGACCTGGTTCGGGCCGGTGTCACCGAGCGCCACCTGGATGTAGAGGTCGTCAACGCTGTCGGCATGGAACTTCTTCGCCGCCACCGCCAGATCAGAATGCTGCAGGCCCAGACGCTTCAGCTCGCGCTCGAGCAGTTCGCGCCCGGCCTGCACGTTGCGCGCGCGGTCCAGCTTGTGGAACCAGCTGCGTACTTTTTCGCGCGAGCGGTTGCTGGCCAGGAAGCCGTTGGCCGGCATCAGCCAGTCGCGGCGCGGATCGGCCTCCTTGCCGGTCAGGATCTCGACGCGGTCGCCGCTGCGCAGGCGGTAGGTCAGCGGCACGATACGGCCATTGACCTTCGCACCACGGCAGCGGTGGCCCACCATCGTGTGCACCTGGTAGGCGAAATCGAGCGGCGTGGCGCCCTGCGGCAGGTCCAGCACCTCGTCCTTCGGGCTCAGTGCATAGACCCGGTCCTCGGTCAGCTCGGCATCGAGTGCCCCGGCCAGTTCATTGCCCTGCCCGTCCTGCGCCTGCTCCAGCAGCTGGCGCATCCAGGTGATCTTGCGGTCGAAGGACTTCTCCGCGCCCTTGCCGCCTTCCTTGTACTTCCAGTGCGCGGCCACGCCCAGCTCGGCCTGCGAATGCATCTCGTGGGTACGGATCTGCACTTCGATGGTGCGCCCTTCCGGGCCGACCACGGCGGTATGCAGCGAGCGATAGTCGTTGGCCTTGGGCCGGGCGATGTAGTCGTCGAACTCGCTGGGCACCGGCGCCCACAGTGCATGCACCACGCCCAGCGCGGCGTAGCAGGCGGCGACATCGTCGACCATGACGCGCACCGCACGGATGTCGTACAGCTGGTCGAACGCCAGCCGCTTCTTCTGCATCTTCCGCCAGATGCTGTAGATGTGCTTCGGGCGGCCACTGACCTCGGCCTTGATGCCCTGCGCGACCAGTTCGCGCGACAGCACCTTCTTGACGTTCTCGACGTAACGCTCGCGGGCGATGCGGGTTTCGTCCACCTCCCGCGCAATGCGCCGGTAGGTCTCCGGTTCCAGGTGGCGGAACGCCAGGTCCTCCAGCTCCCACTTCAGCTGCCAGATGCCCAGGCGGTTGGCCAACGGCGCATGGATGTCGCGGGTCAGCTGCGCCAGCGCGCGGCGTTGCTCGTCGTCCAGCTTGTCGGCCGCGCGCATGCGCGCCAGCTGCCGCGCCAGCAGGATGGGCACCACGCGCAGGTCACGGATGATCGCCAGCAGCAGGCGGCGCAGGCCCTCGCTGTTGCGCCCGGCCTCACGGCCGGCATGCAGTGCCCAGACCGGGTCGGCCGCATCCTGGCCATCCAGCAGGCCGATCACTGCGGCCTTGTGGTTGCCCAGCGGCAGTTGCTCCAGGCTGGCGCGCAGGCCGGGCAGATCGAACAGCAGGGCCGCGACCACCGCGCCTTCGTCGGCCGAGAGCATCGCCAGTGCGTCGAGGGTGTCGCCCAGCACCGACCAGCTGGCGCGCATCTGATGGTCGCAGTCCGGTGCTTCCCAGTGCCCGCGCAGGGCCTGGCGCAGCGGAGCAGGCAGCACGGCTGCCGAGGGGCGGTTCAACAAGGCATCCAGGCCGGGGACGGAAGCGCGGTTCACAGCATCGAGCAGGCAAGACAGAGGCCCCTACACTAGCGCCGGCGCCGTTCAGGGACAATCACCGCGGCCACCATCACCCGGCATGAAGACATGCCGCTACACTCGCGGGCAAACCCAGGAGAGTCCCGACATGTCCTCGATCGTCCCGCGTTTCCGCCTACGGCTGCTGGCCTGTGCCGCACTGTTGCTGTCCCTGTCGGCGCCTGCGCTGGCCCAGCGCGTGGTGGAGGGTGACCTGCAGCAGCAGATGTCACCGGCCGAGTTCAAGGCCGCCGGCCTGGACAAGCTCAACGCGCAGGAACTGGCCACGCTGAACCGCTGGCTGCAGGGCAAGGTCGAAGCGGCCACCACCCAGGCGGTTGCGGCCGTACGGGAAACGGCGCGCGAGGAAGGCCGTCAGGAAGTGATCGTGAAGAATCGCGGCTTCTTCGATTTCGGCAGCAGCGAGCCGATCACCGGCGTGCTGCAGGGCGAGTTCCGCGGCTTCGGCAAGGGCCGCGTCTACGTGCTGGACAACGGCCAGGAATGGGAGCAGACCGATGCAAGCACCCTGGCCGGTGTGCGCAAGCAGTCCCCCGCCGTCAGCATCAAGCCCGGTGTGATGGGCGTGTGGTACCTGAAGGTCGACGGCGTGAACACCCAGCCGAAGGTGCGCCGAACCAAGTAACGCCGTGACGTTGCTGCAGAGCCGAGCGAGGGCTCGGCTCTGCAGCAACGACGTCACGCCTGGCGCAATGCGGTCACCCGCTGCGCCAGCTTCTTCGCAGAGATGCCGGTGCGCGCACCCAGCTCCTGCGCGAACAGCGATACGCGCAGCTCTTCCAGATCCCAGCGCAGGGCCTGCCATTGCGGGCGCTCGCGCAGTCCCTGCTGCTCCCCCACGTCCAGCGCTTCCAGGAATGGGTGCAGTTCCAGCATGCGCGCCTGGTCACGCGGCGGATCACGCTTGGCGCGCTCGGTACGCAGGATCATCGCCTTCAGATAGCGCGGGTACTGTGCCAGCGCGTCAGCCGGCGTATCGCGCAGGAAGCCGGGATGGATCAGGCCGACCAGCTGCGCTTCCATGTCGTCCAGATTGCCGCGCGCCCAACCCATCAACGGTGCTTCCAGCATCGGCTTCAGTTCCGCCACCAGCGCCAGGATGGTTTCGGCCAGCTTCAGCCGCGACATGGCCTCGCCGAACAGCGCCTTGGCCGCATGCTCACGGCGCTGCTCGAAGGCTGCCGCATCGCGGATGTCTTCCAGCCCCTCGGCCAGCACCGCGTTCATCGCCGCATCGACCAGGTCACCACGCAGGCGCTCCTGCGACTCGATCGCCGCATACAACAGGCCGGTCTTGGCACCGACCGGCAGCTGCTTGCGTGCCTGCTTCACCTTCTCGGCCAGGGCAATCTCCAGCAGACGGCGCACGCCCAGCGGATGGGCCTCCAGCGCCTGCTGGCGATCGGCGAAGATGCGCAGCGCCACGCTGTCGCCCTCGTCCAGCAGCGCCGGATAAGCCGGCACGCCCGCTTCACCGGGTACCTGCAGCGGAATCGGCGTGGCCGGGAACGTGCGAAGGCCATCGGCGGCCATCTCGCGCCCAGCGCGTGCAGCGAACGCATCGCCGGCACGACCACCGAACTTCGCGCGCAGTGCGTCCAGATCGCGCGAGGTCGCCAGCACCTTGCCCTGCTCGTCGCGCAGCCGCAGGTTCATGTGCAGGTGCGGTTCGATCGAACCAGGCTCGAAATCGAGCGCGGTCACCGTTGCGCCGGTCGCACGTGACAGGAAGCGCGCCAGTTCGCCGGTAATGGCATCGGCGCTGGGCTGCGGGAACGCCTCGTAGAACGCGCGACCGAAGTCCGGTGCCGGCACGTAGTTGCGGCGCATCGCCTTGGGCAGGCTGCGGATCAGTGCCGAGGCCTTGTCGGCGACGAAACCCGGCGCCAGCCAGCCCAGTTGCACCGGGTCCAGTGCGTTGAGCAGGTGCAGCGGTACGTCCAGGGTCACGCCATCGTCGTCGGCACCCGGTTCGAAGCGGTAATGCAGCGGCAGGCGCGCCTGGCCCAGCGGCAGGTACTTCGGGTAACGCTCCTGTTCGCTGCCCTCACCCGGCAACAGATCGACCAGCGACCAGTGCAGGGTCTTGCGCTGTTCCGGCGCCAGCCCCTTCCACCAGGTATCCAGACCCGCCGCCGAATGGATCTGCGGCGGCACCCGGTCCAGATACCAGCGCGCCTGCCAGTCCTCGTCGGCGACGATGCCGGCGCGGCGCAGCTTGGCTTCTTCCTCGCGGGCGATCTCCAGCACTTTCTGGTTGTCCGCCACGAAGCTGGCGCGGGTGTTGATCTCGCCGGTCACCAGTGCCTGGCGCACGAAGATGTCGTGCGCTTCGCCCGGCGCGATGCGACCGTAGTGCACCGGCTTCTTCGGCGCCAGCACCAGGCCGAACAGGCTGATCTGCTCGGAGGCCAGCACCTGGCCCTGCGCGCGCGACCAGTGCGGATCGAAGTGCTTGCGCAGCAGCAGGTGCGGCAGTTCGGCGATCACCCAGTCCGGCTCGATCGTCGCCAGGGTCATGCCCCACACCTTCTGCGTATCCAGCAGGTTGGCCACCAGCAGCCACGGCGGCGGCCGCTTGGACAGCGCCGAACCCGGGAACGGCAGGAAGCGGCGCTGGCGTGGCGCCTGGAAGTCACCCTTCTCGGTGCGGTGGCCGATCTGCGTCGGCAGGCCCGCCACCAGCGCCCGATGCAGTGTCTGGTACGCAGCGGCACGCACGCGTTCGCTGAAACCGCCGCCAACCGGTGACTGTTCCTTCTGCGCACGCACGGGCACTGGCGCCGGGGCCGCCTCGGCCTTGCCTTCGCGGGCCAGGCGCGCGGCACGGTGCAGCTGGCCTCGGGTGGCTTTCACTGCGGCGGCATCATCACGCGCCGGGGCCGGTGCACTGCTGCCGGCCAGCAGCGGTGCCATCGAGGCCTCGTTGGCTTCTTCCTTCCAGCCCAGTTCCTCGCACAGCAGGCGCAGTTGGCGATGCAGCTCGCGCCACTCGCGCATGCGCAGGAAGCCAAGGAAGTGGCGGCTGCACCAGTCGCGCAGCTTCGACTGGGTCAGGTCTTCATGGGCCTGCCGATAGGCATCCCACAGGCGCAGCACACCAACGAATTCGGACCGCCCATCGGCGAACTGCGCATGCGCGCTGTCGGCCGCGCCACGCGCTTCGGGCGGGCGCTCGCGCGGGTCCTGGATGCCCAGGAACGAGGCGATCACCAGCATCGGCCGCAGGCAGCCGGCGGCCTGCGCGGCGACCAGCATGCGCGCCAGCTTCACGTCCACCGGCAGGCGTGCCATCTGCTTGCCGATGGTAGTCATGCGCCGCTCGGCGTCGATCGCGCCCAGTTCGGTCAGCTGCTGCCAGCCATCGGCCACCGCGCGTTCGTCCGGCGCTTCCAGGAACGGGAACTCCTCGATGCGGCCCAGGCCCAGCTGCAGCATGCGCAGGATCACCCCGGCCAGGCTGGAGCGGCGGATTTCCGGATCGGTGAACTCGGGCCGCGCCTGGAAATCGGCCTCGGCATACAGGCGGTAGCAGATGCCCTCGGCGATACGGCCGCAGCGGCCCTTGCGCTGATTGGCGCTGGCCTGCGAGATCGGCTCGATGTGCAGGCGGTCCAGCTTGTTGCGCGGGCTGTAGCGCTTGACGCGGGCAAAGCCCGGATCGACCACGTAGCGGATGCGCGGCACCGTCAGCGAGGTTTCCGCCACGTTGGTGGCCAGCACGATGCGCCGGTTCGGCCCGGGGTTGAACACCCGGTCCTGGTCCTGGTTGGACAGGCGCGCGTACAGCGGCAGCACCTCGGTATTGCGGTACTTGCGGCGTTCCAGCGACTGGTGCGCATCGCGAATCTCGCGCTCGCCCGGCAGGAAGATCAGCACGTCGCCGCGCGCATCCAGGCGGGTGATCTCGTCGATAGCCGACACGATGGCGTCATTGACGGTGCGTTCGCCCTGGTCTTCGCCCTCGCCTTCCAGCGCGCGATAGCGCACTTCCACCGGGTAGGTGCGGCCTTCAACGCTGATCACCGGCGCATTGTCGAAATGCTGAGCGAAGCGTTCGGTGTCGATGGTGGCCGAAGTGACGATCAGCTTCAGGTCGGGGCGCTTGCGCAGCAGCTGCTTCAGGTAGCCCAGCAGGAAGTCGATGTTGAGGCTGCGTTCGTGCGCCTCGTCGACGATGATCGTGTCGTAGTTCGACAGCCAGCGGTCACTGGCGATTTCCGCCAGCAGGATGCCGTCGGTCATGAACTTGATTCGGCTGTCTTCGCTGACCTTGTCGTTGAAGCGCACCTGGTAGCCGACCAGCTGGCCCAGTTCGCTCTGCAGTTCCTGCGCCACGCGGCTGGCCACCGCACGTGCGGCAATCCGTCGCGGCTGGGTGCAGCCGATCATGCCGGCCTGGCCACGGCCTGCGGCCAGGCACAGTTTCGGCAGCTGGGTGGTCTTGCCCGAGCCGGTTTCACCGGCGATCACCACGACCTGGTGGTCGCGGATCAGCCCGATGATGGCGTCGGCTTCACGCGCAATCGGCAGCTGCGGGTCCAGAGTAATGGACGGCTGCTGCTGCGCCCGTGTCATCCGGCGCTGCACCGACGCCTGCAAGGCCTGCTCGAAAGTGGCGGCCAATGCCGCATCCTGTGGCTTGGCTTGGCAACGCGAGAGCATCCCCAGCAAACGGCCCCGGTCGCGGCTCATGGCGCCGTCGATGGCGGCGCGCTGTTGGCGCAGGCGGGGCGATGGATTTTTATCGATAGAGTTCATCAATCGGTTCGTTCAAAACTTTGAAAGCGACCAGTCATCACGACCGGTTTATTGTGAAGGCCAACGATTCCACAAGGAGGAACCCCATGGCGAAGACCAAGAGCACGACCAAGGCCAAGACCGGCAAGCAGAAGCTTGCAGCGGCGGCACCGTCGGCGCCGAACATCGATATCGGGATCACCCAGGGCGACCGCAAGAAGATCGCCGACGGTCTGTCGCGCTTCCAGGCCGATGCGTTCACGCTCTACCTGAAGACGCACAACTTCCACTGGAACGTGACCGGGTCGATGTTCAACTCGCTGCACACCATGTTCGAGACGCAGTACACCGAGCAGTGGGCGGCACTGGACGACGTGGCCGAGCGCATCCGCGCGCTGGGCTTCAATGCCCCGGGCTCCTACCGGGAATTCGCTGCGCTGACCTCGATCGCCGAGGAACCGGGCCTGACCGACAGTGCGGACTGGCGTGAAATGGTACGCCAGTTGGTGGTCGCCAACGAAGCGGTCTGCCGTACGGCACGTGAAGTGCTGGACGTGGCGGCCAAGGGTGACGACGCCCCGACCGAGGATCTGATGACCCAGCGCCTGCAGACCCACGAGAAGTACGCCTGGATGCTGCGCTCGCTGCTCCAGTAAGGATTGAGGGGGGTCGGCAGGGCTTGCAGCCCTGCACCCGCCGAATCAACGTCAACATCAACGTCAAAAGCTGGTGTCCTGTGGGTAGGCGGGGTGGGTCCGCTCTGGTAGGTGTCGACCTTGGTCGACACGGATGAATTCAGTCGATATCTGACAGATGTGTCGACCAAGGTCGACACCTACCAACAGCCGCGTGAACCTGTCGAGGGCGGGGCGGTGTCGGATTGCGGGGTGTCAGCCGCATGGATGCGGCTGCCAAGCCTACAGGGACGTACTTGCGGCGTCCCCGCAATCCGACACCGCCCCGCCAACCCACGGATCACCCCAGAGCCGGCTGTTGCCTTTGACGTTGCTCTGGCTTGAAGGCTTCTGCAGGTGCAGGGCGCAGCCCTGCCGAGACACCCCCGCCGGGGTAAACTAGCCGGATGGCTTCCCGTCCCGCGCACGACCTGCTCCAACGCGTCTTTGGTTACGACGATTTCCGTGGTCCCCAGCAGGACATCGTGGAGCATGTGGCTGCCGGTCATGATGCCCTGGTGCTGATGCCCACCGGCGGTGGCAAGTCGCTCTGCTACCAGGTGCCGGCCCTGCTGCGTGACGGTTGTGGCATCGTCATCTCGCCGCTGATCGCGCTGATGCAGGACCAGGTCGAAGCCCTGCGTCAGCTCGGCGTGCGTGCCGAGTACCTGAACTCGACCCTGGACGCCGAGACCGCCGGCCGCGTCGAGCGCGAACTGCTCGCGGGCGAGCTGGACATGCTCTATGTCGCCCCCGAGCGCCTGCTGACCGGCCGCTTCCTGTCGCTGCTGTCGCGCAGCCAGATCGCCCTGTTCGCCATCGACGAAGCACACTGCGTGTCGCAGTGGGGCCATGATTTCCGCCCCGAGTACCGCCAGCTGACCGTGCTGCACGAGCGTTGGCCACAGATCCCGCGGATCGCGCTCACCGCCACCGCCGATCCGCCGACCCAGCGCGAGATCGCCGAGCGCCTCGATCTGCAGGAAGCACGCCACTTCGTCAGCTCCTTCGACCGCCCCAACATCCGCTATACCGTGGTGCAGAAGGACAACGCCCGCAAGCAGCTGACCGATTTCCTGCGCGGCCACCGCGGCGAGGCCGGCATCGTCTACTGCATGTCGCGGCGCAAGGTCGAAGAGACCGCCGAATTCCTCTGCGGCCAGGGCTTCAACGCCCTGCCCTACCATGCCGGCCTGCCACCGGAAGTACGCGCCAGCAACCAGCGCCGCTTCCTGCGCGAGGATGGCATCGTGATGTGCGCCACCATCGCCTTCGGAATGGGCATCGACAAGCCGGACGTGCGCTTCGTCGCGCATACCGACCTGCCCAAGTCGATGGAAGGCTACTACCAGGAAACCGGCCGCGCCGGCCGTGATGGCGAGGCCGCCGAGGCCTGGCTGTGCTACGGCCTGGGCGACGTGGTGCTGCTCAAGCAGATGATCGAGCAGTCCGAAGCCGGCGAAGAGCGCAAGCAGCTGGAGCGGGGCAAGCTCGATCACCTGCTGGGCTACTGCGAATCCATGCAGTGCCGCCGCCAGGTGCTGCTGGCCGGTTTCGGCGAGACCTATCCCCAGCCCTGCGGCAACTGCGACAACTGCCTGACCCCGCCCGCCTCCTGGGACGCGACCATTCCGGCGCAGAAGGCGCTGAGCTGTGTCTATCGCAGCGGCCAGCGTTTCGGCGTCGGCCACCTGATCGATGTCCTGCGCGGCAGCGAGAACGAAAAGGTCAAGCAGCAGGGCCACGACAAGCTCAGCACCTACGCGATCGGCCGCGACCTCGACGCGCGCACCTGGCGCAGCGTGTTCCGCCAGCTGGTCGCCGCCAGCCTGCTGGAAGTGGACAGCGAGGGCCATGGTGGCCTGCGCCTGACCGATGCCAGCCGCGACGTGCTGACCGGCCGCCGCCAGATCAGCATGCGCCGCGATCCGGCCAGCAGTACCAGCGGCCGCGAGCGCAGCGCACAGCGTACCGGGCTGTCGGTGCTGCCGCAGGATCTGGCCCTGTTCAACGCGCTGCGCGGCCTGCGTGCCGAACTGGCCCGCGAACAGAACGTGCCGGCCTTCGTGATCTTCCACGACAGCACTCTGCGCAACATCGCCGAACAGCGCCCGACCAGCCTGGACGAACTGGCCCGGGTCGGCGGCATCGGCGGCACCAAGCTGAGCCGTTACGGCCCGCGCCTGGTCGAGATCGTGCGCGAAGAAGGGTAGCGGCTCTACATTGGTGCTACTCCAACCTTGAACCGGCCATTCAGCCGGAAGTGCATCCGCGCCCGCTTGCAGCTAGATTAGTGTCATGTCCTTGGCCTCGACCCTGCTCCGTGTCGTGCTCATGCTCAGCCTGTTGCTCAACGGGCTGAACGCGGCCATGGCCAGTGGTCACGAGGAAATGGGCCGGATGGCGCACGCCGTAGCCACTGCTGTTGACGGCGGCACCGCCGACTGCCACCACCACGCCGGCATGCAGGCCGACGAGGCTCCGCAGGCCAAGGCCCCCGCCCATGACGCTCATTGCCAGATCAAGGACTGCGTGCGCAGCTGTGCCCAGCACCCGCTGCTGGTAGTGCTGCCGTTGCCGGTCATGGCCGGCCCGGCATTGTCGCTGGCCCCGCAGCCGATGCCGGCCACTGGCCGTCCGGCGCCGCCACTGCCGCCGATTTCGCGTCCTCCCATCGGCTGATTCCACACGCACCGTGCGCCCTGCGCACCGCAGCCGGCCGCCTGCCGGCGTCTTTACGTGTCTGGAGTCACCACCATGAATACCCGCATTCCCCCCGGTCCGGGCGCTGTGCCCATGCCGTCGCGCCGCCTGTTCGTGCAGGGCCTGGCCGCCGGCGGCGTGGTTGCCGGCATCGCCGCTGTCGGCGTGCCGCAGCGCGCGCTCGCCGCCGCCACGGCCGCCCCCCGGCTGGCCGGCGCCCCCGCCGTGCTAAGCGACACCCGCATCGAACTGGCCATCGGCGAATCGCTCGCCAATTTCACCGGCCGCACCCGCCCGGCGATTACCGTCAACGGCTCGCTGCCGGCACCGATCCTGCGTTGGCGCGAAGGCCAGACCGTCGACCTGTTCGTGCGCAACACGCTGGAACGCCACCCGACCTCGATCCACTGGCACGGCATCCTGCTGCCCGCCAACATGGACGGCGTGCCCGGCCTGAGCTTCAACGGCATCGGCCCTGGTGAGACCTACCACTACCACTTCGAGCTGAAGCAGTCGGGCACCTACTGGTACCACAGCCACTCCATGTTCCAGGAGCAGGCTGGTCTGTACGGCGCGCTGATCATCGACCCGGCCGAACCGGCGCCGTACCACCACGACCGCGAGCACGTGATCATGCTGTCGGACTGGACCGACATGGACCCGGGCGCGCTGTTCCGCCGCATGAAGAAGCTGGCCGAGCACGACAACTACTACAAGCGCACCCTGCCCGACTTCCTGCGCGACGCGAAACGCGACGGCTGGTCGGCGGCGCTGTCCGATCGTGGCATGTGGGGCCGGATGCGGATGACGCCCACCGATATCTCCGACATCAACGCGCACACCTATACCTACCTGATGAACGGCACCGCCCCGGCCGGCAACTGGACCGGGCTGTTCCGCAGCGGCGAGAAGGTGCTGCTGCGCTTCATCAATGGCGGGTCGATGACCTACTTCGACGTACGCATTCCTGGCCTGAAGATGACCGTGGTCGCTGCCGACGGCCAGTACATCCACCCGGTGAGCATCGATGAGTTCCGCATCGCCCCGGCCGAAACCTACGATGTGATCGTCGAACCGAGCGGCCAGGACGCCTTCACCATCTTCTGCCAGGACATGGGCCGCACCGGCTACGCCGCCGGAACACTGGCGGTTCGCCATGGCCTGCAGGCACCGATTCCCGCGCGCGACCCACGTCCGTTGCTGACGATGAGCGACATGGGTCACGACATGGGCGGTGGTGGCCACGGCGGTCACGACATGGCCGCGATGAAAAGCATGGAAGGTGGCTGCGGCGCCAGCATGGGCCACGGCGCGCACGGCGGCGGCGATGCCGCCAGCAAGGCACCGAAGCACCCTGCCAGCGAACGCAACAACCCGCTGGTGGACATGCAGAGCTCGGCCTCCGAACCGAAGCTGGACGACCCCGGCATCGGCCTGCGCGATAACGGCCGCCAGGTGCTGACCTACGGCGCGATGCGCAGCCTGTTCGAAGACCCGGATGGCCGCGAGCCGAGCCGCGAGATCGAACTGCACCTGACCGGACACATGGAGAAGTTCTCCTGGTCGTTCGATGGCATCCCATTCGCCAGCGCCGAACCACTGCGGCTGAACTACGGCGAGCGCATGCGCATCGTGCTGGTCAACGACACCATGATGCAGCACCCGATCCATCTGCACGGCGTGTGGAGCGATCTGGAAAACGCACAGGGCGAGTTCCAGCTGCGCAAGCACACCATCGACATGCCGCCGGGCACCCGCCGCAGCTATCGCGTGCGCGCCGATGCACTCGGCCGCTGGGCCTACCACTGCCATCTGCTGTACCACATGGAAGCGGGCATGATGCGCGAAGTGAGGATCGAAGAATGAGCCGCTCACTGCTTTCCCCCAGCCTGCTGGCCCTGGGCCTGGCCGCTGCATTGCCGGTGTTCGCGCAGTCGCACGCTGGTCATGACATGGCCGCGATGGATCCGCCCGCGAAAACCGCGAAGACGCCGGTCGAACCGGTCGATCATTCGAAGATGGATCATTCGAAGATGGATTCGGGCGCGATGGACCACTCAGCCATGGATCACTCGAAGATGGACCATGGCGCGAGGCAGCCGGCGACGATGGACCATTCGACGATGGACCATTCCACGATGGACCACGCCGCGATGGACCACGGATCGCCTGCACCGACCGAACCGCGCGAACCCATCCCGGTGCCGACCGATGCCGACCGCGCCGCGGCCTTCCCGCCCATCGCCCACGGTGCGATGGAGCATGCGCCAGAGATCAACAGCCTGCTGCTGATCGACCGTCTGGAACATTGGGATGGCAAGAGCAGCAATGGCCAGGCCTGGGAGGCGACCGGTTGGATCGGCGGCAACATCAACCGCCTGTGGCTGCGCACCGATGGCGAGCGTAGTCGTGGCCGCACCGAATCGTCGTCGCTGGAAGCGCTTTATGGCCGCAGCGTGTCGCCGTGGTGGGACGTGCTGGTCGGCGTGCGCCAGGACTTCCGCCCGGCCGACTCGCGCACATGGGCGGCCGTCGGCATCCAGGGCCTGGCGCCGTACAAGTTCGAGAGCTCGGCCACGCTGTACATGGGCTCCGGCGGCCAGGTGCTGGCCAAGGCCGAGGTCGAGTACGACGTGCTGCTGACCAACCGCCTGATTCTGCAGCCGCTGCTGGAAGCCACCGTCGCGGCCAAGGACGAGAAGGAGTACGGCATCGGCCGTGGCCTGAACAAGGTCGAAGCCGGGCTGCGACTGCGCTATGAGTTCAGCCGCCGCTTCGCGCCCTACATCGGCATCAGCCACGAACGCACGTTTGGTGACACCGCCGACTATGCCGGTGACCACGCGCGCGACACGCGCTGGGTGGCTGGCGTGCGCATGTGGTTCTGAGCAGCAGATCGTGAGCAATGGCCAGCCCCGGCAGCCGCCGGGGCCGGCTACACTGCGCCACGTTCCAATGCAGGCACCGCCATGTCGTTGCAGATCCGCCGCGCCACCCTTGCCGACGTCGACGCGCTGTCGGCCATCGCGATTGCCACCTACAACGAAACCTGGGGCGATTCCTATCCGCCGCAGGAGCTGCACGATTTCCTGCAGGCGCACTACAGCAGCGAGCCGCAGCGCATCGAACTGTCCGATCCACGCAGTGCCATCTGGCTGTTGATGGACGGTGACGCCGTGGTCGGCTATCTGGCCGCCGGTGCCAACACCCTGCCGCACACGGATGCACGCGAGGGCGACATCGAACTGAAGCGGTTCTACATCCTGGCCACACACCAGAACGGCGGCCACGGTGCACGCCTGATGGACGCGTTCATGGCCTGGCTGGACCAGCCGCAGCGCCGCACCCTGTGGGTGGGCGTGTGGGAAGAGAATTTCGGCGCACAGCGCTTCTATGCGCGTTACGGCTGCAGCAAGGTTGGCGAGTACGACTTCATCGTCGGCGACACCCACGACCGCGAGTTCATCCTGCGGCGGCCGTGATCACGCGCTCCATGTAGAGTCGAGCCATGCTCGACTGCACCTGATCCGTAGAGTCGAGCTTGCTCGACTATTGGTAACAAGAGCCAGTCGAGCAAGCTCGACTCTACAGCGCCTCAGAAATCGAACAGTTCCGACAGGAAGCTGTCCTTCTTCTTTTTCTTGTATCCGTGGCCCCGATTGTCCTCGTAGCGCTGGCCCAAGTGGCGGGTATCACGGTGCATCACCGGCGGCGGAGAGGATGCCGGATGCTGCTGTACAGGCGCGGGCGGCGGCACGGCCGCACCGGCACCGGCACGCTCGATGATCTTGTCCAGTTCACCACGATCCAGCCACACGCCCCGGCAGCCGGGGCAATAGTCGATCTCGATGCCATGGCGTTCGGCCATCTGCAGGGTCTGGGTCTTGCACACGGGGCACAGCATCGGCATTGCTCCTGTCGGTCCTGCATCGACTGTACCTGTGCGGTGATGACTGTGCGGCAACGCATGACCGATGGCACAGGGACTTCCGACGCGTGCCGATGCGGCGGCAGTCGCACACACTGGGCCCCTGTTCCGCAGGGAGTGCGTACATGACCGCGTTGTCCCGCCTGCCCACCGCCGCGCGCCTGCTGCTGGTCCTGCTGGGCGTTGGCCTGGGCCTGAATCTGCGCGATATCGCTGCGGCCGCAGGGACTCCGATTCCCGCCCTGCCCATACCCTACGGCGGCAGCCTGCTGGACAACGCGCTGGCGGTGCTGGTGGCACTACTGCTGGCCACGCTGCTGCGGCCCTGTGGCATGGGCCTGCTGGCCAGCCTCGGGCTGCGCGGGAATGGTTGGGGCGGCCCGATGTGGGTGTTGCTGGCCAGCCTGCCGTGCTGGCTGGGCCTGGCGCTGCTCGGTACCCCGAACACCGCGCTGACCGCATTGGATGCCACGATGCTGGCCGTGCTGTTCCCACTGGCCGAGGAAGTGCTGTTCCGCGGCCTGGGCTTCGTGCTGCTGGTGAAGATCGTGCGTGGTCCGTGGCCGCTGCTCGCGCTGCCGCAGGCGCTGCTGTTCGGCATGGTGCACTGGCTGGACTTCGGTGGGTTCGACGGTGGCGGCATCGCGCTGTTCGTCGGCGCGGTGATCGCCCTCGGCGGCTTCATCTTCGCCTGGCTCGACCACCTCGACGGTGACACCCTGTGGTGCGGCCTGGTCCTGCACGTTTCGATGAACCTGGCCTGGAATGTGTTCAGCCTTGATGACGCCGTCGCGCTCGGCTGGCCGGCCACCAGCCTGCGCATCGGCACGGCCCTGATGGCGGTGCTGGTGCTGGCCTGGCACGTGCGCCGCCAGCGGCGCGGGCGGCTGTAACGCCCACTTAGCTTGCCGTGCACGCCGGGCTCACTACCGGCTTGCGCATACTTGCGCGCCTTTCGCTCCCCCTGTTGTCCGGAGTTGCCGCGTCATGTTGCTGTCCAAGCGCTTTGTGGAACCGCGCGTCCTGCTGATCGAGGACGCCGAGGAAACCCAGGAACTCAGTCGCCTCGCCCTGGAAAGCCAGGCCTGCCAGGTCACCGCTGTCAGCAGCGCCGAGGCCGCACTGGGCCTGCTCAACGCCGGCGAACCGTTCGACCTGCTGTTCACCGACGTCTGCCTGGGCGGCATCAGCGGCATCGAAACCGCCAACCGCGTGCGTGAGCACCTGCCGCAGCTGCCGATCCTGGTCACCTCCGGCATGGACCAGCACCGCGTGCTGCCGCAGCTGCGCGCCGGCATCCACTTCCTGCCCAAGCCGTACAGCATGAGCGAGCTGCTCGATGCCATCCGGCTGTGCTTCCGGCACGCAGCGGATGCCACCCTGATACCTCCGCCGCAGGCCAGCGCGGCCTGAGGCAATCATCCACGCCTGGCGTGGATCTACTGATTCCGTTTCTCTTCGGCATGGATCCACGTCAACACCACCGGTAGATCCACGCCATGCGTGGATGCAGCCCCCCATCAACCGCCGGTGTACGGCCCTTCACCCGGCATCACCTCCAGCAGTGCGCGAGTGATCACCCGCGGGTAGACCGTGAGATGGTCCTCGCCGTCAATCACCACGTTGTCCACCTTCAACTTGCGCCCCGTGCGCTTCAGCTGGGCAGTGAAGTCCGCGGTCTGCCTCAGCATGTCGTTGCCGGTGGAATAACGTGGCCCTGGCTTGTCCGTCTCGTAACTGCCCACCGATAGCAGCACGCGCGTAGGCTGCGTCGGGATGACTGCGGCATCCTGCATGCGCGGCAGCAGAAGCTGGTCGAACCACAACGAAGGACTGGACAGGATGTAGGTGCTGAACAGGTCCGGTTGTGTGGTCAGCACATAGGCGCCGAACAGCGCGCCATAGGAATGACCGGCGAACATGCGCCGGGCGGGATCGGTGCGATAACGCGCATCGACCATCGGCAGCACCTGTGTCGCCAGGAAATCACGGTAGTGCGCGGCACCGCCGTAGGTGACGTCATCACTGTAATAGCCATCGACCGTGCGCGCCGGATTGCTGGGCGTGTAGTCGCGCGAGCGGCTCTGCTTTGAAGTCAGGCCTTCCTGCGGCGGCAAACCGACCAGGATGAAATTCTCGATGTTGACGCCCTGCTGCCCCACCAGATTGCGCACGCTGCGCACCAGCGGGAAGCTGTACAGCGCATCGGTCACGTACAGCACCGGATAGTGCTTTTCCGGATGCGCCGCATAGTCGGCCGGCAGCGCCACCCAGATCGGATAGTCGCGGCCCACGGGGTCATGTATGCGCAACGCTTCCGTATCCGGCAGCACCACGCCTGGCGCAGCGGCTGCCGCGCTCTCCTTCACTTCACTCTGCGTTGCCGGTGGTGCCACCGACATCGCACAGCCACTCACGGCCAGGCAGGCCGCCACACTCCATCCACGCACACGCTGCATCCACGCTCTCCCGTTGCGGGCGGCGCCCCCAGGTGGCGCCGCTACCGCATCCTCACACGTCGTGCGGTGCAGTGCCACGCCGGATCAGGGCGAGGCCGGCGGCGGTGCCGGGAACAGCGTGCGCAGCGCCTGCAAGGCGGCCGGATGATAGATCGTCGCGTGGGTTTCCTCCGGCAGTGGCAGGTACTTCACCAGCGGCGACGGCGACGCCTGCTGCAGCAGCGTGGCCAACTGCGCGGCGGACGCAGCCAGCTCCGGCTGCCCACTGCTGGCCAGGAATACGCGCGGCTGCGCACGCGTCACCGCCGGCAACTGCTTGGCCGCAGCGGCCAACATCGCGCCCCGGTTCCACCACAGGCTGGGGTCCAGCGCGATGTAGCTGTTGAACAGTGTCGGCTCCTGCAGCAACGTCTCGACCACGAACAAGCCGGCCAGCGATTCACCGATCAGCGCGCGCTCGTCGGTGGTCGGGTAGCGTTGGCGCACCTGCGGCATCAGTTCATCGCGCAGGAAGCTGCGGTAGGCCGCTGAACCGCCGATGCGGGGTGCGATCTTCTGGTCCTGCGGGTCGCTGCTGGGGCCCGTCATGTCGCGGCGGCGTTCGGTGTTCTCGATGCCTACCAGCAGGAACGGACGCATGCTGCCGTTGCCGCTCAGCACCTGCACCAGCCCTGCCACATGCAGGAAGTCCTCGCCGATGCCGCCATCGGCCATGTACAGCACCGGCAATGGTGCCTTCGGGTCCAGACCCCAGGGTTGCGGGCGGTAGACATTGATGCGGCGGGTTTCGCCCAGCGCCTTCGATTCAATGGTGAAGGTCTCGCCGATGACCAGCGGGGTTGCGGCGGCGGCCTGTGCGGACGGCGCAGGCTCGGCGGCCATCAACGGCGCGGCGGAGACAGCGGACAACAACAGCGACAGCACGATCAAGCGCATGGAGCGGCCCATCCTGGGAAAGTGCCGAGCATAACGCCAAGGCCAAGGCGTCGGCCGATTCGGCAAGCCTGCACGTATGCTACGGCGCTGCGCGATGCTTGAACTGTATCGGGAAATGACTGCAATCGCGTTTGCTAGCATTCGTCGTTTCCTACAAGGAGTTGGGACATGGGGGGCTTCAGCATTTGGCACTGGATCATTCTTCTGGCGGTCGTCCTGATCCCGGTCGGCATCGCAGCCGTCATCGCAGCGATTGTTCTCAGGCGAAAGTAGATCCACGCCATGCGTGGATGCGCATTCTGGGGATGCCTCAAGCGCATCCGCGATGGCGACGGCGCCGACGGCCTGCCCTGGCCGGAAACCGATCTGCCGCCCGGGCGCGAACAGGCGATGGCACGCGCGAAGCGTGCCGCCGTTGGCATGCTGACCGTGGCGGAAATGCTGCACGCCGCTGAGCGCTGCCGGTCGATGGCCACGCCCGACTGCCATCTGGATGAAAGGGGGGCGATGGGTTGTTCTTCGCCTGCCGCGGGCTGGCGGAACGGGTGTGCCGGGATATCCGGCCGGCGTACCCGCCGTTGCACCCAGAACCGGTCCATACTTGGGACCGACTGGTCACCAGCCACTTCGAAACCTACAAGGAGGTTTGCATGTTGAGTGCAGTACTCATCGCCGCGCTGGCCGCCAGCCCGGCCGCGCCCGTACCGTATGCCGATTGCCTGCTCGGCAACATCCAGCCCGGGCTGTCTGATCGTGCCGTGCAACTGGTGCAGGAGGCCTGCGCTGCAAAGCATCCGGAGAGCTTCGCCGCAGCAATGGAACTGGAACGCAGAACCAGTCTGCAGCGGCTCACCTATTTCGAGGCGGCAAGAGCGGAGGCGGCACGTTCTGCGAATGCGGCAGCAACGGCCGCACAGGAGGCTGCCGACGCGGCGGCGGCTAAAGCGAAGAATGCGCGGACGAAGTAGTTGCCCTGGACGAGCGCCACAAAAAAGGCACCGCATTGCGGTGCCTTTCTGAATGACCTGGGTCATTGGATGCAATGGTGGGCCGTGAAGGATTCGAACCTTCGACCAAAAGATTAAAAGTCTTCTGCTCTACCGACTGAGCTAACGGCCCATTGCACTGCCCCAGCCTTTCGGCGGGGTGGGCATTCTACCCTACTTTGCCGGGCCGGGTGAAACCCTGGTGCGTCGAGGTTGCCGGCCAGCGGCCGGCACTACCCCGATCTGGGCCGCCGGCTTAAACCTTCCGGGCCTCCGTCGCATCCCATCTGTGATCCTTCCCCGGAGCCACGGATGCGCCTGCCCTTCTGCCTCATTGCCGCCCTGCTGGTGCCCTGCGCAGCACTGGCCGCCCCGCCCCAGGTCGTCACTGATGATATCGGCCGCTTCTGGGCTACCTATGACGCCGTGCGCACCGAGCCCGACGTTGAACGCCAGGTCGCACTGGTGCAGGAGCGCTACATCGATCCGGGCAGCCCCGGCCTGCATGCGCTGATGCAGGTCCGCAACTACACCGCCCGCGAATACGCCACGGCCATGCGTACGTGGCCGCGCTTCTGGACGTCAGTACGGCCATTGACCGCCAACGCGCAGCAGGCCAGCACCACCCTGGAACGGGACCTGGCTGCGTTCCGGGAGCTTTACCCCGCCCTGCGCCCCGCCACCATCACCTATGCGGTCGGTGTTCTGCGTACCGGCGGCACGACGCTGGGTGACAAGGTGCTGATCGGAGCGGAGATGGCGCTGGGCGATGAGCGCGTGGACGTGAGCGAGCTGCCGGAGCCGATGCGCAGCCGCCTGCGGATCTTCTACGACAGCCGCCCGGGGGCGAACAACGCGCAGAACAACCTGCACGAGTACGTGCATACGCAGCAGCGCGAGACCACCGGCAGCCTGGCCCAGTACGCGGTGCGCGAGGGTGTGGCCGAGTATGTAGCGGAGCGCATCAGTGGGCGCCGGCCGGCATTACCCTTCTACGACTACGGCGCAACACACGAAGCGGAAATCCGCACGCGCTTCATTGCTGAGATGAACGGGGAAAATCTCGACAACTGGCTCTACAACAGCGCCCGCAATCCGTTCGGGGTGAGTGATGTGGGGTACTACGCCGGGTATCGCATCGCGCAGGGGTACATGCGGCAGCAGGCCGATGAGAAGGCGGCGATCGCGCGGATGATCGAACTGGACTATGCCGATCCGAAGGCGGTGCGGGCGTTTATTGACGCGTCGGGGTGGTTGCGGCAGCGGTAGCGCCGGGCCTTGCCTGGCGGACAGTGCCAACCAAGGTTGGCACCCACGGGAATGCCGGCCAGCGGCCGGCACTACCAGATTCCAGATCCCGGCGGCGCCGGGCCATGCCCGGCACCCGTATTTCAGGCGTACAGCGTCGGGTCGGCTACGCCGGCTTCGGTGAAGCCCTGCGCGCGCAGGCGGCAGGCATCGCAGTGGCCGCAGGCGGCGCCGTTGGCGTCGGCGTTGTAGCAGGACACGGTCAGGCCGAAGTCCACGCCCAGGCGCACGCCTTCGCTGACGATCTGGCCCTTGCTGAGGAACTGCAGCGGTGCGTGCACCTTGATGCCTGCGCCTTCCACGCCCGACTTGGTGGCCAGGTTGGCCAGCGCTTGGAACGCGGCCACGAACTCGGGACGGCAGTCCGGGTAGCCAGAGTAGTCCACGGCGTTGACGCCGCAGAAGATGTCGTTGGCACCGAGCACTTCGGCCCAGCCCAACGCCAGCGACAGCATGATGGTGTTGCGCGCCGGCACGTAGGTGACCGGAATGCCGGCACCGCCGGCCTCGGGCACGTCGATGTCGTCGGTCAGCGCCGAGCCGCCGATGCTGCGCAGGTCCACGTCCACGGTCTTGTGCGCGATAACGCCCTGGGCCTTGGCCACGCGGGCGGCAGCATCCAGTTCGGAAGTATGGCGCTGGCCGTAGCGCACGCTCAGGGCATGCACGGCGAAGCCCTGTTCCTGGGCCATCGCGATGACGGCGGCTGAATCCATGCCGCCGGAGAGAAGCACGACTGCCTTCTTCATGGGTAAAACATCCGGTTGGGAGGGGAAAGCCAGCACGCTGTCCCGCGCCGGAGCTACATCAGGGAACGCTGCCTGGGCTCATCGGCCCGGCTCATCGTTCCACAGGATTTTATGCAACTGCATCTGGAAGCGCACCGGCAGCCGGTCCTCGACGATCCAGTCGGCCAGCTGGCGCGCGGTGATCTCACCCTTGCTCGGCGAGAAGAACACGGTGCAACGCTTCACCAGATCGTGCTCGGCCACCATCGCCTTGGCCCAGTCGTAATCCTCGCGGTTGCAGATGACGAACTTGATCTGGTCGCGCGCGGTCAGCAGCGGCAGGTTTTCCAGGCGGTTGCGGGCGGCTTCGGCCGAGCCCGGCGTCTTGATGTCGACTACCCGCGATACGCGTGGGTCCACGGCGCTCACGTCCAGCGCGCCGGAGGTTTCCAGCGAGACGTCCATGCCGGCATCGCACAGCTTCTGCAGCAGCACCAGGCAGCGCTTCTGCGCCAGCGGCTCGCCACCGGTCACGCAGACGTGGCGCACGCCCTGGGCCAGCACCTCGGCCACGATGTCGTCGATGTCCCACCAGGTGCCGCCATGGAAGGCATAGGCGGTGTCGCAGTACTGGCAACGCAGCGGGCAGCCGGTCAGGCGCACGAACACGGTCGGCCAGCCGGCGGTATCGGCTTCGCCCTGCAGCGAGGTGAAGATCTCGGTGATCTTCAGGCGTGGCAGGGGCGACTGCACGATCTCACTGGGCGTGGCGGCGGCGCTGGACGAGGTAACGGCGGTCATGGCGGGGACTTCTTGGTGGGACACGTGGCGGGTGGGCTACCGTGGCCGGTAACGAAAGCAGCCGAGCATGGCTCGGCTCTACAACTGAAGCCGGTCGGGTGTGGCCCAGCCGGTAATGCAAGCCGCCGGGCATGGCCCGGCGCTACCGGATCCGGGCGGGTTTGCCGGTCCGGAAACGAAAGCAGCCGAGCGTGGGCTCGGCTCTACAGGACACGTATTGTACGCCCGGCCAGCGGATCAGCGGATCTGCTTGCCGAGGCGGATCGACTGCAGGCGGTCCTGCGCGGTGCGCGCGGCGTCCGAGCCAGGGTACTGCGCCACGACGGTCTCCAGCGTCTGCTGGGCCTGGTCGACCTTGCCCTCGCCATACTGCGAGAGGCCGACCTTGAGCAGGCCGCCAGCGGCCTTGTCGTGGGTCGGATAGCGCGAGAGCAGTTCACGGAACTGGGCCTCCGCCATCGGGAAATTGCGGGTGGCGTAGTAGCTCTCGCCCAGCCAGTACAGCGCGTTCGGCGCGTAGACGCCGTTCGGGTACAGCTGCAGGAAGCTCAGGAACAGCTGCGCCGAATCATCGTACTTGCCGGCCTTCAGCGAATCGAAGGCGACGTTGTAGGAGGTGCGCTCGTCGCCGGTGGCGGCAAGGCTGCCGGCATCACCATGGACGGAAGGCGGCCGCTCGGAAGTGGCCGCCGCTGCGGGTTTTGCCGGGGCCGGGGCGGCCTTCGGCGCGCTCGCCGGAACGGGCGGCAGGGCCGGGGCGGCATTGCCCCCTTCCAACCGGTTCAGGCGGCTGTCCAGATCCAGGTACTGGTCCTGGGCGGACTGCTTGAGCTGGGCGTTGTCGTGCTGCAACTGCTCGATCGAGGCCTGCAGGCTGGTGACCTGCTGCCGCAGCTGATTGATCTGGTTCAACAGGTCCTGGTTGGCACTGTTGTTGTACATCTGCTGCTCGATCGCGCCAACGCGGTCGGCCAGGCTCTGTCGCTGTGCATGCGCCGGTGCGGCAGCCACGAGGGCTGCCGCAACGACCAGCATCAGTTTGATGCCAATACGCATGGATTACTGCGCGGTGTAGACGATTTCGACGCGACGGTTCTGCGACCAGCAGGACTCGTTCGACTCGGTGCAGACCGGACGCTCTTCACCGTAGGACACGACAGTCAGCTGCGAAGCCGAGCCACCGTTGGCCTGCAGGGCCGAGTTGACGCCGTTGCCACGACGCTCGCCCAGGGCCTGGTTGTACGCGCGCGAACCGCGCTCGTCGGTGTGGCCCTGCAGGGTGATGCGCGAGGACGGACGGTCACGCAGGTACTTGGCGTGGCACGCCATGATGGCCTGGAATTCCGGCTTCACGTCTTCCTTGTCCAGGTCGAAGTAGACAACGCGCTGGCGCAGGCAAGCGTCGGTGTCCAGGTCGCCCGGGCCGTACAGGCCGGAGGTCGACGGAGCGGTCGGGGTGGTGGTCGAGGTGCCGGTGTCAACCGGGGCTGCCGGCTCTTCCTTCACCTTCTTCGAGCAACCGGCCAGGACGGCCACAGACAGCAGGGAAACAAGCAGAACGCGGGTGGACTTGTTCATGGCGATACCTTTGTGGCTCCTAGGCCGATGAGGGGTTCAAGACAGCGAAAATATTAACACTCTTTTAGCGCTGGGTACGGTATGGGGACCATGCCGGTTCGCGCACATCTCCGTCAGCCAGAACCAACCGCTGGCGCACGCGCGCATCGGCAGAAACGGCGTACAGCACACCACGGCCACCCTCGCGGGCGGCGTACAACACCATGCTTGCGTTGGGCGCAAAGCTCGGAGATTCATCCAGCGAACCCGGGGACAGCGTGCTCCAGCGGGGCGAACCCAGCGAGCTGTCCATCATCGCGATCTTGTAGCTGTTGCCCGAGCCCTGGGCGACGGCGATCTTCTTGCCATCGTAGGACACCGAGGGCTTGGCATTGTAGTTGCCCTGGAAGGTCACGCGCTCGGCGCTGCCGCCGCCCGCACCGACCTTGTAGACCTGCGGACGGCCGCCGCGGTCGGAGGTGAAGTACACCGCGCTGCCGTCCGGTGCCCAGGTCGGCTCGGTATCGATGGCGAAGTGGTTGGTCAGCTGGGTCAGCTGCTTGCTGCCCAAGTCCATCACGTAGATTTCCGGGTTACCCGAACGCGACAGGGTCAGGGCCAGCTTGCGGCCGTCCGGCGAGAACGCCGGGGCGCTGTTGATGCCGCGGAAGCTGGTGACCAGCTCACGCGCACCGGTGCCGATGTTCTGGATGTAGATGGCCGAATTGCCACGCTCGAAGCTGACGTAGGCCAGCTTGCTGCCATCCGGGCTCCACGACGGCGACAGCAGCGGCTCGGCCGAACGCACGATGGTCTGCGGGTTGTAGCCATCGGAGTCGGCCACCATCAGCGCGTAGCGCATGGCGTCGCCCTTGCCGCTGGCGGTCACGTAGGCGATGCGGGTCCAGAAGGCGCCACGGACACCGGTGATCTTCTCGTAGATGGCGTCGGCCATCTGGTGGGCGACGTCACGCATGGCGTTGCCACGGGCGGTCATCGCCAGGCCCAGCAGGCGCTCGCCCTTCGGTACGTCGAACAGTTCGTACTCGACACGGTAGGCGCCGGCACCGGCGTCGAGCACGCGGCCGACCACGATGTAGTTCTGCTTCAGCGCGCGCCAGGTGGCGAACTGGATGTCGCCGCCCCTCACGGGCTTTTCGACGATCTGTGCTTCCGGCAGCGTGCGGAACTGGCCCGAACGCTCGAGGTCGGCGCGGACCACGCCGGCGACGTCGGTCTGCGGTGCAGCCGCCGAACCCTGGTAGGGCATCGGCACGATGGTGATCGGCAGCGCGGAGGCATTGCCGCCGATGATGTCGATATCCAGCCCCTTCTGCTGCGCGACGGCAGCAAAGGGCAGCAACAGGGCCGCAAACACGGCAAGCCAGCGAGGCATCTTTTTCATGGAGCGCTCAATAGGGGGAAACCGGAACGAGGGATAACAAAGCGGGAGTGAACCGCTTCGCAATCATGAACCAAGGGTACGTGAATTCCGGGTCAGTTCCAGCCCGTCCTCTCACGCACCGTTAACGTCGTGGCTAACATCGCACCGCCTGCCCCGGCCACACCGCCCCGCAGGGTGGTATTCCACAGCAGCCCCCAGCCTGCCCGGTCGAAACCGGGCCCGCCAGAGGCAGGCGCGACATCCGTGGGCGCAGGTGGCCCGATGGCCACCCAGCCCTGCCCGCCTCAGCGATCCTGGGCGGTAAAGGTGAAGTTGAGCGTGCGTGCGAACACAGACTCGAAGCCGCGGTACGGCAGCGGCTGCGCGTTGAGCACGGCGGCCTCGATCGAACGCTTGCCGGCCTCGTCGTACGGGCAGTTCGGGCTGACCTTGGCCTGCATCACCGTGCCCCCCGGAATCTGGGTGATGGTGATCTGGCAACGCTGGCCGAGCGGCACCGTATCCGGGCGCACCCACTGCGACAGCACCTTGGCCTGGATCGCGGCCGCGTACTTGGCCGAAAGATCATCGCTATTGCCACCGCCACCGGCAGCCGGCTGGGAGGCACCGCTGGAACCGGCAGCGGCACTGCCGGCAGCATTACGCGCGGCTGCCACCTGGCGCAGCTTCTGCTCGGCCAGCTTGGCTTCCTTCTCGGCCTGCTCGCGGCGGGCGCGGATCTCGGCGATCTTCTTCTGCTTCTCGGCCTCGGCCTTGTCAGCCGCCACGCGCTCCTGCTCGGCCTGCTTCTTCTTTTCGTCCGCTTCCTGCTGCTTGGCCAGGCGCAGCTTCTGTTCCGCTTCTTCCTGGCGCTTGCGTTCGGTCAGGTCGATCTGTTCCTGGCGGCGCTTGGCTTCCTGTTCCTGCTTGGCCTTCTCCTGCGAGATGGCCAGCGCGCTCACCGCTTCCTGGTCCTTGGTGTCCGGCTGCGCGACACGCTCCTGCGCCTGTTGCTGCTGGGGCGTGGGGGCGTCCTGCGGGCGCGGCTCGGGAATCGGCTGCGGCGGCGGGATGGTGTCTTCCGGCACCGGGATCGGCTCGGCCACCGGCGGCGGCAGGTCTTCCAGCTTTTCCGACTGGCGCAGGGCCTGGCGTGCGGCGGAGGCCTCGGACGCGGACAGCGCCAGGCTGGCCTCGACCGAGGGGTCGCCGGCGGCGGCATCGGTGTTGCGCTCGGGCGACCAGAACCAGGCCACGATGAACACCAGCGCGACCAGCAGGTGCACCAGCAACGCCAGCGCCAGGGGCAGGCCCCAGCCGGGTTCGCGCTGATGCGGGGGTGGCAGGGCGTCAGCGTGCATCGGTGGCCAGGCCTACCTTGTCTACCTTGGCGCGCTTGATCACATCCATTGCAGCAATGACCTTTTCATAGGCCACGGCGCGGTCGGCGGCGACGATCACGCGCACGCCCTTGTCCTGGGCGACGATGCCGGCCAGACGGCCTTCCAGTTCCTCGGCCGACACGGCGGTCGGGTCCTTGGCGTCGGGCAGCTTCAGGCTGAGCTGGCCGTCCTGGCGCACCGAGACGATCACCGGATCCTGCTTGCTCTCCAGCGCCTTGGCGTTGGACTGCGGCAGGTCGACGTCGAAGCTCAGGGTGAGCAGCGGTGCGGTGACCATGAAGATGATCAGCAGCACCAGCATGACGTCGATGTAGGGAACGACGTTGATTTCCGATTTCAGCTTGCGGCGCTTGCGGCGACCGATGGCAGCGGACATGGCTTGGACTCCCGGGTCAGGCGCTTACTCGTCGCCAGCGCTCTGGCGCTGCAGGATGGAGCTGAACTCTTCGGCGAAGGTCTCGAACCGCACCGACATGCGCTCCACGCGCGTGGTGAAGCGGTTGTAGGCCCACACCGCCGGGATCGCCACGAACAGGCCGATGGCGGTGGCGAACAGTGCCTCGGAGATGCCCGGCGCGACGGCGGCGATGCCGGCCTGCGCACCGCTGCTGATCATGTCGTGCATGGTCACCATGATGCCGAACACGGTACCGACCAGGCCCACGTAAGGCGCGGTCGAGCCGATGTTGGCCAGCAGTTCCAGGTTGCGCTCAAGCTGGTCCACTTCGCGGGTGTAAGTGGTGCGCATGGCACGCTGTGCGCCTTCCAACTGGGCGCGACCGTCCAGGCGGCGCTTGTCGCGCAGGCGGGTGTACTCGCGGAAGCCGGCTTCGAAGATGGCTTCCAGGCCGCCGACATTGCGGCTGCGGTCGGTGGCCGAGCTGTACAGCTTGCCCAGGTCCGCACCGGACCAGAAGCGGTTCTCGAACTCGTCGGCTTCGCGGGTGGCCTGCTTGAACACGCGGGCCTTGCGGAAAATGATCACCCAGCTGACGAACGAGCCGACCAGCAGCAGCAGCACGATGATCTTCACCGGCAGGCTGGCCTTGGCCATCAGTTCGAGGTAGTTGATGCCGCCGCCAGTGGTGGCCTGGGCAAGGGTCTGTGTCGCGGCATTGCTGACATCGGCCGGCAGTGCCTCGGTGACCGTGGCCTGCAGGGCCAGGAGCGTTGCGATCATCCGTTGTTCCTCAGTGTTCGGATTCGGGGTGGAGGTGGGGTTGCAGCGCGGCAAGGACGGCCTCGTCCATGCCACGCGGGCGGAAACTGGCCGCGTCCAGTGCGGCGATGCGGACCTGCGCCGACAGCAGCAATTCGCCGTCGCGCAGGATCTGCTGGTCGAAGACCATGCTGGCCTTCTTCAGCTGGACCAGGCGGGCACTCACCTGCAGGGTGTCATCCAGCCGTGCCGGCCTGATGAAATCCATCTGCATCGAGCGCACCGCGAAGACCATCCCGTGCTCGGCGCGCATGCGCTCCTGGCCGTAGCCCAGCGCACGCATCCATTCGGTCCGGGCCCGTTCCATGAAGGCCACGTAGCGGGCGTGGTAGACCACGCCACCTGCGTCGGTATCTTCCCAGTAAATGCGTGTCGGCCAACTGAATCGGGGCTCAACCGACATCGGGAACCTCCGCGAACAGGTCCTGCGGCGGGTTCTTCGGCTTCAGGCCCATGTGCCGGTAGGCCTTGTGGGTGGCCATGCGGCCACGCGCGGTGCGCACCAGGAAGCCCTGCTGGATCAGGTACGGCTCGACCACGTCTTCCAGCGTGCCGCGCTCTTCAGACAGCGCCGCGGCCAGCGATTCGATGCCGACCGGGCCGCCATCGAAGTAGTCGACCATGGTCTTGAGCAGGCGCCGGTCAAGCTCGTCGAAGCCTTCCGGGTCAACCTTGAGCATCTTCATCGCAGCCTGGGCCACGGCCTCGTCGATGTGGCCGCCGGCCTTCACCTGCGCATAGTCGCGCACGCGGCGCAGCAGGCGGTTGGCGATACGCGGGGTGCCACGCGCGCGGCGTGCGATCTCGCCGGCGCCATCGGCGGTGCAGTCGATGGCCAGGATGGCTGCCGAGCGGCGCACGATCCGGGTCAGCTCCTCGACGCTGTAGAACTCCAGGCGCTGGACGATGCCGAAGCGGTCGCGCAACGGCGCGGTCAGCAGGCCAGCACGGGTGGTGGCACCGATCAGGGTGAACGGCGGCAGGTCGATCTTGATCGAGCGGGCGGCGGGGCCCTCGCCGATCATGATGTCGATCTGGAAATCTTCCATCGCCGGGTACAACACTTCTTCCACCACCGGCGACAGGCGATGGATCTCGTCGATGAACAGCACATCGTGCGGCTGCAGGTTGGTCAGCAGCGCGGCGAGGTCGCCGGCCTTCTCGATCACCGGGCCGGAAGTGACCCGCAGGGCCACGCCCAGTTCGTTGGCGATGACATGGCTGAGGGTGGTCTTGCCCAGGCCGGGCGGCCCGAAGATCAGCACGTGGTCGAGCGCGTCGCCGCGCCCCTTGGCCGCCTGGATGTAGATCTCCATCTGCTCGCGCACCGGCACCTGGCCGAGGTAGTCGGCAAGGCGCTTGGGGCGGATGCTGGCGTCGGCGGCGTCATCCTCGCGGGTGGCGCCGGCGCCGATGATGCGGTCGTCGGTCATGTGCTGATTATGCGGCAAAAGCGCGGGTTTCGGCCGGGCTGCGCCCGGCACCCGCAGAGGCAACGGCAACGGCAACATCCAGAGCAACAGCCGAAGCGGGCTTCCTGGGGAATGGCGGGGTGGGTCCGCTTGCGGGGGACGCTGCAAGTACCCCTCCGGGGCCCGGCCCAGCCGCTGGCGGCTGTGCGTTCGGGCGCTTGCGAAGCAGTGCTTCGCAAGCAAAGCGCCCTCACCCATGTAAGCTCGATCGCCGCTTGCTCGTGTGCGCAATCCTGCGCACACGGCAAGACCGGGGTTGGGCGTCCTGCCCAACCCGCCCGAGGCATGCCTCGGGCCCATGCGGCTCACGCCCCCGCAACCGGACCCACCCCGCCTTCGACAGTTTCCTGCGGCCTGTCGGAACGGCGTTCTGCTTTGGTGGGTGCCGACCGTTGGTCGGCACGGTAGATCCAGGCGTGGAGGAAACTGGAGAGCAGAGTGGGCCAAGCTTCAAGCGCGCGGCATCTCCGCAAGTGGAGCCCCCTTGTTGTTCAAGGGGGCGCGCCGACAGGCGGGGGGATAAGGTGGAATGCGCGGAACGCCGGCGCCCAAGGCGCCTGCGTTTCAAGGGGGCGCGCCGACAGGCGCGGGGATAAGGTGGAATGCGCGCGGGACCCACGGTTTGCGCAGCAAATCGTGGGACGTAGCGCAGGTGGAGATTAAATCTCCACCTGCGCGCCCAGTTCCACCAATCTGTTGCCCGGAATCCGGAAGAACCCGGTCGCCGGAGCGGCGTTCCTGTGCATCAGCGCGAACAGCTTGTCACGCCAGATCGGCATGCCACGGTTGGCGGTGGCGACGATGGTTTCGCGGCTGGCGAAGAAGGTGGTGTCCATCGGGTCGAAGTAGATGCCGCCGTGGTCGCACGAGCGCATCAGCGCCAGCGGCACGTCCGGGGTCTCCATGAAACCGAAGCGCACGTAGACGCGGTAGAACTCGTCGCCCACCGATTCGATCTTCAGCCGCTGCCCTTCCATCGCATAGGGAATGGGCAGGGTTTCCACGTGCAGGAACACGTTGCGCTCGTGCAGCACCTTGTTGTGCTTGAGGTTGTGCATCAGCGCATGCGGGGCCACGGTCGGGTCGGCAGTGAGGAACACGGCGGTGCCCGGCACGCGCACCGGCGGCGCCAGCATCAGGCCTGGCAGGAAGGTGTCCAGGCGGATGCCGTCCTTTCGGATCTCGTCGCGCAGCAGCTCGCGGCCACGGCGCCAGGTGCGCATCATGGTGAACAGGAAGATGCCCAGCACCACCGGGAACCAGGCGCCCTGCAGCAGCTTGGCGCCGTTGGCGATGACGAAGCCGAGGTCGATGATGAAAAACACCACGCACAGCGGCAGTATCCACTTGCGGGCCTTCGGCCACAGCGAACGCGCGACCAGGGCCAGCAGCAGGGTGTCGATCAGCATGGTGGCCGACACCGAGATGCCGTAGGCCACGGCCAGGTTCGACGAGCTGCGGAAGGCCAGCACCAGGCCGATCACCATCACCGCGATACCCCAGTTGATGCCCGGGATGTAGATCTGGCCGATGGTGTCGTGCGAGGTGTGCTTGATCCGCATGCGCGGGATGTAACCCAGCTGCATGGCCTGGCGCGAGACCGAGAACGCACCGGTGATGACCGACTGCGACGCGATCACCGCCGCCATCGTGGCCAGGATGATCATCGGGTACAGCGCCCACGGCGGCACCGCCTCGAAGAACGGGTTCTTCAGCGCCTCGGGGTGGTTGAGCACCAGTGCGCCCTGCCCCAGGTAGTTCAGCACCAGGCACGGCAGCACGAAGAAATACCAGGCGTGGCGGATGGGTTTGGCGCCGAAGTGACCCATGTCGGCGTACAGCGCCTCGCCACCGGTCACCGCCAGCACCACCGCGCCAAGGATGAAGATGCCGTGCCAGCTGTGTTCCATGAAGAAGCGGATCGCCCACCACGGGTTGAAGGCTTTCAGCACTTCCGGTGCGTCGACGATGTTGTAGATGCCGATCGCCGCCAGCGAGATGAACCAGACCGAGGTGATCGGGCCGAATGCCTTGCCGATTTTTTCGGTACCGAAGCGCTGCGCGGCAAACACCATCAGCAGCACCACCACCGTGATCGGCACGATGAAGGCATGCAGGCCGGGCGCGGCCACCTCCAGGCCCTCGACCGCGCCAAGCACGGAGATCGCCGGGGTGATCACGCCATCACCGAAGAACAGCGAGGCACCGAAGATGCCGAGGATGCCGACCACATAGGCCGAGCGCGACCCGTTGCGCAGCGTGCGCTGGGTCAGCGCCATCAGCGCCATGATGCCGCCCTCGCCGTCGTTGTCGGCGCGCATGATGATGGTCACGTACTTCAGCGTGACCACGATGTTCAACGCCCAGAACGCCAGCGACAGCACGCCCAGAACGGTGTCGTGGTCACTGTTGAGCCCGTAGTGCGGCGAGAACGCCTCCTTCAGGGTGTACAGCGGGCTGGTACCGATATCGCCGAAGACCACGCCGATCGCACCGATGATCAGCGCCAGGCCTCCGGCTGGAGGGGCGTGACCATGACCGCCTGGGGCGGCCGCGTGCGGGGTTTGACTGCTGGACATGGGACTCCTGGCGAAGCTCAGGCGGTGGGTTGGGGAAAGGAAGGCGGGTCAGCGCAGTGCCGACTGCAGCGCCTTGCGGATCACGGTGGCCACTTCGTCACCTTCGTTGAAGGCATCGCGGGCCATGCGCGCCGCTTCGGCCGGCTTGTAGCCCAGCTGCTGCAGGGCCACGGTGGCATCGGACAGCGGATCGGCCGGGGCCGGGCCGCTGCCGGTCGGCAGCGCGCCGCCGGCACCGAACTGCGCCGCGCGGTCACGCAGCTCCAGCACCATGCGCTCGGCGGTCTTCTTGCCGATGCCCGGAATGCGGGTCAGCGCGGTGATGTCACCGGCCTGGACCATGCGCGCGAATTCCTCGACGGTGACGCCGGACAGCACGGCCAGCGCGATCTTCGCGCCGATGCCACTGACCTTCTGCACGTCGCGGAACAGGCGCCGCTCACCTTCGCGCAGGAAGCCGTACAGCGAGACGCTGTCTTCCTTCTGCGAGTAATGGGTGTACAGGGTAACCTCGCGGCCGAGCTCGGGCAGGTCGTAGAAGGTGCTCATCGGCGCCTCCAGCTCGTAGCCCACTCCGTTCACGTCCACCACCAGCCACGGCGGCGCCTTGTAGGCGACGATGCCGCGCAGTCGACCGATCATTGCGTGCAGCTCCTCATTTGCGGCCCCACGCCTGGCGGGCACTGAGCCCCAGGCGGTTGGCCGTTGCCCTTACGTGGGCATGGGTGATCGCCACTGCCAACGCGTCGGCCGCGTCGGCCTGCAGCTTGGTTTTCAGGTTGAGCATGAGCCCGACCATGTGTTGAACCTGTTGCTTTTCGGCGCCACCGCGTCCGACCACCGCCAGCTTGATCTCGCTGGCGGCGTATTCGTGCACCGGCAGGTCACGCAGCACCACGGCGGAAATCGCCGCGCCACGGGCCTGGCCCAGCTTCAGCGCCGAATCGGGGTTGCGCGCCATGAACACGCGTTCGATGGCCACTTCCTGCGGCTGGTACTCGCGGCACAGGTCAGCCAGGCCCAGCACCAGCAGCTTCATGCGCTGCGGGAAATCGTCGGCGCCGAGCAGCACCAGCGGCTGGTGGTGCACGTGGCTGACGCGGCCGGTGGCGTCGACATCAATGATGCCGACCCCGGTCCGCTGCGAACCGGGGTCGATGCCGAGGATGCGGGTCATGCTGCACTCCTGGCGGGGCGGAACGGGAGGCGCTGGCAGGCGTATGGGCTCATGACTGTCCGCGGTGACCGTTCAACGGCCCGCGCCCAGGCCGTCAAGGACGGCTCAGGCGTAGGCGTCGGCGCCGAGTTCGGCGTTGGAGTACACGTCCTGCACGTCGTCCAGGTCTTCAAGCATGTCCAGCAGCTTCTTGACCTGCAGGGCAACCTCGCCCTCGACCTTGATGTCGTTGTCCGCGCGGAAGGTGATTTCGGCGTGGTCGGCGACATGGCCAGCGGCGGCCATCGCATCCTTGACCGCGTTGAACGCGTCAGGGCTGGTGACCACGTCGATCGAGCCGTCGTCCGGGTAGACCACGATGTCATCGGCGCCGGCCTCGATGGCCGCTTCGGTGATGGCTTCCTCGTCGGCACCCGGGGCGAAGCTGAGCACGCCCAGGCGCTTGAACATGAAGGCGACCGAGCCTTCGGTGCCCATGTTGCCGCCGCACTTGCTGAACGCATGGCGGACATCGGCCACCGTGCGCACGCGGTTGTCGGTCAGGCAGTCGACGATCACGGCCACGCCACCCGGGGCGTAGCCCTCGTAGCGGATTTCCTCGTAATCGACGCCTTCCAGTTCGCCGGTAGCCTTCTTGATGGCGCGCTCGATCACGTCCTTGGACATGTTCACGGCCAGGCCCTTGTCCACGGCCACACGCAGGCGCGGATTGTTGTTGGGGTCGCCTCCACCGCCGCGCGCGGCAACGCCGATCTCGCGGATGATCTTGGTGAAAATCTTGCCGCGCTTCGCGTCGGACGCGTTCTTGCGGGCTTCGATGGAGGGGCCTCTACCCATGGGTGCTACCGTCTGGCTGCTTCAGGATCAAGGCGCGGATTCTACCTGATCGGGGGCGGCAACCGTGTCTAGGGCGGAGGGATGCCGCCAGGTCATGCCCGGCGGAGAGCGTGCGAACCAACGGTTCGCACCCACCGAGGCAGGCCCGTCGCACCCACTCAATCATGCAGCGGCGGCGTCGCGGCTGTGATCGAACTGGCCGTGGCGCAGGAAATGCGCGGTCTGCCGCGCGGCATCGGGCGATACCACCAGGCCACTGTGGCTGGTACGTACCACGCAATGGTCGGCCAGGCCCGGCAGGCGTGTCTCGGCCAGGGCCACGGTACCGTCGGAGGCGTCGTCGATGGCGCCCAGCAGGCTGCCTAGGCCGTGCGGCACCGAACCGGCGATCAGGCCAACCTCGGCCCTGCCCTGCCAGTCCGGCAGGCCATCGAGCAGCAGATCGCTGCTGCGCCCCAACGCCAGGCCCCAGCCGTGCTCGGACAGCGAACGCGCAGTGCCACTGCCGCGCAGCGGCGAGCCCAGGCAGACCACGCGCTGCACATCCAGCTGCGGCTGGCGGCGCAAGGCCTCCAGCGCCAGCAATCCCCCCAGGCTGTGGCCGACCAGCGACAACGGGCCGGCATCGGCCAGCCGCTCCAGCAGCTGCGGCACGGCCACGTCGGGGCCACCAAACACCGAGGAGTAACCGAACGCGTGCACCTGGAAACCACGCGCGCGCAGGCGCCAGGCCAGCGGCCCGACCCAGGCACGGGCATTCCAGATGCCATGCAGCAGCAATACGGGGGGAGTCATGCAAACAGCCTGGCGGTCAGCGGGGCGGAAACGTACGGTGATTGAACACGCGCGCGCAGCAAGCGGCGGTGAACGTCAGGTCGCGCGCGGTGCGCGGCGCAGGATGAACTCGAGGTCCTGGGTGTCACCGACCGGGAACAGGTACTCGCCGGCCTTCTCGAATCCATAGCGGGCGTAGAAACGCTGTGCGCCGAAGTTCTCCGACCACACGCCCAGCCACAGCGTGCGCGGGCCTTCGTGTTCCAGCCAGGCCAGCGCGGTTTCCAGCAGGCGGCTGCCCCAGCCGCAGCTCTGCTGCGTCTTGATCAGGTACAGCCGCTTGAGTTCGCCGTCACCGGGCTTCACGTCCGGGTGCGGCAAGCCACAGGGGCCGGCGGCGGCATGGCCGACCGCCTCCCCATCCAGCTCCAGCAGCCACACCGCGTAATCCGGGTGGGCCAGGATCACGCGCTGGCGCTCGACCGTGTAGGCCTCCTCAAGGAAGGCCTGCAGGTCCTGCGGCGGATACAGATGGCCGAAGGTTTCGGTGAACGTGCGGGCAGCCAGCGCCGACAGGGTCGGCGCGTCGTCCACGGTGGCGCGGCGGATCGAATACATGCAGGAAGTTGACGTCAGGGCGAAGCGCGGGTCAAGCCTTTTCAGGCGATTCCGATTCCGCTTCTTCTTCCTCGTCCTCTTCCTCGTATTCCTCTTCGTCCTCGTCCTCTTCTTCGCCTTCCTCGTCCTCGTCGTACTCTTCCTCTTCGTCGTCCTCGTAATCCTCGACGCCGAAGTCTTCACCGTCCCAACGGCCCTCGCCGTCGGCGACGAAGGTCAGGGCCATCGCCGCCGGATTGGTACCGACGCGAACCAGCCAACCACCGAACACGCGCGCACGCTCGGTGACCAGGGTGGCCTCGGAGCCTTCATTGCCCAGCTTTTCCCACTCCAGCGAAAACGCAAACTCGGTCATTGCCTGGATCTCCTGATCAGTTGGTCTTGGGGCGAACCTGGATGTGCACTTCGGCCAGCTGCGCGTCGACGATCGGCGACGGCGCGTCGGTCATCAGATCCTGTGCACCGGTGGTCTTCGGGAACGGGATGACGTCGCGGATCGACTCGGTGCCGGCCATCAGCGCGGCGATGCGGTCGATGCCGAAGGCGATGCCACCGTGCGGCGGCGCGCCGTAGTTCAGCGCGTCGAGCAGGAAGCCGAACTTGGCGCGGGCTTCCTCGGCGCCGATGCCGAGCAGTTCGAACACCGCGCTCTGCATGTCCGGACGATGGATACGGATCGAACCGCCGCCGATTTCATTGCCATTGAGCACCATGTCGTAGCCGCGCGAAACGGCGGTACGGGCATTGGCGCGCAGGTCGGCGATGTCGTCCACGGCCGGTGCGGTGAAGGGGTGATGCAGGGCGACGTAGCGCTGTTCTTCCTCGTCCCACTCGAACATCGGGAAGTCGGTGACCCACAGCGGTGCCCAGCCGTCGGCGACCAGGCCGAAGTCCTTGCCGGCCTTCAGGCGCAGCGCGCCCATGAAGTCGGAGACCTTGTTGTAGCCACCGGCGCCGAAGAACACGATGTCACCGTTACCGGCGCCGACATGGGCGACCAGCGCGGCGAAGGATTCCTCGCTGAAGAACTTCTGGATCGGCGAGCTGATTTCGCCGTTGTCGGCGATCTTGATGTAGGCCAGGCCCTTGGCGCCGTACTTGGCGGCATGCGTGGCGTATTCGTCGATCTGCTTGCGCGACAGCGACGCACCGCCCGGGATGCGCAGCGCGGCAACGCGGCCTTCGGCGTCATTGGCCGGGCCGGTGAACACGGCGAACTCGCTGTCCTTGACCAGCTCGGCCACGTCGACCAGCTCCAGCGCGATGCGCAGGTCCGGCTTGTCCGAGCCGTAGCGACGCATTGCCTCGGCCCAGGTCATGCGCGGGAAGCTGGCATCCAGCTGGACGTCGACCACTTCCTTGAAGATGGCGCGGATCATGTCCTCGACGAAATCCTGCACGTCGCGCTCGCGGACGAAGGCGAATTCCATGTCCAGCTGGGTGAATTCCAGCTGGCGGTCGGCACGCAGGGCCTCGTCGCGGAAGCAGCGCGCGATCTGGTAGTAGCGGTCGAAGCCGGCCACCATCAGGATCTGCTTGAACAGCTGCGGGCTCTGCGGCAGGGCGTAGAACTCGCCCGGATGCATGCGCGCCGGCACCAGGAAATCGCGCGCGCCTTCCGGGGTGGCCTTGGTCAGGATCGGGGTCTCGATGTCCTGGAAGCCCTTTTCGTCCAGATGGCGGCGCAGGGCCTGCACCAGCTTGATGCGGGTGCGCTGCATGCGCTGCATTTCCGGGCGGCGCAGGTCCAGGTAGCGGTACTTCAGGCGGGTTTCCTCGCCCGGATTCTCGTGGGCGTGGAACGGCAGCGGCGCGGCCTTGTTCAGCACGGTGATGGCGGTGGCGATCACTTCAACCTTGCCGGTGCGCATCTTGTCGTTCACCGCGTGGCGGGCACGCACGACGCCTTCCACCTGCAGCACGTCCTCGTAGCCCAGCGACGCGGCCACGGCGAACACGTCGGCGTTGTCGACTTCCACGGTCACCTGCACGATGCCTTCATGATCTCGAAGATCGATGAAGCAGACGCCGCCCTGGTTACGGGCCACGTCGGTCCAGCCGGCGAGGGTGACAGTCTGGCCAATCAGGGTCTCATCGACCAGGCCGCAGAAGTGGGTACGCATGGGGGGAAGCTCCGCTGGAGAACGCCGGCACCGGATGGGGGCCGGAAAGCCTCGTATTCTGCGGCCGAGGCCCCGGCCGGGGCAAATCCGGCCAGTCACACCGGCTTGATCGCCCCCCTCCCTATAGTCGGGCACCTGCCACCGTATGGGATGCCGCCATGAAACCGCTGTCCCTGGCCAGCCTGGCCGTAACCCTCAGCCTGGGTGCCGCGGGCACCCTTGCCCTGCCCGCCCCTTCCGCGCATGCGCAGAGCGGCGTGGTCCGCTGCGAAAGCCAGAACAACCGCGAACGGGTCTGCAACACCGGCTGGCGCAATGCGCAGCTGGTGCGCCAGCTGTCCGGCTCGGACTGCGATGAAGGACGCACCTGGGGCAGCCGTAACGGCAGCATCTGGGTCACCAACGGTTGCCGCGCGGAATTCGTCGAGGCCCGCGGTGGCTGGGGCGGCGGCAATGGCGGTGGCTGGGGCGGCAACAACGGCCGGCCCGGCGAGACCATCCGCTGCGAGAGCCAGAACAACCGCGAGCGCAGCTGCCCGGTCGGCTGGCGCAATGCCCGCCTGGTCCGCCAGCTGTCCGGCAGCCCCTGCAACGAAGGGCGCACCTGGGGCGTGCGCAACGGCGCGGTCTGGGTCAGTGGCGGCTGCCGTGCCGAATTCGCCGAAGCCCGCGGCTGGGGCGGTGGTGGCAGTGGCTGGGGCGGCGGCAACAGAAACTACTCAGTTACCTGCAGCAGCAACAACAACCGCTCGCAGACCTGCGACTGGGATGAGCGCCAGGGCCGCCCGGTGCTGCAGCAGCAGCTGTCCGGCAGTGCCTGCCAGGAAGGGCGCAGCTGGGGCTACTCACGTGGCCAGGTGTGGGTGAGCAACGGCTGCCGCGCGCGTTTCGGTACGCGGTAAGCACACGGCCGGATCCCTTGCCGACGGCCAGGGCTCTGATCCCGGTCCGGTATCCCGCATCCACGCATGGTGTGGATCTACTGAGGGCCTTTCTGGGGTCGAGGCCCTCCGCAGGAGGAATCCGACCCTGGGATCACGGGGCGGACGCTTTGTCGTCGCCCCACGGTGCAGGCGGCAGGGCAACCGGCTTGCTCAGGTCGAACTGCACGCGGAAGCGGCGGCCCTCCGGGCGGGTCAGCTCGTAGACAAAGGTCTGGTCGGGATCAATCTCCATCGCCCAGGTGTTGTGCGTGGAGGCCAGCATGTCGGCGCGGCGGAACATCGCCACCGAATCGGCGTCGGCGGGGAACTGCTGGCGCTCGGCGGTGCCCGGCGGCGTGCTGTCGCCACCGTAGAGGGTGATCGCGTCGGGGCTGCCGTCTTCGTGGCGATGGTCGTGCTTCAGGCGCAGGCCGGTTTCCGTACGGGTCAGCACCCAGGTCCGCGAGTGGTCATCGCCGACATGGAACGGGATGCGCAGCTCGTGCGCCGGATCGGCACAGCCGCGCACATGCATGACCAGGCGCTGCCCGGCGAACGGATCCTTGCCGGTTGGTGCCGGCGTGTCCTCCACCACATTGCCGGCGTAAGCCTGGCCGCAATGCGCGGCGATGGCGGCCATGAAGGCATCGGCCGGTGCGGTCGCCAGATCATGGGCGACCGTATCGGAGCGCTGCGAACACGCAGCAAGGCTGAGCAGGAGGGCGGAAGCGGTGACAACGGCAGGCAGTTTCATGCCCCAACCCTAACGGCCATGGCCGAAGTGCGCAAACCGCACGCCCAGCATCCACTCAGCGATCGACTGAAGATGCCGCTGGCAGCGTTTCGGTGGCCGCCACCGGCGCGGCTTCGCCTTCACCCGCAGGTTCCTGTTCAACCGGATCGACATCGAACGGCGTGCGGAACACCAGCGACGGCAGCAGCGTGGTCAGCGCCGCATACAGCAGCAGCGCACCGAACAGCACCGCCGGAATCTGGAAGCGCTCGCGCATGATCGCGGCCAGCACCAGGGTGAAGATGAGGGTCGGGGCCAGCGCCAGCGAGACCCTCAGGCTGCTGCGGAAGCTCTCGCCGAACATCACCCGGCGCTGCAGCCAGACCACGCCGATGCGCAGCGGCAGCACCACCAGGGTGATCACGATGCCCAGCCCCAGCGCCTCGAAACTGAGTGCTTCGCTGGGCACCTTGGTGCCGGCATTGAAGAAATAGAACGGCACGAAGAACGAAGCGAACAGGCGCAGCGCGTGCAGGTTCTCATGCGAGGCCAGCAGCGGCATGCGCTGGTGCAGCAGGCGCGCGACCAGACCGGCGATGAACGCACCGACCAGGTAATACACGCCCAGCAGATAGGTGATGTAGGCCGCGACCATGCCCACCATCACCAGCAGCGAGAACTCCGAGCCCGGCGCATGCGGCGCCACCCAGCGGCCCAGCGCGATGAACAGCAGCGGCAGGCCGATCATCATCGCCAGCAGCGCCAGGCTGGACAGCGCCATGTGGCCCGGGTCGCCGGCCTGCAGCACGATGAACAACGCCGCCAGCGCCAGCAGTTCGCCAGCGATGGCCTTGCTGGTCACCCAGAACCGCTCGTCCTCGCTCAGGCCCAGCCGCGACAGCGAATCCATGATGAAGCCGGTGGACGGCGTCAGCAGCGCCAGCGCCAGCAGGCCGGCGGCCTGCCACGGCAGCCCCGCGTAGCGCCAGGCCAGCCAGCCCACACCGAACAGCGTGCCGGTACGGATCACCAGATGCGCCAGCAGCGGCCACATGCCACGGCGCAGCGCCTGCAGATCCACTTCCAGGCCGGCGAACAGGAACAGCGAGGAAATGCCCAGCGTGGCCAACAGACCGATCACCGCGTCGTGCGCCTGGTCGCCCAGCCAGAGCATGCCGATGATGCCGAACAGCAGGCAGGTCAGCGGCGCGGGCAGGCTGAAACGCTGCAGCGCGCGTGGGATCACCAGCAGCGCGAAGATCAGCAGCAGGTAGATCAGTTCATGGCTCATGGGGGACTTCCGTGTGATTCGAACGCGCGCAGGATGCGCGCGCCGAACCGATCCGGCAAGCCACTTCTGAATGACCCCGGTTACCTCAACCGATCAGCCGATCGGCGATGCGGCCTACCTGCGCCAGCACCGTGGCACGCTGTTCGTTGCTGATCGCACCCGCCTGCAGGTAGGCGGTCAGCACCCAGGGCGTGCCGCCGGCCAGCGGCCACAACACGGCGATGTCGTTGCGCGCGTCCTCGCCGTTGCTGCCGGTCTTGTCACCGACGCGCCAGCGCTTGCCCAGGCCCGCGCGCAGGCAGGCGTCGCCGGTTTCGTTGTCGATCAGCCAATCGGCCAGCTGCTGCCGCGACGCCGGCTGCAGCACCTCGCCCAGCACCACGCGCTGCAGGGTCGCAGCCATCGCCGCCGGCGTGGTGGTGTCGCGCGGATCGCCCTTGGCAAAGCTGTTCAGCTCCGGCTCCAGGCGATCACTGCGGCTCACCGCATCACCGCTCGCGCGCAGGAACGCAGTCACCGCGGGCGGGCCACCGACCACGCCGAACAGCAGGTTGGCGGCAGTGTTGTCGCTGGTGATGATCGTGGCACGGCACAGATCGCGCACGGTCATGTCCTTGCCGGCGTGGCGACGGGTGACCGGCGCGTGCGAGAGCAGGTCGGCATCGCGCACCGGCACGCGCGTGTCCAGCAACGCGGGCCTGCGCTCGGCCTGGCTGAGCACGGTGGCGGCCAGCACGCTCTTGAACGTGCTGCACATCGGGAAACGCTCGTCCTGGCGATGACCGATGCGGCGGCCGCTGGCGGTATCCAGCAGGGTCACGCCGAGGCGGCCGGCGCACGCCTTCTCCAGCGCGGCGAAGTCGGTGGCGGCGGTGAGGGCGGCATCGGTCGGTGCACTGGCGGCGGTCTTGCCCGCCGCACGGGCCAGCAACGGCAGGGCAAGCGAGGAAGCAACGGCAGCACCACTGAACTGCAGGAATCGGCGACGGGCGAGCATGCGGGTTCTCCTGGGGGACCGCCCGATTATTGAAGCCTCGCACGCAGGCGACCAGCGCGAAAAATCAGCGGAAGGCATTAGCTGAATTAATGCCTGTCGCAATCAACCCTTTAATTCTTCTGAACTGGCTACTAGGAAGGTAGGATCAGCCATCACCCTGGCTCACGACTACTCTGATGCTGCACCCTACCCTGCCGCTGAACGCCCTGCGTGCCTTCGAGGCGGCCGCACGCCACCAGAACTTCACCCGTGCCGCGCTGGAGCTGTGCGTCAGCCAGGCCGCGCTGAGCCACCAGATCCGCGGGCTGGAGGACCGGCTCGGCATCCGTCTGTTCCATCGCCTGCCGCGCGGCGTGGCGCTCACCGAGGAGGGCGCGGCGCTGTATCCGGTGCTCAACGAATCGTTCGAGCGCATCTCGGCCAGCATCGCGCGCTACACCGGTGGCCCGGCCCGTGAAGTACTGACGCTGGGCGTGGTCGGCACCTTCGCCACCGGTTGGCTGCTGCCACGGCTGGCTGCGTTCGAGGCCGCGCACCCGGACATCGAGCTGCGACTGCAGACCCACAACAACCGCATCGATCTGGCCGGCGAGGGCCTGGACCTGGCGATCCGCTTCGGTGATGGCGACTGGCAGGGCCAGGCGTGCACGGCGATCCTCGACGCGCCGTTTGCACCGCTGTGCGCACCAGCATTGGCGCGGCGGCTCAAACAGCCACGCGACCTGGGCACCCTGCCCCTGCTGCGCTCCTACCGCAGCGACGAATGGCCGCGCTGGCTGCAGGCGGCCGGGGTCAGCGGCGTGGAAGCGCGCGGGCCGGTATTCGATTCCTCGTTGACGGTCGCGATGGCCGCGGTCGGTGGTGCCGGCGTGGCGCTGCTGCCATTGCGCATGTTCGAGCAGGAGTTGGCTGAAGGCCGTTTGCTGCAGCCGTTCAGCACCACGCTGGAGCTGGGGCGCTACTGGCTGACGCGGTTGCGATCGCGTGCCGAACGTGAGCCGGCCAGGCGCTTCCGCGAATGGCTGCAGGCACAGGGCGCGTAGGTAGTGCCGGCCGCTGGCCGGCAACCCCTTGATCGTCGTGGGCGCATCGCGCTGCCGGCCAGCGGCCGGCACTACCGGTCAGGACTCCAGCAGTTCCATCCACGCTGCCTCGGCTTTTTCCAGCTGGGCGGCAGCGGTTTCGCGGTCACGGCCGATCACCGCCATGCTCGCG